>JBEKSB010000296.1:0-4229 GCA_049517455.1 Xanthobacteraceae bacterium
CACTCTTTGCGTCCTTGGCGTTCTTGGCCACCTTTGTGCCCTTGTCGCCCTTGGTGCTTTTTTCCTTCTTTTCGGGGGCGCTCGTCTCTTTCTTGGCCGGGGCGCTGGTCTCTTTCTTGGCGGTGATGCTTGCTGCCTGCGCGGGAACGATGAACGCAATCACATTCTGTCGCAGGATGGCAACGACCGGCCAATCCGGCGAGTTTCCTATCGTGCTGGGCAAAATGGCAATATCGGCGCTGTTATCGGTTATCGCTTCCGCGCTTTCCTTGGGTCCTCCGGTGGGAACGAAACGCAGCCGGATTTTGTCGCGTTCAGTGGAGAATTTCTGCGTGAGCATCTCGACAAGCTTCACGTTGGCGCTTCCGGCTGGCCCAGCGGCAATCCTCATCTCGGTCGGCGCAGTCATGAAGGAGATTGCCCACCAAACAACGCCGCCGATGATGACTGTCCCCAGCATAGTCACGAGCCATGTGTGCCGCAGGAACGTTCTGACTCGATTGCGAACGACGTGCTCGAGCGACTCGATATTCATGGCTTTGCGCAATGCGTGGCCCGGCGTGGCCGCGGACGTATCCGTGTTGTTCGTCCAGCCGAAGCGCCGAGAAAGCCAGAGCTTCATGGCGAGAGGCGGACGATGAGGTAATCCCGCAGGCATGGTTAATCTTACCACGGCTTGCCCGGGTTGCCTCTACGGCGCTGCGCCGGGTTCGCGCGCCAAATGCTCGTCTTAGTTAATCACGGGCAGCGGCGGAAATTTGACCACCGCTTCAAATAGCTATCCCGCGCGTCTCTGATGTTTGCGGCTTCCGTCTTAAGCGGCGCTGCGGCCGGAAGATCCCCACGGCCCGAACCGAACGCCGGTCGGCAGCGCCTCATGCAGCATGAGCATTTCGCCGATGGTCTCGGACGTCACCAATCCCACCAACCGGCCCGACGCATCGACAACACCGACGGCCGGCACCGATTTTTCCTGGAGCAGCCGGAAGGCTTCATCGAGGCAGCGATTTTTGTCGATTGTGGGGATGTGGACAGTCATGGCGTCAGCCACGCGCGCGTCCGGACCGCGCTCCTTCAGCGCGCGGATAACGTCGTTGCGCCCCAATACACCCAGTGGCCAGCCGTTGTCGTCCACCACCGGGAATTCGCCCTGGCTGGTACGTAACAGTGTCTCGACCGCGGCGTCCACGTGCTCGTCCGGCGTCAGTGTCGCGAACTGCGTCACCATCGCCGCGGTCACCGGTACGCCACGCGACATGGCGCGGGTCGCCACCAGATGGGCTTCCGCGGAGGCGGCTAGGTAAACGAAGATGGCGATGAAGATCAAAATCGGATTGCCGAACAGGCCGAGGAAGCCGAGTACGAACGCGACCCATTGTCCGATCATCGCGGCGATTTCGGTGGCGCGGACGAAGCCGAGCCGGCTCGCCAGCAACGCCCGTAGCACGCGCCCGCCATCCATCGGAAATGCGGGTATCAAATTGAACAGCGCGAGGAACAGATTAACCGCCGCGAGCCGGTCGATCATGCTGAAATTCGCGCTCTCAAGCGCGGCGAGGTGGTCGGCGGAAAGATTCGCGCCGCCGATGAACACGAGCAGCAGTGCGATGACGACGTTGACGGCGGGCCCGGCGATGGCGATGAGGAATTCCTCGCTCGGTTGTTCCGGTATGCGTTCGAGGCGCGCCACGCCGCCGATCGGTAGCAAAATCACGTCGGGGGTCCTGACGCCGAAACTGCGTGCTGTGAAGATATGCCCGAACTCGTGCAGCAGCACGCACAGGAACAGGAGCACGATGAACAGGAGGCTGCTCCAGGCTGCCTGCGGCCCTCCGGAGATATATTGCACGCCGAAAATCCAGGCGAGGAACAAGAGGAAGGTCACGTGGATGCGCACCGTGGTGCCGGCGACCGATCCGATGTTCAGAGACCAGGACATGGTATCCTCTCGGTAATCTCGCGCGTTGGCGCGCAGCCTGCTAGGTAGTGATGTTAGCGTCTATTTACGAGAGCGGCATACGCCGAGATCGTTTTCGCAGATGAGGTCCGCAAATGGCGCAGAAGCTTTCCGCCGATGCTCGCGGCCGCGCGCTGGCCCGGCTCAATGGCTGGAGCGAGGTCAAAGGGCGCGACGCGATCAGCAAGAAGTTCGTGTTCGCGGATTTCAACGAGGCTTTCGGCTTTATAGCGCGCGTCGCCTTGATGGCTGAGAAGCTCGACCATCATCCCGAGTGGTCGAATGTCTACAAGACCGTCGACGTCACGTTGTCGACCCATGACGCTGGTGGCCTGACCGAGCTGGACATCAAGCTCGTCGAGGCGATGGACAAGTTCGCCAGCTGATCGAACGGCCTCATCACGGCCGCAGCACGATCTTGCCCATGACCTTGCGGTCGGCGATATCCTTGAGCGCCTTTGCGGTTTCAGCCAGCGGATAGGCGGCGTGCACATGGGCGCTGAGTTTCCCTTCGGCGCACCAGCGCACAATGTCGTTCATCAAGGCGCGCTGGCCTTGCGGCTCGCGCAGCGCCCACGCACCCCAGAGCACGCCGCGGATGTCGCAGCTCTTCAGCAGGACCAGGTTGAGCGGGATTTTCGGTATCTCACCGGCGGCGAAGCCGATCACGAGATAGCGACCCTCCCAGCCGAGCGAGCGCAAAGCGGGCTCCGCGTGCGCGCCGCCGACCGGGTCGTAGACCACATCGATCCCGCGCGCGCCGCCGAGGCGCTTGAGAGCGTCGCGCAAGTCTTCGCTGGCATAGTTCACCGTTTCATCGGCCCCGTGGGACCGGGCGAAGGCGAGCTTTTCCTCGGACGAGGCGCAGGCGATGACGCGTGCGCCCATGATCTTGCCGATCTCAATCGCGGCGAGCCCGACGCCGCCGGAGGCGCCGAGGACGACGAGCGTCTCTCCCGATTTGAGTGCTCCGCGGCCCCGTAGCCCGTAGAGGGTCGTGGCATAGGTTACGGTGAGGCCGGCGGCGCGTTCGAAATCGAGATTTTCGGGGATCTTCACCAGTCGGTCCGTCCCGGCGGCGAGGCTTTCGCGCGCCGCGCCCCAGCCCGTTGAGCCCATCACGCGGTCGCCGGGAGCAAACTCGGTTACGCCTGCGCCGATGCTCTCGACTATTCCCGCGAATTCCGACGCGGGTGAGAACGGAAACGGCGGCTTGTGCTGATATTTGCCGGCAATGATCAGTAAGTCGAAGAAATTGAGTGCCGCGGCCTTGACCCGCACGACGGCCTCGCCGGGTCCGGCTACAGGCCGTGGGATGTCGGCAAGCTCGAGCTCATCGGGCGTACCAAAATGAGTGCAGAGGATGGCTTTCATGGCGATCTTTCATTCGGAGCGCGTCAATCACGCTAGCCCGGAATCCATAAGCATGGAACACGCGGTGATTGAAAGCAGGTGACGGGGACCGGATGATTTCAGGTTGGCCGCGTCCCGGAACGACGGATTTATCCCGCGACCCGCGCTTCGGTCACGCCGGCATCGAGCAATGAACGACGCAGGCGCGCACAGGCGAGCCGGAGCCGCGACTTCACCGTTCCGAGCGGCAGGTTCAGCTGCCGCGCGATGGCGCTGTGTGACAGCCCCTCGAAGAAGGCGAGCCGCACGAGCGTGAACTGCTCGTGCGGCAGGCCGTTAAGCGCGACGCGCACACAATCCTCGCGCTGGACAGCGTCGAGGCAATCATCGCAGCCTTGGGCGGGATCGGGAATGGCAAAGAAATCCTCGGCTGCGAAGTTGAATTCGCGGGTGCGCCGTTTCATGTCGATGCGGCGGTTGCGGGCGATTTGAAACACCCAGGTGATGGCCGCTGATTGCCGTGGATCGTAGAGATGCGCCTTGCGCCAGATCGTTTCCATCACGTCCTGCGTCAAATCCTCGGCCGCGGTTGGAGCGAGCCCGAGGCGGACCAGCTGTGCCTGCACGCGCGGCCGAAAGTGATCGAACAGGACTGTGAAGGCCTTGCCATCGCGCTGCGCGCCGACCGCGATCAGGAGATCGTTCAGCTCGCTCCTTCTCGCCACCGGGCATTTTCGCCGGTAGGGGGGATCGTCGGTTTGCACCCAGGAAAGGCTCACGGGACTCTTCCAGCGCTTCAGCAACACCGGCAGTATTTGCAATCCGCCGGTGGCCGGCTGTGCTGGTCGTCACGTTTTACCGGCCGGTGGTCTCCGACGCCGGCGGCTCGCGCGCCCCTTGGGTCCGCCTTGTCGTTGCC
>JBEKSB010000297.1:0-4205 GCA_049517455.1 Xanthobacteraceae bacterium
TTCGACGAAATCGCGTTCCTGTGTGTTGAATGCGAACGGCTCGGCGCCGCCTGGGCCGGTGAATATTTGCGGCGCCGCATCATGCGCGCACTCCATGACGGAGACTCTGAGGAGCTTTTTATCTTTTATCGCTGTCATCGTGCCACACTGCGGGCGCGCCTCGCCATTGCCCACCTGTTGGAGCCTACCCCACGGACGCCTGAGAAATGGGCGCCGCTAGCGCGCACTTATCTGCGGCTTGCGGCCGCGGACGCCGTTCGGCTCGAAAAAAAACTCAGAAGACGAGCAGATCGGTGAGCGTGTCGCCGGCGTGAAGGCGGCGAATGGCCTCGGCCAAAAGTGGCGCCACCGCAAGGGTATCCACCTTGGCCTGCGCCACCGCCGCGCCGAGTCGGAAGGCGGGTACCGAGTCGGTGACAACGACGCGATCGATGGCAGGATCCATGAGCGCGGCTTCGGCCCCCGGCATGAACAGGCCATGCGTCACCAGCGCCAGAACACGCCTCGCGCCGGCCTTCCGCGCGGCGCGGGCGGCGCGTACGAGCGTGCCGCCGGTGCTGATGAGATCGTCGATGACGAGCGCGGTCGCCCCGTCCGCCTCACCGACGAAGAGCTCGCCCGTTACAATTCCCGCGCTGCGGCGCTTATCGACGAAGGCCTTGCCGACGCGGCGTCCAAGCGCAGCCTCTAGCGCCTCGTGAAACATATCCGCGCGCTTGGTTCCACCAGGATCGGGAGAAACGATGCAGAGCGTTTCATCCGCCAAAGCGTTGACATAGTCGACAAACAATGGGGCCGCTGTCAGCGCTATTGTGGGGCGGCGAAAGGCGTTCTCGAACGCGGCCGGGTTGTGCACGTCGAGGGTGACCACGGCATCGGTCCCCACGGCTTCGAAAAGGCTCGCCACGTAGCGCGTGGTCACCGGGTCATTGGGTTTGGTGCGCCGGTCTTTACGTGCGTAGCAAAGATAGGGCACCAGCGCGGTCACCCGCGCGGCCCCGTTATCTTTCAGCGCGCCGATGAAAAACAGCAGGCGGCAAAGCTTGTCGTTGGCGCTCTGCTCCGGTCCACCGTGCAGGCTTTGCAACACGAATACATCAGCGCCGCGCACCGCCTCGAGCGGGCGCGTTTTGTGCTCCCCATCCTCAAATTCGCGTTCCTCGTGCGCGGCCAAAGGTCGGTCCAGCGCTGCCGCGACCGCAGCGCCCAGTTCGGCAGTCGCGTGCAAGGCGAACAGCGACAATCGTCGATCAGTCATGGGTCAATCCTGATCCGCTTCGGCGGACGTCGTTACCGCCGGCATCGGCTTGTTCTCGACGAATGGGTCGACGATAGCGGAGAGCGTGGCCTCTCGGGTCTCGGCGAAATTCAGCGAGCGCGCTCTTGTCGATGCGAAGGAGATGGGCGAGGCTGGGCCCCGCCAAAGTGCTTGCGCAATGCCGCTTCGATGATCTCCGCATAAGTCGCGAGCGGAGGTATGGGCGTGCGGTACTGTGCCGGCAATCCGCCTCCGACATTCAGGAAGGCGAGAGGACACGCCGCGCGGCCGTAAGCCAAGAGATCGAGCGTGGGCGAGGAGATCGGCCGCCATTTTTGCATCGCGGGCGCGCGCGATCTCGGTCTCGCGTTTGAGCGTGTTTCCAAAAGAAAAACGATCCGGCGTAATACCGAACGATCGGCAGCGCCCAATTTCACCCTCGCCGGCCAGATCAAAATTAGCGCCAGAGGACGCTAGCGTTGCGAACACGTCAGCCGCCGGGTTTGCCTTCACTGCGTAGAAAATCCTTGCGTCGGGAAAGCAAATGCGAAGCGCGGAATACCTGGCGCGCACTACGTCGAGATCGATGACGACGCACGACAAATTCGGCCGCTTCGTCGTCAGGAAGCGGTCGATTTTCTCCGTTGTGCCAAGCGCTTCCTTGCCCCGAGTAGAAAGCGGCAATTGGCAGGCCGGCCGGCGATGAGCCATGTTCGCGAAATCCAAGATTCTGCCAATCAACTTGCTGCCGGCACCAACGCCAATTGCGACTCAGTAACGGCTCTTGCGGAGCGAATGGCTGGGAAGTCATCGACTGTGATGGTCTCACGTTTCAGCAGCAATTGAGCGCCAGCATCTAGATCCGCGCGCCGCGTCGTCAAGATATCTCTGGCGCGCGTAAATCCTTTCTCGATCAGGTCGCGCACGGCGACGTCAATCTCACGGGTGGTGATCTCAGCGGCCTGTCCATGGCCGCCGGTCGGCACCCCCAGGAATGGCTGCGGCGCGGGCGCATAGGTTCGCTGGCCAACTTTCTCGTCCATGCCATAGCGGGTGACCATTTCAAGCGCGATCTCGGTGGCGCGCTGCAGATCGTCGGCGGCTCCGGTTGACACATCGCCGTCGAACACGAGCTGTTCGGCAGCGCGCCCTCCCATCAGCACGGCAATGCGATTTTCCAGGTTGGCGCGGCCGAGAAGGAAGCGATCCTCGGTCGGACGCTGTATGGTGTAGCCGAGCGCACCGACGCCACGCGGAATAATCGAGACTTTCTGCACCGGATCGACACCTGGCAGGGTGGCTGCCACCAGTGCATGACCCATTTCATGGTAAGCGACGCGGCGGCGCTCCTCGGCGCTAAGTACGCGGCTCTTTTTCTCCAAGCCCGCCACAATTCGCTCGATCGCCTCGGTGAAATCATTCAAGCTAACCGCCGTCGCGTTGCGGCGGGTCGCGACGATGGCGGCTTCATTCACGAGGTTAGCGAGATCGGCGCCGGTAAAACCTGTGGTCAGCCCGGCGACCGCATCGAGGTCGATATCCGGCGCAAGGTGGACCTTGCGTACGTGAACCGTGAGAATCTCGAGCCTACCTTTTCGATCAGGGCGGTCCACCAGCACCTGACGATCGAATCGTCCTGCGCGAAGCAGTGCCGGATCGAGGATTTCCGGCCGATTGGTCGCGGCTAGCAGGATGACGCCTGCGCTCGGATCAAACCCATCGAGTTCAGCCAAGAGCTGATTAAGTGTTTGCTCCTTTTCGTCTAAGCCGCCAATCGGGCTTACGGCACGGCTTCGCCCCAGCGCGTCGAGCTCGTCGATGAAAATGATGCAAGGCGCGGCCTTGCGCGCTTGCTCAAACAGGTCGCGCACGCGCGCGGCGCCGACGCCGACAAACATCTCGACGAATTCGGAGCCGGAAATGGAAAAGAACGGCACGCCAGCTTCGCCCGCCACCGCCTTCGCCAGGAGCGTCTTGCCGGTTCCGGGCGGACCGACCAGCAAGACGCCCTTCGGCACCCGCGCTCCCAGCCGGCCATAGGATTTGGGATCTCGCAGGAAGGCCACCAGCTCCTGCAACTCGAATTTTGCCTCTTCCACGCCGGCGACATCCTTGAAGGTCACCTTCGTGTCCGTCTCGACGTAGACCTTGGCGTGCGATTTACCCACAGTCATAAGCCCGCCAAGCCCCTGCCTCTCGGCCACGCGCCGAAACAGGAACGTCCAGGCCAGATAAAAGATGACGACGGGGATGACCCACGACAAGATGATTTGAACAAACCCGCCGGAAGCCGCGCCTTTAACCACAACCTGATGACTGGCAAGCCTTTCAGCCAATTGCGGATCGACACGAACGGCGAAAAACTCGCGCTTGCCGCTAGGCAGGGCCTCTTTCAGCGTGCCCTGGATTGAATCGGTGCTGACTGTGACGTCGGCCACTTTGCCTTGGTCGAGCAGCGCCTCGAATTCGCTATACGCTATGGTTTCAACCTGCGAGTAACTGGCCCAAAATTGTTGGAACAGCAGAACGCCCAGCACGGCGGCCAGCACGTACCAGATCATAAATTGGCGCTTGCGAGCGTCCGGTTCCATATCTAGGCGTCATCAGTAGACACGCGCGGCGCTCATGGGAGAGCACCAGCGATTACACAATGTCAGCCTACGTCGGGGCCGACATTGATATGGCGCAAAACCCTCCGGGCGGGCGGGTTAATCTACACCGCGGGCTGCTTGGCATCTTTGCGTTTCAGCGCTGGAAACCGCCTGAGTATCTCGATCACTTCTTCATCTGAAACCTGACTGAAATTCGCGTAATAGACGCCGATCGCGCCGAAGAACTCGTGATCTTCAAGACAGACGACGTCGTCCGCCTCGCTACGCAACTCCGCAATGTTGTCCGTCGGCCCGACGGGTACCGCGAGAACGAGTCTCTTCGGATTGCGCATACG
>JBEKSB010000298.1:0-4183 GCA_049517455.1 Xanthobacteraceae bacterium
CGTATGCGCAATCCGAAGAGACTCGTTCTCGCGGTACCCGTCGGGCCGACGGACAACATTGCGGAGTTGCGTAGCGAGGCGGACGACGTCGTCTGTCTTGAAGATCACGAGTTCTTCGGCGCCATCGGCGTTTATTACGCGAATTTTAGTCAGGTTTCAGATGAGGAAGTAATCGAGATACTCAGGCGGTTTCCAGCGCTGAAACGCAAAGATGCAAAGCAGCCCGCGGCGTAGATTAACCCGCCTGCCCGATCAGGTGGCTGCGTCTCCAGACAGAGTAAGCAAATGGGGTCCGGTTATGTCGGGTTCAGAGATCAGCATTCGGTCGACCCGTGTGCTCGATAGCGAAGGGAAGATCGTCGGCGCCATGCCGGAATTCGCGCGTAACCCGACCATATTGCTGCGGCTCTATCGCGCTCTCGTTCTGACGCGAACCTTCGATACCAAGGCTGTCGCACTGCAACGCACGGGACGGTTGGGCACCTATGCATCATCATTGGGACAGGAGGCGGTTGCTGTGGGTGCCGCCGCCGCCATGGAGCCAACCGACGTCTTTGTTCCAAGCTTTCGTGAACACGGCGGGCAGCTGTGGCGCGGGGTCACTCTGAAGGAATTATTTCTGTATTGGGGCGGCGACGAACGCGGCAATGACTTCAGCAGCCCGCGCGAGGACTTTCCCACTTGCGTGCCGGTTGGCTCGCATGCGCCGCACGCCGTCGGCGTGGCCCTGGCGTTTCGGTTGCGCGGTGAGAAACGCGCCGCCGTATGCGTGTTCGGCGACGGCGCGACGTCGAAAGGCGACGTTGCCGAGGCGCTGAACATGGCCGGCGTCTGGAAGGTTCCTGCCGTCTTCGTGATCAACAATAATGCCTGGGCGATTTCCGCGCCGCGCGAAAAGCAATCTGCGGCCGTGACATTGGCGCAGAAGGCGGCCGCTGCCGGCATTCCCGGCGCGCAGGTCGACGGCAATGATGTGATCGCCGTCCGCGCGGTTACCGAAGAGGCGCTTGCGCGGGCGCGGCAGGGCCTCGGCCCAACCCTGGTTGAAGCGGTCACTTATCGTTTATGCGACCACACCACGTCCGACGATGCCAGCCGCTATCGCGATGACGCCGAAGTCAGTCGTCATTGGCCGGCGGAACCGCTGGTCCGCCTCCGCAATTTCTTGACGAACGCGGGGCATTGGGACAAGGCCAAGGAAGAAGCCTTGCTGCATGAGTGCAGCAGCGCTGTCGAGCAGGCCGCCGAGGCATATCTCGCCACGCCGCCGCAACCGCTCTCGGCCATTTTTGACTTTGTGTATGCGGCGATGCCCACCGACCTTATGGAACAGCGGAAAGCGGCAACTCTGGCGGAAGGTGCGGCATGACCGAGCTCAGTTTGGTGCAAGCTGTCAATGCCGCGCTCAAGCGTGCAATGGACGAAGATTCCCGTGTTTTGGTCTTGGGAGAAGACGTAGGAATTGACGGCGGCGTGTTTCGCGCCACCGATGGCTTGTTCAACAGTTTTGGCGAGCAACGCGTGCTCGACACGCCGCTCGCGGAAGCGTCGATCGCGGGCGTGTCGATCGGGCTCGCCGCTCAGGGCTTTCGGCCGGTCGCCGAAATCCAGTTCACCGGCTTTGCCTATGCTTGCATCGATCAGATCATCAATCACGCCTCGCGTTTGCGCAGTCGAACGCGCGGCCGCCTGACCTGTCCGATGGTGCTGCGCGCGCCGGCTGGCGGCGGGATCAAGGCGGTTGAGCACCACTCGGAAAGTCCGGAGGCCATGTTCGCGCATATTCCGGGCATCAAGGTGGTGATACCTTCGTCACCGGCGCGTGCCTATGGCCTGTTGCTGTCTGCTGTCCGAGATCCCGACCCGGTCGTGTTCCTAGAGCCGACGCGGCTTTACCGCGCCGCGCGCGAAGACGTTGCCGATGATGGCACCGGCATGCCGCTGGAACGCTGTTTCACGCTGCGGCCGGGACACGATCTCACCATCGTCGCTTGGGGCGCGATGATCAGGGAAGCGCTCGAAGCGGCCGATCAATTGGCGAAGGAGAATATTGAGGCTGAGGTTATCGACGTCGCAACGCTAAAACCGTTGGACAGCGCGACTATTTTGGCATCGGTGGCGCGGACCGGCCGGCTCGTCATCGTGCATGAGGCGCCGATGACGTGCGGGTATGGTGCCGAGATCGCCGCTCGCGTTGCCGGAGGCGCCATTACCAGCCTGCTGGCGCCGATCGAACGCGTAACCGGTTACGATACGATGATGCCCTATCTGCGCACCGAAGCCTATTACATGCCGAATGTTCCCAGGATACTGGCGGCCGTGCGCCGCACGATGGCTTACGCATGAGCACGTTCGCCCTGCCTGATCTTGGTGAAGGGCTGCAGGAGGCCGAGATTGTCAGTTGGCACGTCGCCGAAGGCGACCACGTCGTCGTCGATCAGCCATTGGTCGCGGTCGAGACCGAAAAGGCGGTTGTGGAAGTGCCCTCTCCGAAGTCTGGCCACGTCGCCAAGCTGTTGGTCAAGGCGGGAGAGCGCGTGAAGGTGGGCGCACCGCTGCTCGAATTCGAGGAAGGCCGCCATGCAGAGAGCGGCGCCATCGTCGGCGATCTGGCCAGCCCCGCTGTGTCAGCAAGGCCTGTCCCCACCCGTGCAGCGCCCGCTGTGCGAGCGCGCGCACGGGAGTTGGGCGTTGATCTTTCGCGCGTGACGCCGACTGGTCCCGAGGGAACGATATTGCTTGCCGACGTTCAAGCTGCGGCTTCACGCCCTGGCGCAGGCCCAATGCCGGGAGCATTGCGCGGCGCGCGGCGGATGATGGCCACCAACATGGCGCGGGCTTGGCGTGAGGTCGCGCATGCAACTGTTCATGACGAAGCCGATATCGAGGCGTGGTCAGCAAGCGAGGACCTCACCTGCCGGCTGGTACGAGCGTTGATTGCGGGCTGCAAAAACGAGCCGGCACTCAACGCCAGCTTCGACGCAGGGTCGTTGTCACTTCGCGAGAATCCCACCATCGATGTCGGCCTGGCGATCGACAGCTCCGACGGGCTTTTTGTCCCGGTGCTACGCGATGCGGCAAGCGTCACCCCGCCCGATTGGCGGCGGAAAATCGATGCTTTTAAACGCGGCGTGCGGGAGCGCAGCCTGACACCCGCCGACCTGCGCGCGCCGACGATAACGCTGTCGAACTTCGGTTCAATTGCCGGCCGCCAGGCATCCCTGATCATCATGCCGCCGCAGGTGGCGATCTTAGGCGTCGGACGGATTGCGGCGCGGCCGGTCCGGGCCGCCGATGGATCCATCGCGCTGCACCGCGCATTGCCGCTATCGCTGACATTCGATCATCGCGCCATCACTGGCGGCATGGCGGCTCGCTTCCTGCGCGCGATCATTACCGATCTCATGGGTGCATCCTGACAGGCGCAGACAACATGGAAGACATGTTTCGATTTGCGGATGAGTTCGGCCCAACCCGAATTATCCATATTTATCGACCCGGTCTTGCGCTGAAGGCGATCATTGTCGTCGACAATACCGCTTGTGGCGCGGCGATCGGCGGTGTCCGCATGGCGCCCGACGTTTCCGTCGAAGAATGCTTTCGACTAGCGAGGACGATGACGTGGAAGAACGCGGCCGCCGGGTTGCCGCATGGCGGCGGCAAGTCCGTCATCTTCGGCGACCCGCGCATGGCAGCGGCGGCAAAGGAGCAGTTGATCCGTGCTTCGCCGACGCGGTTCGCGATGTAACCGATTATATTCCCGGGCCCGATATGGGCACGGATGAGCAAGGCATGGCATGGGTCAGGGAGGAAACCGGCCGCGCAGTCGGTTTGCCAAGCGTTGTTGGCGGAATTCCCCTCGATGAGATCGGAGCGACCGGATTCGGACTGGCGGCCTGTGTTGATGTTGCGCGCGAGTTCATCGGGCTCGATTTGCAAGGCGCGCGTGTCGCCGTCCAGGGTTTCGGGTCCGTTGGCAAGCATGCGGCACGCTTTCTGGCAAAGAAAGGTGCCATCCTTGTTGCCGCGAGCGATACAAGTGGCACATTGGCAGATGCATCCGGCCTTGATGTCGGAAGATTGATCGCTCTGAAGCAATCGGGCCGATCGCTGCGGGATTACGATAGAGGCGCGAAGCTTGCGGCCGACGCGATCCTCGATGTCGAGTGCGACATATGGATAC
>JBEKSB010000299.1:0-4173 GCA_049517455.1 Xanthobacteraceae bacterium
ATCGGGCTGCGACAATCGTCGGACCGAATGGGATCTGAGCTGGAACGGAGACCTTGATGCGCGTGACCATGATCGGCGCCGGCTATGTCGGCCTTGTCTCCGGCGCCTGCTTCGCCGATTTCGGTCATCACGTGACCTGCGTCGACAAGGATGCGCGGCGGATCGCGGCGCTTAACCGCGGCGAGATCCCGATCTTTGAGCCCGGTCTCGCCGAGCTTGTCGAGGCCAATGTCCTGCAGGGCCGGCTCGAATTCGCGGGCAAAGCAACGGGTGTTGCCGATTCCGGCGCGGTAATGATCGCCGTCGGCACGCCGTCGCGCCGCGGCGACGGTCACGCCGATCTAAGCTTTGTCTTTGATGCAGTGCGCGAGATCGCGCCGTTATTATCGCGCACGGCGATCGTGGTCACGAAATCGACAGTCCCGGTCGGCACTGGCGATGAGATCGAGCGCATCCTGCGCGAAAAGCGTCCCGACGCTGAGATGCAGGTTGTCTCCAACCCCGAGTTCTTGCGCGAGGGTGCCGCCATCCAGGACTTTAAGCATCCCGACCGCATCGTGGTCGGTACCGACGACGCGCGGGCGCGTACCGTGCTCGCCGAACTCTACCGGCCGCTTTATCTGAGCGCCGCGCCGATCCTCTATGTGAGCCGCCGCACGGCCGAGCTGATCAAATACGCGTCCAACGCCTTCCTCGCCACCAAGATCACCTTCATCAACGAGATCGCCGACTTGTGCGAATGCGTCGGCGCAGATGTGCAGGACGTGGCGCGCGGCATGGGTCTCGACAATCGCATCGGCGGTAAGTTCCTGCACGCCGGTCCCGGCTTCGGCGGTTCCTGCCTGCCGAAGGATACCACTGCGCTGCTGAAGACCGCTCACGATCACGGCGCGCAGTTGCGCATCGTCGAGACCGTTGCGGCGGCCAACGAACAGCGCAAGCGCGCCATGGCGCGCAAGGTAGTCGCCGCGCTCGACGGCCCGATCCGCGGGAAGACCATCGCCGTTCTCGGGCTGACCTTCAAGCCGAACACCGACGACACCCGTGACTCGCCAGCGATCCCGCTGATTACAGCCTTGTACGACCTCGGCGCCACGGTGCGCAGCTACGATCCGGCCGGCATGGAGCAGGCAAAGCCGCAGCTCCCCGACGTCACCTACTGCGCCAGCGCCTATGAAGCGGCGGAGGGCGCCGACGCGTTGGTGATCGCCACCGAGTGGGAGCAATTCCGCGCGCTTGACCTCGATCAGCTTAGGCGCGTCATGGTGCAGCCGGTGATTATTGATCTGCGCAACATTTACCGCGCCGACGAAATGAAGCGGGCGAACTTCCGCTACGGCGGGATTGGCGGTGCCGGGACGAAATGAACTCTCAAAAAGCGGCCGAAGATTCCCGATGTGCCGACTATCGCGATGAGCCTTATTTCTTGCCGCGTGCGAATACAAAAAGGAGACCGGTCACTAGCGCCGTGCTTGCGACGAGCGCGACACTACCACTGAGCTTGCCGGGCAGGATTACGGTCATGAGCGCGAGCGAGCAGAGACAGACATTCACCAGGAACACCCGTACGACAATACCGATGACGGCATAGCCGCGCTCCGTTGCAAGCTGATAGAAATGCGTTCGGTGAGCCTGCCAAAAGCGCTCGCGATGGATAAGGCGCCGGATCAGTGTAACGCTGGCGTCGGCTAGGTAGTAGAGCGGCATTACAGTTGCTGCCACCAAATGCCCGCCTCCCGCGACCAAAAGCAGCAGCCAGCCGAGAATCAAACCAATTGGCAGGCTGCCGACGTCGCCGAGAAAGACCGAGGCGATCGGACGGTTGAAGTAGGCAAAGCCGAGCATCGCACCGCCCAGCGCGAGAGCGACGACAGTGCCATACAGCGGTAGCGCATGAACAGCACCGAGTACCACGAAGCCCGCCGTCAGTGGTATTACTTCCGCAACGCTCATCCAGTCGATGCCGTCCATGAAATTCACGAGGTTGACGAACCACACGCCGCCGACGACGAGCAGGACGCGCTCGATCCACCACGGCATAAACGGCGCTATGCGTAGGTCATCCGGGAGCGCGTAGATCACCAGCGCGACGGCAAGCGCTTGCAGCAGCAGCCGGGGAATGACTTCGATGGAACGGATGTCGTCCGCGGCGCCAACGCACGCGATCAGAATGACGGCTCCAAAAACGATCAGCAGGAGTTCTGGGACTGAACCAGCGGCGGTCCAAAAATGCAAGGCGCCATAAACGGCAATGATCGTCGCCGCCACGACCGCAATTCCTCCACCTTGAGGTGTCGGTATCTTGTGTGACGAGCGCGCGTTCGGCCGGGCCAGCGCATAGCGCCCAAGCAGTGGCCGCAAGACAATGATCAGCAATGCGCTGAGCAGGGCTGCGAACGAAATGATCGTTGCAGTGCGCAGCACCCACCAAGTTGAGAGCTCATGATTCATCATCGTTCATCTTGAACTTCATCGTTTCCCGCTCGCTCCGGAGCGGCCTATGAGGAGTTCTGCATTTCGAGCAAATGACGGTAAAGTGCCACGGTTTGTCGCCCGATAGTTTCCGCCGAGAACTCCTCTATGACCAGGCGTCTCGCCGCCGCTGCAAATTGCGCACGCTGTTCCGTTTCGCGCAGAAGCTGGCCGATAGCATCGGCCAGTGCGGTGGCATTATCGACGGGGACGAGCAGACCATTCTCGCCGGGAATGACGATTTCGCGGCAACCGGGAACGTCAGTCGCCACCATTGCGCGCCCGCACGCCGCCGCCTCCAGGAGCGACAGCGGCAGGCCCTCGCGGCGGGACGGCAAAACCGCGAGGTGCGCGCGCGCCCAGAGACCGGCAATGTCATCGACGTGACCAAGCCAGGTGATGCCCGGCTCATTGTTCCAGGATGCCGCTTCCTCGGGCGTCACTGAGGCCGGGTTGGCCGGATCGGGTGTCCCGGCGATCAACAGCCGCGCGTCCGATCCTTGCGCACGCAGCAGCCGATGCGCGTCGACCAGCGTGCGAATGCCCTTGTCGTCGAGGAGGCGGCCGACAAAGGCTGCAGTCGGCGGCCCCGGCGGCTCGGGGAGCGGCGCGAGCCGCTTCACGTCCACGCCTGACCCGCGAATAAGCGCAATCCGGGATTTTGGAATGCCGAGGGCCATCAACGCTGCGCGGTCGTCCCCATTCTGGACGAGGCTGACAATCCCGCCCCGATCGAGCAGGAGACGCAGCGCAGGCCCGATCGCCAACTTGACCAATCGCGCCTTCACCGAATTCGATGTGAACGAATAGCCGAGCCCGGTGAGCGCATTGACGCACGCGCCCGGCCGGCCGAGCGCCGCAATCAATCCAAGCACGGACGGCTGTAGTGACACATGATGCGTCACCGCGGGTGCGAGGTCGCGATGAATGCGGCGGAGAGCCAGAATTGTTGCCAGCGATGCGAGCGGGGAGAGATGGCCGCGCGCGAACGGGATCGGATGCAAGATGAAGCGTTCGGCTTCGATCGCTGCGGCCCCATCCTTGACCCTGGTCGCTACATGCACCTCGAAACCGGCGTCGCGCGCCGCGCGCGCCATCGGCAGGCGATGCGAGAGGAAGTACCAGTCTTCAGAGACGACATAGAGCAGCCGCGGCGCGGATGCGGCCGCGCGGGGAATGGCGTTTGCGGTATTGGCATCGTGGTGAGCCAAAGTGGCACCCTCGTATCCATCGCCTGCGAAAATGTATAGACGGCTACCGGCATTGCCGCGAGGGCTCCTCGGAGCTGCCTTGTCGAAGGAAATCAGCGACCTCTTGGGGCAAGAGAGTCTGGTATTGTGCGTGATCATCTTCATCAAAAGCCGTTGGATTTGATGCCGGCCGGCCTGAGCGTACAATGCGTGTAGCTTTCGCGGGAAATAGCTGTTGCGCGGAGCGATTGTTGTTCGACGTTTCGTCGTGCTGGCGCCGCGCCGGGTACGACTTGGAATGTAGTCGATGTGCGGTATTGTGGGCCTGATCGATTGGCGGGCGGCGACCTCGACCGACGCTTTGCGCACGGTCGGCGAGGCTATGAACGAGACGCTGCGGCACCGCGGTCCGGACGACGGTGGGATTTGGGCCGAGGCCGAGACGGGCGTCGTGCTGGGCCAGCGCCGGCTTGCGATCATCGACTTGAGTCCGGGCGGCGCACAGCCGATG
>JBEKSB010000300.1:0-4170 GCA_049517455.1 Xanthobacteraceae bacterium
CGCAGCCTCTGCCGCCGCAGCCTCTGCCGCCGCAACCTCTGCAACCGCCTCTGACAAGTTGTACGCCGGGCCGGGCAATTTCGGCAGCTTCCTTGTCGAAGACATAGAAAGTCGCCAGGCTGACGTCCGAGATTTCTTCCTCACCGAGAGTCATCTCGTGACTCGGCGCGGTCGTCTGCGTCGGCATATTCGCAGCCGGCCCGCCGATTGCCGTCGTTGCGCCGCCCACCAGCGACAAAGACAAGCCGGCCAGTCCCAATCCCGCCACCGGTACGGCCTTCCTCGTACGCTTTCGCTTCGAAGCCTGCTTCGCCTGCGACATAGCCGAGTCCTCCTGCCTTTGAGCAAACTTTTGCAATTTAAGTTTATAAGAATAGCACTCTTCGTGCGTTTTGTCTATGCACGGGTCAATTACCCGTGCATTGGTTTGTTCCGGCCCTAGCCTCATTTCGTTCCCAATACCTAATCGTTTCCGAAACTGCGAACGACAATTCAGGGAATAAGCACTGCCGCACCTTCGAAGCGGCCTTCCCGCAAATCGGCAAGCGCCGTGTTCGCATCGCCGAGCGGATAGCGTGTCACCTGCATCTTGATGCCGGCTTGCGGCACGATCGCCAGGAACTCGCGCGCATCCGCCCGCGTCAGATTGGCGACCGAAGCGAGCTCGCGTTCCTCCCACAACAAACGATAGGGAAAGCCCGGAATATCCGACATGTGAATGCCGCCGCAGACGACGCGGCCGCCTTTCTTCACCGCCGCGAGCGCCGCCGGCACGAGCGCGCCGACAGGCGCGAAAATAATCGCGGCGTCGAGCGGCTCCGGTGGCATCTCATCGGAGCCGCCGGCCCACACCGCGCCGAGAGAGCGCGCGAAGTTTTGCGAGACGACGTCGCCGGCGCGCGTGAACGCATAAACGCGCCGTCCTTGCCACGCGGCGACTTGCGCCAAAATGTGAGCGGCGGCGCCAAAACCGTAGAGACCCAGCGCGGTCCCCTCCCCGGCCATGCGGTAGCTGCGCCAACCGATCAGGCCGGCGCAAAGCAGCGGCGCCGCCTCCGCGACATCGACGTCTTCCGGCAACGGGAATGAGAAACGCGCGTCGGCGATCGTGTGTGTCGCATAACCGCCGTCGCGGGTGTAGCCTGTAAACAGCGGGGCATCGCACAAGTTTTCCCGGCCAGACCGGCAATAGGGACAGACGCCGCACGTTGCGCCAAGCCATGGGACGCCCACGCGCTGGCCGCGCGCGAAGCCGGTCACGCCCCGCCCTAGCGCCGCCACACGGCCGACGATCTCGTGTCCCGGCACGATCGGAAGCTTAGGGTGCGGCAGTTCACCGTCGATCAGGTGCAGATCGGTGCGGCAGACCCCACAGGCGGCGACCTCGATCAGGATTTCGCCATCAGCCGGCTGCGGAATCGGCCGCTCCCGCATCACCAGCGGCGTCTTCAGAAGATCCAGCACCATCGCGCGCATGGCTGGCATAGGACGTATCCTAGCGACGCGACTAGTTAGCCCCGCGCTTTCAATTAGCCTGCAAAACTTCTACATCAAACCGATCATGCGCACCGAAGAACCACGGCCCATCCGCCTGAAAGATTACCGCCCGCCCGATTGGCTCATCGAAACCGTCGAGCTCGACGTCTCGCTCGATCCTACCGCCACCACGGTCCGCGCCAAGCTCAAGCTCAAGCCGAACGGCGGCGCTACGCCGGCGCCGCTCGTCCTCGACGGCGAGGAACTCAAGCTGCGCTCCCTCGCGCTCGACGGCAAGCCGCTGCCAAACGGAAGCTTTACCGCCACGCCCGAGCGACTCACCATCGCGCAGCCGCCAAACCGGCCGTTCGAGCTCGAGATCGAGAACGTCATCGACCCCACGGCCAATACGCAGCTCATGGGCCTCTACCGCGCCGGCGCCACCTATTGCACGCAGTGCGAGGCCGAAGGTTTCCGCCGCATCACTTATTTCCTCGACCGGCCGGATGTGATGGCGGTCTACACCACGCGCATCGAAGCCGACAAAGACGAGGCTCCGGTTCTGCTTTCCAACGGCAATCTCGTCGCCCAAGGCGATGTGCCCGGCACCAACCGGCATTTCGCGGTCTGGCGCGATCCGTTCAAAAAACCTTGCTATCTGTTCGCACTCGTTGGCGGAAATCTGGCGCGCGTCACCGACAGCTTCACCACCATGTCCGGCCGCAACGTTGCGCTCGCGATCTACGTCGAGCCGGGCAAGGAGGATCGCTGCCTCTACGCCATGGACAGCCTCAAGCGCGCCATGCGCTGGGACGAAGAGGTGTTCGGGCGCGAATACGATCTCGACATTTTCATGATCGTCGCCGTCTCCGCTTTCAACATGGGGGCGATGGAGAACAAGGGCCTCAACGTCTTCAACGATAAATACGTCCTCGCCTCACCGGCGACCGCGACCGACACCGACTACGCCCATATCGAAGCGGTGATCGCGCATGAATACTTTCACAATTGGACGGGCGACCGCATCACGTGCCGCGACTGGTTTCAGCTGTGCCTCAAGGAAGGCCTCACCGTCTTCCGCGACGAAGAATTTTCCGCCGATCAGCGCTCGCGCGCGGTCGAGCGCATCGGCGACGTTCGCGCGTTGCGATCGCACCAGTTCGTCGAGGATGCCGGGCCGCTGGCGCATCCGGTTCGGCCGGAGCTTTATCACGAGATCAACAACTTCTACACGACCACGGTCTACGACAAGGGCGGCGAGGTCGTGCGCATGATCAAGGTCCTGCTCGGGCCGGATCTGTTTCGCCAGGGCATGGACCTGTATTTCACACGGCATGACGGCGAAGCGGCGACGGTCGAGCAATTCGTGCAGTGCTTTGCCGACGTCAGCGACCGCGACTTTTCACAATTCATGCTGTGGTACACGCAAGCAGGCACGCCGGAGATAAGGGTCGCTCCGCATTACGATGCGCGGGCAAAAACCTACCGGCTCGACATTACCCAGACGATCCCGCCGACGCCGGGCCAGCCGGACAAGGCGCCGATGGTGATCCCGCTTGCGCTCGGACTCGTCGGTAAAGACGGCAACGATTTGCCGCTCACGCTCGATGGCCGCCCGCTCGAAAGCGGGGTATTGGCGTTGACCGAACCGAGCCGGAGCTTCGTCTTCACCGGAATTACCGAACCGCCGATCCCGTCGCTCAACCGCGGCTTCTCGGCGCCGGTCAAACTCTCGCTGCCGATCGCGGCGGACGACCTTCAGTTCCTCGCCGCGCACGATTCCGATTCCTTCAACCGCTGGCAGGCGGTGCAGACGCTGGCGATGTCGCTGCTTCTCGCCAACGTCGCGACTTTTCGCGCCGGCACGTTGGCGCGCGAAGACGACGGCCTCATGGCCGCGCTCGACGCGATCCTCGCCGACGCCGCGCTCGAGCCGGCCTTCATCGCGCTCACGCTCACGCCGCCGAGCGAGGCCGACATCGCCCGCGAGATCGGCCGCGACGTCGATCCGGAGGCCATCTTTGCCGCGCGCCGGCACTTGCGCGCGGTGATCGGCGGGCGGCTCGGCGCGGCGCTCGCGCATACTTACAGGCGCATGATCACGCCTGGGCCCTATCGGCCGGATGCCGAGAGCGCCGGACGGCGCGCGCTCAAAAACGTCTGCCTCGGCTTTTTGGCGGCGACGGAGGAAAGCCAGGCGATCGCGCTCGCTTTCGCCCAATACCAGAGCGCCGACAACATGACCGACCGGATGGCGGCGCTCGAGACCCTCGCGCTCTACGACCGGCCCGAGCGCGCGCAGGCGCTGGAGGATTTCTACGCCCGCTACGCCGACGACCCGCTGATCATCGACAAATGGCTGGCGCTGCAAGCTGCAGTTCCGGAGCCGGCGACGCTCGATCGCGTGCGCGCGCTGACGTCGCATCCGGCGTTTTCGATGGCCAATCCGAACCGCGTGCGGGCTCTGATCGGTTCATTCGCGCAAGTCAACCACACCCAGTTCAACCGGGACGACGGCGCCGGCTATGATTTCGTCGTCGACGTGGTGCTTACGCTCGACCCGAAGAATCCGCAGGTGGCGGCGCGGTTGATGGGTGCATTCCGGTCATGGCGCGCGCTCGAAGCGCGGCGTCGTGCTCGCGCGGAAGCGGCGTTGCGCCGCGTCGCCGCGGTTCCGACGCTGTCGCGCGACGT
>JBEKSB010000301.1:0-4162 GCA_049517455.1 Xanthobacteraceae bacterium
ACCCAGGGGTTAGAGGGTGTGAATTGAAAGAACGGCTTGTTGGACACCAGGGTGACGCGGTCTTCCCTGCGCACCGACTTCTTCAGCTCGTAAACACACGACACGCCCCCGATGCCGCCGCCGAGTACGACAATATGAGCCATCGATTCCTCCTGATCTCTCGTCCGTCGGCTTCTATTCTTCTTCAGCTGTCAGCTTCAGCTGTCAGCTTCAGCTGTCAGCTTCAGCTGTCAGCAGTTTTTTGCTGCCAAACGGGCATTCAATTTCATAAACCATACGCGCCGCGGCCCGGCTTTGATCCATATCAATCGAAGCGGGGCCGGACGGAGCCGTTCACGGAAGCAAAGTTCGCGCTAAGACGATCAAGTCGTCACCGCGGCCGCGGCACTGGAAAACAGTGGACGCCGATAGCCCTGATTTTCTGACCGCCCGAACCACGCTCAATAAAAATAGTATAGTCTTTCCGGTGCCATTGAGGGGCGAAACGGCGAAACCAGCGCGGCGTTTCGTTGTCACGTTGGGCAAAGCCCCCTTGGAACGATAATAATTTTCGGCTCAATCCATTCAATGAACGAAGATTCCAATCGGGCCGAAGCCGAAACGCCCGCCGACGAGGCCGCGAACGGCGCCGGCAAGCTTCCGTCGCGATCGCTATTCTGGACGGTCTTTCCGTCGGTGATGCTGCCGATGTTCCTGGCGGTCGCCGATCAGACGATCGTCGCGACGGCGCTCCCCGCCATCGCCTCGAACCTCGGAGATGTCGAGCGGGTCTCCTGGGTGGTGGTGTCGTATCTGATCGCCAACACGATCGCCGCTCCGGTCTACGGGCGCCTCGGCGACTCGTTCGGCCGCCGGCGCATGATGTTCACAGCGCTGGCCTTGTTCATGGCCGGGTCGGTGCTTTGCGCGCTCGCCCCGAATATCGAACTCCTCACGGCCGCGCGCGTGTTGCAAGGATTTGGCGGCGGCGGACTTATGACTTTGTCGCAAGCCCTCGTCGGTGAGACCATTCCACCACGCGAACGCGGCCGCTATCAGGGCTACCCGGCGGGGGTGTCGGTCACGTCCAGCACGTTCGGACCGGTCGCCGGCGGCTATCTCACCCAAGCCTTCGGTTGGCGGTCGATCTTCCTCGTCAACGTGCCGCTTGGGCTGGTTGCGGTCCTCCTGGTGCTCCGGCTCGCGACGCGGCCGGCCGACCGGCGGCGAACGAGTTTCGATGTCCCGGGCCTGATCTTGTTCACGCTGTTCATCAGCCCGCTGATTCTAGCGCTCGAACAAGCGCAGCGGATGGAAGCGCGCACGCTGCCGATGATCCTCGGTCTGATGGTCTTCGGAGCGGCAGCGCTGCTGGCGCTGATCTGGCAGGAAAAGCACTCGCGCTCGCCGCTTATTCCGCCCGCTTTATTCAGAGAGCCATCGGTCTGGCGTGCCAACGGCTTGGCCGCCTGCCACGGCGCTGCGCTGGTGTCGCTGGTCACGTTCCTGCCGATATATCTGCGCGCGGTACGTGGCGCGTCGCCGGCGGAAACCGGCTTGTTGCTGTTGCCGTTGATGTTCGGCATCGGCATCGGATCGTTGGTCACCGGCCAATTGGTGACGAGGACGGGCCGAACCGCGGTGTTTCCGTCCTACGGATATGTGGCTGCAACGGCAGGCCTGTCGTTCCTCGCATTCTGGGTGCCGCATCTGAGCCTGTCGGCGCTGCCCTGGGTGTTCGGCGCCACCGCCTGTTTCATGGGCGCGGTCATGGGCGTGGTCCAGGTTACGGTTCAGGCCGTAGCCGGGCAGCGGATGCTGGGCACTGGCGCGGCGATGGTGCAATTCTCGCGCTCCGTGGGCGCCGCCTTCGGCACCGCCGCAGTCGCCGCGGTTTTGTTTTCGGTGCTCGCGGCAAGCGACAGCGAAACGGCAAGTCTGTTCGGAACCATGATCGACCGCGGGCCGGCGGCCACTGCGATGCTCACGCCGGCGCGGCAGGCAGTGGTGCAAGGCGAGATCAGCGAAGCCTTCCGCGCCGCCTTCGTGACCGTCGCGGCATTCACCGGCATCGGCGCATGGCTTGCCTTTTCGATGCCGTTGCGGCGGGTGTAGCGCGCGGGCGCCGCTAAGACTCCGGGGCGATGAAGTGCGTCACCTTGGGCGTACCGTGTAAGTGGAACCGCTGCACGGCGTCCTGCACGATGCGATCGGCGTTGGTGACGCGCTCATGCTGGCGCAGGTGCTCCATCCACGACTCGACGAGGAATGTTTCGAGAATGCGTCCTTCTTCGGCAGCGTCCTCGAAGACGCCCCATGCATAGGCGCCATCGCCGCCGCTGATGCTCGAGCCTGGCAAGAGCCTCGAGGAACGCTTGCCGGGTCTGCGGGCGGATGTGGTACTCGACCGTCACCAGCACCGGCCCGCGATCTTGCGCGATATTTTGCGCGGTGAGCGGCGCCGGCCAATGCATCGACGGCGAAAGATCGCCACCTTGCAGCTTCCAGCGCCATGTTACCGGTATGGCCGCGACCGCGCCGGCGGCGGCGAGAAAATGCGCAATCGGCAGACCGACCCATTCGGCCACTTCGCCCCAGACCGCGCTGCCGAGCGTCAGGCAGCCGAAGAACACCGTCGTGTACAACGCCAGCCCGCGCCCGCGAACCCAATCGGGCAGCGCGACCTGCGCGGAAACGCTGAGCGTCGCCAGCGCTGCGATCCAGGATGCGCCGGCGATGACGCTGGCGGCGAGAGCCATCGCCGGCTCATGAGCGAACCCATACAGCAGCATCGCCAGCGCTTGGCCGAGCGCTCCCAGCGACATGAGCCGATCCGGACCCAACCTTGATTTCAGCCATGGCAGAAAAAGCGCGCCGCCGACGGCGCCGGCACCGATGACGCCGAGGAGCACGCCATAAAGAGCGGGGCCGCCCGCGATCTGCTGGCGGGCGACAAGGGGCAACAGCGCCCAGTAGGCGCTCGCGAACAGAAAGAATCCGACCGCGCGCATCAGCGTGCCGCGCAGATGCGAATTGTGCCGCGCATAGCGCAGGCCGGCCCAGACCGCTTGACCGAAGCGCTCCGCGGGCAGCAGCGTGCGTGGTCCTCGCGCTTCGCGCCACCACAGCAGCGCGCCGACGATGCCGAGATTGGAGATGGCGTTGAGCCAAAACGGCGCGACGATGCCGAAACCGGTAATCGTCGCGCCGCCGAGCGCGGGACCGAGCGCGCGCGAGATATTCACGCCGACGCTGTTGGCGGCGATGGCGGCGGACAGATCATCCTTGGGAACAAGCCGCGGCACGACGGCTTGCCAGGCCGGAGCCGTCAACGCGCCGGCGGCGCCGATCAGGAGCGTGAACAGCAGCAAGTTGGCGGGGGTGGCCAAGCCGAAGCCGACCATCGCCGCATAGACGGCTGAAACAGCCGTGTACAGCGATTCGACCACGATCAGATATTTGCGCTTGTCGAATATATCGGCGAGCACGCCCGCCGGTATGGCGAGCAAAAAAATCGGCAACGTGCTCGCCGCCTGGACTAGCGCGACAATCAGAGGATCGGGGTTGAGACTGGTCATGAGCCAGCCAGAGGCGGCGCTGTACATCCAGCCGCCGACGTTGGATACGACCGTCGCCGTCCAGATCACCGTGAATGCGGTATGGCGGAATGGCGCCGCGAAGGATGCCGCTTTGCTCGGAGACAGGGCGGCGGTGTTCATGCCGCAACATGGCGCGAGAGACGGTCTTCGCCGTCACGTAATCGTGGCCTCCCACTCCGGTCAGCGGACAATACGCTGCGCCTCTCTGCGTTGACGCGATTGGGTCACGGAATATAGGCTTCGACCCGTGCCTCTGGGAAGAAGGCAATCCAAACAGCACGGGGAGGTTTTCATGCCGAAGGTCAAGGCAAACGGCATTACGATGAACTACGAGCAGCAGGGCGCCGGCGAGCCGCTTTTGCTCATTCCCTATCTCGCCGCCGACAATGCCTGCTACGCATTCCAGGTCGCCGACTACGCCAAGCATTTCACCTGCATCTCCGTCGACCCGCGCGGCGCGGGCGAGACCGACAAACCGGGCGGGACTTATGCGATTGAGCTGTTCGCCGACGACGTCGCCGCCTTTATGCAGGCGATCGGCGTCGAGCGGGCGCATGTGAGTGGCCTGTCGCTCGGCGCGGCGA
>JBEKSB010000302.1:0-4157 GCA_049517455.1 Xanthobacteraceae bacterium
GCTCTGCGATCGAAGTTACGCGCCTCGGCCATAAAATGCCCCAAACCGATCGTGATTACGGCCCGAGTTTACGGTCGAGGGTCGGGTATGTCTATCGAGGCAAGAATGGCCTTTCGCAATGCGTCAATTGACGGTGGCGAAATGACGCTGAGGGTCATCGACTGCCGCGCCCACAATGAGCCGGCGCGGCAGATAAGCATCCGATAACGGACACGAAGGCGGAGGGGCGGCGCGGCCGAGATGGGTCGATACTATTGAAAAACTAAAAAAGGGGGGCGATCCCTCCGGACCCTTAGGTCCGCACAGGCCCCCCGATCCGCGAAGGCCTGTCTCGGAATCCTCATGGGGGTCCGGCGGCGCCGGGGCATCACGCGGGGTGTCCCGCTGGATGACGACCACCTGGCCGCCGGCCTCCCGCAGCTCGAGGGACTGCCCCTTCAGGATGATGAGGGGCTCGTCGGACACCACCAAAACCCGGAGCTTGCCGTGGTCGATGGAGACGGCGAACGTGCATTTATCCTTCTTGGCGCGTATTTCGGGGGTCATGACGTGTCCATTAAGTATTTGGCGACGGTTTCTTTACCGGATGGTCAGTGTTTATTCATCAGTCGTTAGGGACGCTTTGCCGCCGCGGAGTCCAGGGTGAGGGCCGATGAGAGCGCATGTCGTAGGGGGTGGATTTGGCGGACTGGCGGCGGCCGCGCTTCTCATCCAGAACGCGAGGATGTCCGGGACGGACATCACGATCTACGAGGCGGACGAGCGGCTGGGCGGCGGGTTCTTTCTCGGCGGCAGCGCGGAGAGCGGCTACAACCTGCCAGGCTCCGTCTTTGACAAGGAATTCCGCTGCACGTTCGATCTGCTCAAATCAATCCCCTCCGCAAGCAATCCCTCCATTTCCGTCACGGAGGAATTCTTCGCCTTCAATACGGGCGAGCCGTACGATGACAGGGCGCACATCTTCGATCGCAACGGTCGCATCGTGCATAGTCCGCGTTACGGCCTCAGCCTGGGCGACGGCCTCAACCTCGCGCGGGTCCTGCTGACGCCCGAAGCGATGCTGGACGGGCGGCGCATCGAGGAGTTCTTTTCCCAGCGATTTTTCTCGACCGAATTCTGGTTGCTCTGGTCGACAATCATGGGATCGCTGCCTCAGCACAGCGCGATCGAGTTTCGGCGCTACATGAACCGCTTCCTGTATTTGTTCGGAGACCTGTGGGATATGACGGGCGTGATGCGCACGCCCATCAACCAGCACCAAGCCTTCATAGAACCGCTGGTCGCATGGCTGCGCCCGCGCGGCGTGAACTTCCTCACCGGCGCCTTCGTGCAGGACATCGGCTTCGCGCCGTCGCCCGGCCGCATCACCGTAGACCGGCTCGACTATGAAAGGGGCGGCGCCGCGACGTCGGTTGCGGTCGCACCGGAGGATATCGTGCTCGTGACCACCGGATCGCAAGCCGCCGACCTTTCCGCGGGATCGATGACTGAGGCGCCTAGCCCGCGGCCGAGCGGACGGTCCTGGGCGCTGTGGAAGCGCCTAGCGCAGGGGCGCACGGATTTCGGCAGTCCTGACGTTTTCTTTGGCGCGGCCCGGATACCCGACTCGCGCTGGGTGACCTTCACCGTCACCACCACGGGGAGCGAATTCATCAATCAAATTTCCGCGCTGACCGGCAGCAAGCCGGGACGCGGCGGGCTCGTGACTTTGAAAGACTCGAGCTGGGTGCTGTCGCTGTCCATCTTCCACCAGCCCGAAATCATCGGCCAGCCGCCCGGCACGAGCGTCTGGTGGGGCTACGGTCTGTATCCGGAGCGCAACGGCGATTTCGTGCCGAAACGCATGGATCAATGCACCGGCGCGGAGATCCTGGAGGAGGCGCTGCGGCAACTGCGGTTCGATAAGCAGTTGGATGCGATCATGGGGTCATCGATCTGCATTCCCTGCGATTTGCCCTATGTGAACAATATCTGGCTCCCGCGCAGCCGCGGCGACAAGCCGCTCGCGGTTCCCAAAGGGGCGACCAATCTCGGGCTCATCGGCCAGTACGTCGAGGTCCCTAGGGAAATAGCCTTCACCATCGAATGCTCCGCCCGAACGGCGTGGGAGGCGATCTACGTCCTGCTTAAGCGCGGCCCCGCGCCGCCGCCCGTTTATCAGGGTCAGTACGATCCAAAGGCGCTGTTCAACGCGCTGCAAGTGTTTGTCTGTTAGTGATCCGCGCCGCTGCCGGCGGATGCCACTCGTGCTACCACCTGCTCGGTCGGCGGCGCTTTTGGAACCGCGTCGGTTAAGCGCCGCCAGGCTATAGTCATCAACGTCTACTTTTGGCCCATCGCGACATGCGGTCCTGAGAGGGTTGTCGGTCGCTTTCGAGCAAAGGGAACTCTCGTACGATGTCCGCCCGGCGGCAAGATCGGCGGGACCGGCGCGCCGGCAGGCGGATTTTTGATGAGAGGCGTGGGAAGGACGTTCAACGAGGCACTGGACAACATGGCCCCAACGTCGGAGTCATGCGCATGAACGCTAAGGATTGGTGCCGGCTGCTCGGCATTGACAACGACCCGCCCGAAAGCAGAAATTTGAGTTGCTTACGATTCACCATCAAATTAGGCGTCCCCAAACCAACGGGGACGCCTTTTTCGTGGGGCCGGCTGCGACTGGCTGGCTCCGCTTTTATTTCGGTGCGAGCGCTGAAACTTCCGGTTCAATGCGCATTAAAACTCTGTCGGACTGCCGCACCTCGATCGCATATCCCGTGAGGATACGCTTCGCGTGAGATACAGCCACTTCGTCGTTCTTGCACTCAACAATTTCTGGCAATCCCCATGAACGACCGTACTTGTCGACCCTGTAAAAGCTATATTTTGGCACTTCCTGATCGACGACCGCGCCAATTCCGCCGAGCGGTCCTTGCACAGGAAGGACGCGCCAGCCTATTCCGGTCGGAGAAGCAGTTCCCGCTCTTCGTCGGTTATGGCCGCGATTTTCTCCCCCGGAATATCGGCCGGCAGGTTCGGCGGATTGTAGAGCGGCGTTGCACGATCCTGTTGTTTGGCAATCACGCTCCAATGGACCCGCTCGTTAATGTGCTCCTCGGTCGGATCGTCGCTGTTGAAAAGGTAGCCATGATGGATGGCGATGGGAGATAGAACCTTGCGGTAGTGAGGCAACAAATGATCGAGCGGCCAACCCTCCGTGGAATCCACGACGGCGCCGCCGATATTCGGCCTGGTGCCCGACCTTATGGCCGCGACATTGAACTCCAGGCCAGTGAGCGCCTGGGCGCGCGCGATCATCCATACAAGTGCTTGATCGGAAAGACCGCTGTCGGCGTAACCGCCCCCGACGTTGCAATGGGCGCCGGTAAACCACGTTTGCTCCACATGGCCCTTCGGCTTCTGTCCCTTGGCTATCGTCCAGAATGTCGGGACAAAAGGACGCCGGTGCTCATCGACGCCGACCGCATGGAGCCCGACCTCGACGTTATCGCCGAAACTCGTGTCGTGGAAACCGAGAGCGGCAAGCGTGAAGTATCTCGCTAACGGCGCAAGCCCAAAACCGGCCGGGATTCCATAGGAGCCGACCGTATCCCACACGGCAACGCACTTTAACGCGCGTGTATCGTTAAACGCCTGGCGCGTCGCGAGCGCCTCGTAGTCGGCGATGGTTTTCCGGTCCGCTGAACTCCCCGTTTCCGGTTGGCGGCGCACCGCCGGCTTGACGCGGTAGTGTTGCCACGCAACTTCGAAGGTGTCGGCGCCCGCCTCGCGCTGAATACCCGACGCACCGATCAGGCCGGCCAAAGCGCGCGCCGCATAGGCTCCTCGGGAAAATCCAACAATGTAAATTTCATCGCCGGCGGCAAAATCGGCGACCACGAAACCGTAGCATTCCTTTATAATTTGTTTGAGCCCGAAACCGATGGCTCCGCCCAGGAATCTCTTGAAGAAATCGCCCTCGGTGCCCACGCCGTCATGATAATGCACTTGCTGCGCGATGCCGTCCGTCGCCTCGGCCTTGATGAAAGCGTTCGCGGCAATCCGATGGGCGATGTCCAGCGTCGCGACGTTGGTGTTTCCGGCGGTGCCCTCTTTATTCCAGGTCCCGTCGATAAGAACCACAATTCTCTTCATGGGACCGCCTCGGCAGCTTC
>JBEKSB010000303.1:0-4143 GCA_049517455.1 Xanthobacteraceae bacterium
ATTTGAAGGCTACGGTTTGACAGGCGATGGGCTTAAAACCGTGGTCACGGCCGTAACGTCCGACCGTAAGCGTTGGTTGAATTTTATGATGCATTTCGAGCTTGGTTTGGAGGAACCGGATCCAAAGCGTGCTCCAACCAGCGCCGGCACCATCGCCGCGTCCTATGTCGTTGGTGGCCTTATTCCACTTGCTGCTGGCCGGCGATTTCGCATTCATACTCTTCGCCCTTGGTATTCTCGGTGTTGGCCTGATCGGCGTGCCAGTACTCGCCGGGTCTGCCGCCTACGCCCTTTCCGAGGCCATGGGTTGGACCTCGGGCCTTGAACGAAAGGCAACCGAAGCTCGCGGGTTCTATGGTGTCATAGGCGTCAGCGTGCTCGCAGGACTCGTCATCCAATTTTCCCCAATCAGTCCGATGAAGGCCCTGTTCTGGAGCGCGGTCATCAACGGGGTTGTGGCTGTGCCCCTAATGGTTGTGATCATCCTGATGGTGTCAAAGAAATCCGTGATGGGAGATTTCACCGCGGGGCGGTCAACTATCATCCTCGGCTGGATCGCGACGGCGGTCATAGGCGTCGCGGCCGTGTGGATGTTCACCCCCGGCTAGGCTGCGGCCGTTTCCTAGCGGAGGTTCGTTCGCCGACACCGCGAGGGCGGCCACCATGTCAGCATTCGACTGGCCGCTTATGAGTCCACGCCCTAATTGACCCGGCGCGCATAGCCGGCCCAATACGGCTCGCGGAGCGTGCGCTTGAGGAGCTTGCCGCTGGCGTTGCGCGGCAACGTGTCGATGAAGTCCACCGAGTGCGGACGCTTGAAGCCGGCAAGCTTGTCGCGGCTCCATTCGATCAGCGCGGCTTCAGTCAGGTTTGTGCCTTGCCGCCTGACCACCACGGCCTTCACGGTCTCGCCCCACTTGGCATCCGGCACGCCGATGACGGCGCATTCCAGAACTTCGGGATGGCCCATCAGGACGGCTTCGACCTCGGCCGGATAGACGTTCTCGCTGCCGGATACGATCATGTCCTTGATGCGGTCTTTCAGGAATATGTAGCCCTCCTCGTCGACGTAGCCGGCATCGCCGGTGTGAAACCAGCCGTCGCGGATCGCTTGCGCCGTCGCTTCCTCGCGCGCCCAGTAACCGGCCATCAGGTTCTCGCCCTGATAAAGAATCTCGCCGACTTCATAAGGCGGTAGATCCTTGCCGTCGGAGTCGACGATGCGCACACGGCCGCCGAGCATCGGCCGGCCACAGGAAAGGAGCCGCTCGCCGACATGCTGCTCGTGCGAGAGCGCCGTGAAAGGGCCGGTCGTTTCGGTCAAGCCGTAAACCTGCAAGAAGCGGCATTTGAAGGTTTCGATCGAGCGGCGCAGCAGGTCGGGCGAGATCGGCGCGGTGCCGTAACTGATGAGCTTGAGCGCGGAGAAATCTGCCGTGCGCGCCTGCGGCAGTTCGGTCATGAGCAACATCAGTGTCGGCACCAACAGTGCGCTTTCGATCCGCTGCTCAACCATGGTCCTAACAAGCACTTCAGGCACCGGGTCGCGTACGATCACGACGGTCGATCCTGTTTGCATCGCCCAAATCGCCCAGACGGTGCCGCCGATATGGAACAGCGGCAGGCATACGAGCGAACGGCCTCCCTCACGCATCTCGCTGTTTTCCAGCGCTCCGCAAAAGCCGACATTGAGCAAATTCCATCCCGTCAGCATCGCGCCCTTGGGAAGGCCGGTCGTGCCCGACGTACAGAATTGAGTGCTCACGGCGCCATCCACGTCGCGCCGCGGATCGTCGCCGCTGCGCGGCAGGTCGTCGAAGGTAATGGTCGTCACGCCCGACGCGGCGCCGTGCGCCTTGAACTCCGGCCCGGCGACGATCAGTTTCGGTTTGACGTCGTCAATGATTTGCTTGACCTCGTGCGGCGTGAGCCGCCAGTTGAGCGGCGCCGCCACCACGCCGGCCTTGTCGAGCGCGAAAAATAATTCGAAATAAGCCGCACTGTTCTTGTCGAGAATGCAGACCCGATCGCCGGGTTCAACGCCGAGTTTGTGCACAAAGCCTGCCGCGAGCTGTGAGCTCGATTCGTTGAGCGCGGCGAAGGTCTGCGCTTTGCCTTCGAACCACACAGCTTCCAGCGACGAGTGGCGCCGCGCCCGCCAACGCAGCATTTCTGCGATCGTTCGCATCCGCTCAATCCCTCCCGACGCCCGGCGGCTCAGCCCAACGCTTTCATGAGCTTTTCGAGCGCCACGGCCACGCGCTCATGCTCGACTTTGGCGACGGTACGGGCGCCGTCTTCGATTTGGACGGAAAATTTGAACCGGTTCTTCTCACGGTTCATCAGGACGGTCTTGATGACCAACTCGGCGCCGACCTTGCTCGGCCCCAGATGGTCGATGACGACACGGCTGCCGACCGTGATCTGTCCTGGCTCAAGTTGGCCTTGCACCAATCGCGCGCACGCGAACTCGGCGATGGTGACGAGATAAGGCGTTGCCGCCACCTGCGGCATGCTCGGATCGAGCGCGCCGACGGTGTCCTTCGGACCAACGGTCACGCGCGTGACCGAGCTAAGTTCGGAAGAGTTCATTGCTTGTCCATGAGTGCGCCGCGAGCGGCTTCACATACGCCGGGTGCCGGGCTTCCAGCTATGTTCCAGATTTTCGATCAGCTTGGGGTCGTACAGGCATCGGCTTTGCTGCCGCGCATAGGTTGCCATGTAGCGCCGAAAATTTGCTAAGGGCTCTTGCGCGACCCTGAGCGCCTTACGGTTGCTGACGGCGCTCGTCATTCCGGCGCGGACCAGTTGCAGCGCGTTCGCCTCGATCGCGGCTTCGATCCCTCCGGCAGGAACGATCTCGTCGCAAATCATGCGTCCTTCCGGCGTTTCGGCGTGAAACACCCGCTCGAAGAAGATGCCCTCGCGCGCGAGCTTTATGCCGACGAGCCGCGGCAGCCGCAAGTTGGCCGCGCCCGGAATAAATCCTTCCTTGCTGGCCGGAAGGTTGAAATAGGAGCCGGGTTCCGCCAGCACGCGGTCCATGACGCAAAGGAGCTGGCAGCCGCCGCCGATAGCAAACGCCTCGACAGCCGCGATCCACGGCTTCTCGACGTAGTCCTCGTATTGCTCGTCGTAGGAATCCGAGCACCAATGACCGCGATAGATCTTGTGGAGCAGGCCCAACTCACGCCCAATGAAAAAGTCGGCGAAGGAAATCTGCCCGTAGTAGAGATGCGTGAGATTGATGCCGGCATTGAAAATACAGCGACCGGCGTATTTCGGATGCTGCACCGCGCCCCCGCGTAGGACACCGCATTCGATCGTGTCATCAAGCAGCACGAGGTCGACGCCGGTCTCCAGCGCCGCGGTAGCGCGGTCGTCCTCGGCGTTGAGAAATTTGGGATTGGTCAGCGTGACGTGGCCGACCTTGCCCTTGCGTTCGACTTTGGCTTCGCCGAGATCGGCAAAACCGCTGCGCCGGAATCCGGCGAGCCGGTCGAGCGCCTCGCGCTTGGGTTTGAGCATCGCGTGGATGAGATGCATGCCGCATCGCTCATCGGCGAGAATTTGCCCGATGAACAATCCCTGGTCCAACTCGCGGCCTTCCTTGGCACTCTGTTTCATAAGCGCCCGTTCGGCGTCGATTTGTTCACGGCTTGGCAGCAGTGCCGGGTAGCGGCTGGACGCGGCGGCAAGCAGATCGGAAACCCGCAAGGTGCGCGCGCCCTGTCCGGTCAATTCATCGTAGATGGCGACCGCATGACGCCTGAAGAATTTTTCCTTCACATCGAGAGCGTGGGCTTTGAGCGCCGCCGTTTCGCCCTTTCGCTCGGCCCTTTCGGCCTGCAACACGGTTTCGAGGCTAGCAAAATACTTGCTGGCGGCCTCGGCATCGCACGAAAGCGAGGCGCCGAAAGCCGGTTCGGTTAGGGCCGGGGAGGCCGGATGGACGGCAAGTTTCTCCACAATAACCTCCCTAGGGGTCGGGCGGCAGCATAGCGCAACCCACACGCTAAAGCAGCTTACGCACGTAACGGCCATGCTTCATCCGGTAGAGTGGAACGGGTGCGTCCTGCGGAAACCCGGCGGCAACGCTGCGGGCCAAGTCGGCGAGAACGATCTCGGTGATGTCGGGCAGCG
>JBEKSB010000304.1:0-4111 GCA_049517455.1 Xanthobacteraceae bacterium
GATTTTTTTGATTTCGCCTGCGGCAACTGAGCTGCGCACAAATCGGACCCGATAGGTCGCCGGCAGATCGGCGGTGAAGCGGCCGCGACCCATCAGCAGCGTCGGGTCCTCCACGCGGCGGATCGAACGGCCCACCCACGCAAAGCCCGAGCCTTTGGTCGGTGCGCTCATGCCAGCGCCCCCTCCAGCGCGCGCCGCGTGACGGCACGCACCAGATCGAGCCGGAATTCGGCATCTGCATGCACGTCTTCCAATGGGTCGGTCGCTGTGGCGGCAGCGTCCGCAGCCGCACGGAAACTGTCCATGCCGGGCTTTTGGCCCACGAGCACAGCCTCAGCCTCGGAAATTCGACGCGGTCGTCCCTCGGCTCCGCCGACTCCCACTCGTGGCTCGACCATGAGGCCATCCCGCAGCCGGTAGGTGACCAGCGCCATTGCAAGCGCGTAGTCGCCCGCGCGACGGCTGAATTCATAGAAGCCGAAATGGGTGTCCGGGGTGAGCAGCGGCAGGCGCGCCTCGACCAGCAATTCATCCTCGCCGAGCACTGTCATCATCATGCCCTCGAAGTAGTCGTCCGCCGCGATCATGCGGCGGCCGCGCGTACTGGCTGCGACGATCTCCGCGCCGAGCGTCACTGCGGTCAGGCACCACTCAGAAGCCGGGTCGGCATGGGCGAGGCTGCCACAAAACGTACCGCGTAGCCGGATCGGGTAATGCGCGATATTCGAAACGACGGCGGAGAGCAGGGCACCGGTGGGTCCCGGCACCACCGGACGATGAAACGCCGCATGACGCACGCATGCCGTGATCGAGAGCATGTCGCCATCGACCACGAGGCGATCGAGACCGGCCACCGCGTTGATATCGACGAGGTGAGCGGGGCGCGCCATGCGAAACGCCATCATCGGCACGAGGCTTTGACCGCCGGCAAGAACGCGGCCATCGAGCGGGCCGAATTCAGCGAGCTTCGTTACTGCGTCGTCGACAGTTTTCGGCGCGTGATAAACAAACGGCGCGGGTTTCACCGGGCTGTGTCTCCCTTCAACGCGAGGCGCGCACTAGTCGGTATGCTAAACAAGCGTAGTCCTCCGATGTCAACGCGACGCCGTTCCGTGCGTTCTTTGTCCAGTCTCAGGTCCGGGTCGGGTTCTTCAGATAGTGCTTGTATACATGCTCCACGATCGCCGAGGGCGTTCGCCAGCAGCGCAGCGGATCAATCCCCTCGTGCAGAAAACAGATGTTGCAGGACACGCATTTGACTGGACCGCGCCGGCCCTGCGCGATCTTTTTCACGAGATCGGGCTCGCGCACGAAGGGACGCGCCATCGCCAGGAAATCGGCGTCGCCGGAGCGCACGACGTCGTCCATCATTTGCGTCGAGCGCAGTCCGCCGACCAGGATTATCGGAATATCGATCGCGGCCTTGGCCGCGCGAGCGAATGCCCGATAATAGGCCTCTCCGACCGGCTGGGAAAAGCTGCGGTGGATCATGCCGTCGGCGATCGCCCGCCAACGGCCGACACCGGCATAGGGCCGGATATTCTCGCGGTAGGATGTCATCACGCCGTAGGTGACTTCGAGCCCGGCGAGGCCCTCGGCCGCGAGTTGCCGGGCAATGGCAAGACCGTCGGGCAGTGTGAGCCCGCCGTTGACGGCATCGGCGACGCCGACACGCGCGGTAATCGGGAAGTCGGCACCTGTCGCCTGACGGACAACCCGAAAGACCTCAAGGATGAACCGGGCACGCCTTTGTGGATCGCCGCCCCACCGATCGCTACGGCGATTGGCATACGGCGAGTTGAACTGCGACAGCAGATAGCCGTTGCCGGAATGCAGATGAATGCCGTCGAAGCCGGCGTGCTTCGCGCGCGCTGCCGCGGCGGCGAAGTCGGTAACGACCTTTTCGATTTCGGCGTTTGACATTTCCACCGGCGGCCGCGCGAAAATGGCGTTGGGCACAATGGATGGGGCCAGTGGCACGATTTCGGGAATGAGCGATTGGCTGCCGGCGTGGCTGAGCTCGGCGAAGATGACGCCGCCATGGCGATGCACCACCTCGGTGATGCGGGCGAGGGGGGGAATCCGGCGATCGTGATCGAGCCCGAGTTGCCTCGGCTCATATTGACCCCTCGGTTCCACGTAAATGTGGCCCGTGATGATAAGGCCGACGCCCCCGCGCGCCAGATCGGCATAGAGCCGGACGAGGTCGTCGGTGGCGTCACCGTTATTTGTCGCCATGGTCTCCGATGTCGCGGCGCGAACCAGTCTGTTCTTAACAATGAGCCCGCCGATCTTCCCGGGGACCATGAATGCGAGCGGTTCCAGCGGCATCGATCCTGTCGCTCCGCTCAGATTCGCTCTTCGCGGACGTAGGGCTGACCCAGGGCCGCGGGCTCGTCCGAGCCGACCCGGCTGCGCGCTCCCTGCCAGACCATGACGGCCAGCGTAGCGACATAAGGGGTCATGAGCATGAAATATTCCGGCACCCGAATGCCGGCGGCGGCGATCTGCGGAATGAGAGCTTCGATGCCGCCGAACAGGAGCGCTCCCATCAGCGCGCGCCAGGGATGCCAGCGCGCAAAAATCACAAGCGCGACGGCGATCCAGCCGCGTCCACTGGTCATGCCGGCGATCCAGATTTTCGCGCTGACGACTGAAAGATACGCGCCGGCAAGTCCGACCAGCGCCGATCCGCCCACGATCGCGGCAAACCGGTAAAGATTGATGTTAAGACCGGCGGCGTCGGCCGCTTCTGGGCTTTCTCCGATCGAACGGAGCCGCAGTCCGGTATTGGTGCGGTTAATGAACCAGGAAACGGCGATGAAGATAGGGATGGTGAGATAAACGATCAGGTCGTGGGTGAAGAAGATCCGGCCGACGATGGGCAGCTCCCATAGCTGATAGAGTGGCCAATCATGCAGGCCAGAGATCGTATGATTCGACCAGTCGGCGACGGTGCCGACGAGGTTGGTCAAGCCCTGACAGAAGAATACGAGGGCAAGGCCCGCGATCACCTGATTAACGCGAAAAAGCACGACCAGGATGGCGAAAAGGAGCGAAACGAGTGCGGCGGCGATCATGGCGACGAGGAGGGCGAGCAGCGGATGACCGCCAAACGCGAGATAGGCGCCAACCCCTGCGAGTGCTCCGACCAGCATGAGTCCTTCGGCGCCAAGCGAAAGCACGCCCGAACGCTCGCCAATGATCAATCCCAAAGCCGCCAGCGCATAGGGCACCGCCAGCGAGGGGGTGTTGCCGAGCCAGCTCAGGATGACGTCATGCACGAGTTCACTCAACGTTGGAAACGAATGCGGTGGCGGATGAAGAACTCCGAGGCGGCGACGCACATGACGATGATCGCCTGGATCATCTGCACCATTGCGAATGGTATTTGGTAAAAAATCTGAAAGCTCTGTCCGGTCACGAACAGCATGGCGATGAGGAAGGCAACGATCGCGGCGGCGAGGGCGTTGTTGCGAGCCAGAAATGCGATCAGCACGCCAGAGAAGCCGTAGCCTTCAAAAAATCCCTGGGTAAGGCGGCTTTCAGTTGCCGAGGAAATAACGAAGCCGGCGAGTGCGGCGAGAGCGCCGGAGATCAGCACGGCCGCCAGCACGACCGCCAGGGTCGGTACGCCAACCAGCCGCGCCATTGTCGTGTTGGCGTAGATGAATTTCAGATAGAACCCGAAGCGGCTGAACTCGTTGAACCACCAGACGATCAGCATGAAAACAATCGCGACCGGCAGCGCTGCATTGATGGAATAGCCGATGTCGGGAAGACGTTCCGCAGCCAGATATTGCGCCGAGTGCGGATATGCATCGGTCGCATCCTTCCAGGGGCCATACAGCAGGTCGTAGAGGAAAAATGTCGCGACGTAGTTGAGCAAGAGCGTGGAGATAATCTCGTTGACCGCGAATTTCATTCGCAAGAATGCAGGAATCCCGACCCAAGCCATGCCGGCCAGCATGGCCGCGAGCGCCATCACCGGCAATCTGAGCGTCTCGGGGCCGACGTGATAGATCGAAACGGCCGTCGCGGCGATGCCGCCCCACACCATCTGGCCCTCGAGGCCCAGATTCCAGAATCGTGCGCGAAATCCGACCGAGGC
>JBEKSB010000305.1:0-4096 GCA_049517455.1 Xanthobacteraceae bacterium
CCACCGCGCCGTATAGCGGCTCAGCCAATCGGTAATAAGCTTCCTGCGCCGCATAGGCCTCGGCGATGGATTCCGGCCGCAATTCGTCCGGCAGGTTGCGAAAGGGTAGCCGCCGCCGCCGCGCGTCCCACATCCACTGCGCCATTGCGTTCGGGCGATCGCTCTTGTTCATGGCTTTTCCGCTTTCTATCCTGAACAAAGCAGGACACCATCGATCTGTTCGGACCAGAACGCCAATTGTTTCGCAAGTTATCCGGGAATTCCCAGTTATGACCGACGACGTCGCCGTCCTCCGCGAACTGGAAAAGAAGGTGCTCTGGCTCGCGAGCTGGACCATCCATAACGCCAATCATCTGCGCGAGAACGACGACGGCCTGAAAGTGGGCGGCCATCAGGCATCCTCGGCGTCGCTCGCCACCATCATGACCGCGCTCTATTTCGCGGTGCTGCGGCCGCAGGACCGCGTGGCGGTCAAGCCGCATGCCAGCCCGATCTTCCACGCCATTCAATATCTCCTCGGCAAACAGACGCGCGAACGGCTGGAAGCGTTCCGCGGCTACAAGGGGGCGCAGAGCTATCCGTCCCGCACGAAGGACGCCGACGACGTGGATTTCTCCACCGGCTCGGTCGGGCTGGGCGTGGCGCAGACGCTGTTTTCGTCGCTGACGCAGGACTACGTGCGCGCGCATGGCTGGGGCCTCGATCGGCCGGAAGGCCGCATGGTGGCGCTGGTCGGCGACGCCGAGCTCGACGAGGGCAATATTTTCGAAGCAATGCTCGAAGGCTGGAAGCAGGGCCTGCGCAATTGCTGGTGGATCGTCGACTACAACCGGCAGAGCCTTGATGCCGTCGTGCGCGAAGGGCTGTGGGAGCGCTACGAGCAACTGTTCAAGAATTTCGGCTGGGACGTCGTCATTCTAAAATATGGCTCGCTGCAGCAAGCCGCGTTCGAGGAGCCGGGTGGCGAGAAGCTGCGCCGATGGATCGACAATTGCCCTAACCCGCTTTACTCCGCGCTGGTGTTTGCCGGAGGAGCGGCCTGGCGCAAGCGGCTCACCGACGAGATCGGCGATCAGGGCGACGTCAGCCAGCTCATCGACAAGCGCTCCGACGACGAGCTTGCCGCCTTGATGAACAACCTCGGCGGACATGACCTGCCATCCTTGCTCGAAGCGTTTCGCAACGCCGACAACGACCGGCCGACCTGCTTTATCTCCTACACCGTCAAAGGCTTCGGCTTGCCGATGGCCGGCCACAAGGACAATCACGCCGGGCTGATGACCCCTGCGCAGATGGAAACATTCCGCCGGGCGATGCGGGTGCGGCCCGGCCACGAATGGGACCCGTTCGAGGGCCTGTCGATGCCGCCGGAGCGGTTGGACACGTTTCTCGATCGCGTTCCGTTTGCCGCGGCCGGTGCGCGGCGGCTCGAGGCGCCAGCGATCGAGGTGCCGGCCGAATTGCGGCCGGCGTTCCAGGCCGTGACATCGACGCAGACCGGCTTCGGTGCGCTGCTCAATGACGTCGGCCGCGCCGACACCGACTTCGCACGCCGCATCGTCACGACCTCGCCGGATGTGACGATCTCGACCAATCTCGGCGGCTTCGTCAACCGCCGCGGCCTGTTCGCGCGTCAGGCCATGGCCGACACGTTCAAGAGCGAGCGCATCCCATCGACCTTCAATTGGGAGTTCTCGCCCAAAGGCCAGCACATCGAGCTCGGCATCGCCGAGATGAACCTGTTCATTCTGCTCTCGGCGCTCGGTCTGTCGCATTCCATCAACGGCGAACGGCTGCTGCCGGTCGGCACGCTGTACGATCCCTTCATCGCGCGCGGTCTCGATGCGCTCAATTACGCCTGCTATCAGGACGCGCGCTTCATCGTCGTGGCGACGCCTTCGGGCATCACGCTGGCGGGCGAAGGCGGCGCGCATCAGTCGATCGCCGAGCCGCTGATCGGAATGGCGCAGGACGGACTCGCAAGCTTCGAGCCGGCGTATGTCGATGAGCTTGCCGTCATCCTGGCGTGGGCCTTCGCCTACATTCAAAAAAGCGGCGGCGAAATATCGGAACGCAACTGGTTGCGCGATGAGACCGGCGGCTCGGTCTATCTGCGGCTATCGACCCGGCCGATCGAGCAGATGGCGCGCGAAATGACGCCTGATCTGCGCCAACAAATCGTCGACGGCGCCTATTGGCAGCGAAAACCGGGGCCGAATTGCCAGGTGATCGTCGCCTATACCGGCGCCATTGCACCGGAAGCGATCGCGGCCGTCGGTCTGATCGCCGAGGACCGGCGCGACGTTGGCCTCCTCGCCGTCACCTCGGCCGACCGGCTCAACGCCGGCTGGACCGCGGCGCAACGCGCGCGCGAACGCGGCCTGGTGCATGCACGTTCGCATATCGAGCGGCTATTCGCCGATGTGCCGGCGCATTGCGGCATCGTCACTGTGCTCGATGGACATCCGGCAACGCTGGCCTGGCTGGGGGCGGTCGCGGGCAACCGCGTGCGCCCGCTCGGCGTCGAGCATTTCGGTCAGACCGGCTCGCTCGCCGACCTCTACCGCCACTACGGCATCGACGCCAACGCCATCGTCGCCGCGGCGCAGGCCATCGCGCCCGGCCGGCCGATCCGCCACCTCAAGGCGCTGCCTTAACCTCGCTCCATTGACGGTGAACGCCGCTTGTCCGAATCTGATTTTCGTCCCGATCGTCGTACGGAACTGTCCTCATGGGATTCTCTCCAACGTGCAGTGAAGTCAGCCCAGCCGAAACTGCTGCGGCAGTTTGTTTGGAATTCCCCCTTCATCATGACCGATATGGGTCAACAATACCGGATCGCAATGTCCGCGATGCGTCCGATAGCCAGGATAATTTCGGACGTGTGTGTCCGGATACTCCCGGACTACTCCGCCGGCTGCGCGCTCGGTTCCCGCTTCTTTCCGCGCCGCGGCCCGAGTGAGGCGACCCAGCGCGCGATCACGTAGAACACCGGCGTGAAGATCAGGCCGAAGGCCGTGACGCCGATCATGCCGAAAAACACCGCGGTGCCGAGCGCCTGACGCAATTCCGCGCCGGCGCCGATCGCCCAGACGAGCGGCGTGACGCCGAGGATGAAGGCGAACGAGGTCATCAGGATCGGGCGCAGCCGCAGTCCCGTGGCCTCGACGGCCGCCTCCCACCGGGTGCGGCCCTGATCCTCGAGCTGCCGGGCGAACTCGACGATCAGGATGGCGTTCTTGGCGGCTAGCCCAATGAGCACCACGAAGCCGACCTGGGTGAGGATGTTGTTGTCCTGCGCGCGCAGGATGACGCCGGTGATGGCGGCGACGAGGCACATCGGCACGATCAGGATCACCGCCAGCGGCAGCGTGAGGCTTTCATACTGCGCGGCGAGAACCAGAAATACGAACACCACCGCCAGCACGAAGGCGAACATCGCGGTGTTGCCGGCCCTGATCTGCTGGAAGGCGAGCGTCGTCCACTCGCTGGCGAAGCCGTCGGGCAGCGTCTGCGCCGCGAGCCTGTCCATGATTTGAATCGCCTGGCCCTGCGAATAGCCGGGCGCGGCGGCGCCATCGATCTCGGCGGCGGGATAGAGGTTGTAGCGCGGAACGCGGTACGGGCCGGCAATGTCGGTCACGGTGGTGAAGGAGCCGAGCGGCACCGTGTCGCCGTTCGAGTTGCGCACGCGGATTTTCAGCACGTCGCTGACATGCTGGCGGTCCTCCTCGCGCGCCTCTGCCATGACGCGAAACGTGCGTCCAAACAGGTTGAAGTCGTTGACGTAGGAAGAGCCGATGAAGATTTGCAGGGCATTGAACACGTCCTGCACGTTGACGCCGAGGAGTTGCGCCTTGGTGCGGTCGATGTCGAGATAGATTTGCGGCGTCGAGGTCTCGAACAGCGTGAAGACCTGGGAGACGCCGGACGTCTTGTTGGCGCGGCTCATCACGGCTTCCGCCGCCTCGCGCAACGCCGCAGAGCCGCGACCGGCGCGATCCTCAACCATCATGCGAAAGCCGCCGGCGGTACCGATGCCCATCACCGGCGGCGGCAGCACCGCGACGATGAACGCGTCCTGAATGGCTGATAG
>JBEKSB010000306.1:0-4084 GCA_049517455.1 Xanthobacteraceae bacterium
CGGCCGAGCTAAATTATGACGAAACCTCGGTTTATCTCCATGTCGCGCCGATGTTCCACCTTGCCGACGGCGCCGCGCTATTCGGTTATCTTCTGAAGGGCGCCACGCACGCCGTCCTGCGGATGTTTACGCCTGAGGGCATCGCGCAGGCGATCGAGCGGTTCCGCATCACCGACGTGCTTCTGGTGCCGACGATGATCCAGATGTTTGTCGATCATCCAGGAGTTGAAAACTACAATCTCTCTTCACTGCGCCGGGTCATTTACGGCGCTTCCCCGATCAGCGAGGCGGTGCTGGATCGGGCGATGGTCAGACTTCCAAATGCAGAATTTGTGCAGGCCTACGGCATGACCGAACTTTCGCCTTGCGCGACCTATCTGCACTGGAAGGATCATATCGGCGAGGCACGCGCCAAGGGGCGCCACCGATCGGGTGGACGCCCGTGCCTTATGGTCGACGTGCGGATCGTCGACGCCGCCGATAAGCCGGTTCCGCCGCGCACGGTCGGCGAAATCGCCGTGCGCGGCGATACGGTGATGATGGGCTATTGGGAGCGGCCCGAGGAGACCAAAAAAGCTGTAATCGACGGCTGGATGCACACCGGTGACAGCGGCTATATGGACGAAGACGGCTACGTCTACATCGTCGATCGTATCAAGGACATGATCATTTCGGGTGGCGAGAACGTCTATTCCGTCGAGGTCGAGAATTGCATCGCGCTCCATCCCGCCGTCGCACAATGCGCAGTCATCGGCATTCCGAGTGAGCGCTGGGGCGAAACGGTCCATGCAGTAGTGATGCGTAAGCCGGGCGCCGAGGTGACGGCTGACGACATCATCGCATTCTGCAAAGAGCGGATCGCTGGATACAAGTGCCCACGCAGCGTCGATATCCAGGACCAAATGCTGCCGCTTTCCGGCGCCGGCAAGGTCCTAAAACGCGAACTTCGCAAGCCGTTCTGGGAAGGCCAATCGCGCGCGGTCAACTGAGGGCACGAAATGTCGATGGTTTTGTCGGAGCGGCGCGGATCGGTCGAGATCCTGACGCTGAATAATCCCGAACAATACAACGCGATCACTGAGCCACTGCTGGCCGATTTGCGCGTTGCGTTTGAGGCCGCGCAGGCCGGCGACGGCGTACGCGCCATCATGCTCACCGGCGCCGGCAAAGGCTTTTGTTCCGGCGCTCAGCTCGGTGGCGACATGTTCGGTCGGATGATCGGCAACGGCGACGATGTGGCGTCGATGATGACGAGCGCGTTCAATCCGATCCTCGAAGCGATGCGCCGCTCGTCGATACCGATTGTTGTCGGCGTCAATGGTCCGGCCGCGGGCGCGGGCGTCGGGCTGGCGCTGGCGGGCGACATTGTGGTCGCCGCGCGCTCCGCGCGTTTCATTCTTAGCTTCGCGCGCCTCGGTGCCGTGCTCGATGGCGGCACCTCGGTGTTGCTACAACGGGCGATCGGGGCGCCGCGGGCGCGAGCGCTTGCGCTCCTGGGCGAATCGATCAGCGCGGAGACGGCCGCGCTTTGGGGGCTGGTTTGGCGCTGCGTCGAGGATGGCGAATTGTTTGAACAAGCCGCTGCGACGGCGGCAAAGCTGGCGCAGGATCCCACCACCGCGCTCGGCCTCATCAAGTCACAGCTGGAATTCGGCTGGAGCGCGCCGTTTTCCGCCGCGCTTGCTGAAGAGGCCGCCAAGCAGGCGCGCGCTTTCATGACCGAAGATTTACGCGAGGGAGCCGCCGCCTTTGCGGAAAAGCGACCGCCGGCTTTTGTCGGCCGCTGAATTTCAACGCCGCAGGAGGAGACGAGTGATGACCACTTTAAGCACAGCCGCCAAACAATCAGGTCAATCGCAGGCGCAACCGGCCGCGGCACCGCCGCGCGCGCTCGGCAAAATGGTCGCCGGCAACATCCTCGCCACCGCCGCAGTGCGGTTTCGCGATCGGGAGGCCACCTTCTGCGCCGGCACTGGGCGCCGGTTTTCGTATGCGCAGACCAACGAGCGCTGCAACCGGCTCGCGCACGGCCTATCTGGCCTCGGACTGCGCAAGCCGGACGTGGTAGCGTTTCTTTGCAACAATCGCGCGGAACTGGTCGAAATATATTTCGCGCTCGCCAAGCTCGGCTTAGTGGGTATCCCTCTGAACTATCGTCTAGCCGCTGCCGAAATCGCCAGCCTGTGCGGTGCCATGGGCGCCAAAGCGTTGCTGTTTGAAACTCGGTTCCTCGCGGCCGTCGAGCACGTCCGCGCCGCGCTGCCCCAAATAAAATCGTTCGTCGCCATTGGCGACAAACAGCCGGATTGGGCGCTTCGCTACGAGGAACTTCTCGCCGGTGCGTCGACCGCAGAACCGCAAGTCGACGTCCAGGAGCACGATCCGTTTTACTTCAACCTAACCTCGGGCACGACCGGCCTGCCGAAATCCTACACGCTGACGCATCTGAACAACGCCACGATCGGCACCATGTTCGAGGCCTTTGAATTGACCTCGCGCGACGTGATTATGACCGTGTTCCCGGCGTTCGGCCGCGTCGGCTATGCCTGGATCGCGGCCGGGATGCAGTTTGGCGTGCGCAACGTGCTCGTCGATTTCAACCCGGCAGAAACGCTTCGGCTGGTCGAAGCCGAGGGCGTGACCATTTTCAATCTCGTGCCGACCATGGGAGCGATGCTGCTGGCCGATCCTAGCTCGCTGACGCGCAACCTCCGTTCGCTGCGCGGCCTGGTGTTTGCCGGCTCGGTCTTTCCGGCGACTTTGCGCGAACGCGTCGCGGCCGCGCTGTGCCCGACGATCTACGAATATTACGGCATGCAGGAAACAGGCGCGCTCACGGTGTCGACGCCCGAGGACCGCAAAAGGCGCCCGGAATCGATCGGCCATCCAATCTGTTTTGCCGAGGTGCACATCGAGCGGCCGGACGGTAGCATTGCCGCACCCGGCGAAATCGGCGAAATCGTCGGCCGTTCGCCGTCGACTGTCACCGCCTATTTCGACAATCCGCAAAAGACCGCGGAGACATTCCGCAACGGTTTCGTGCACACCGGCGATCTCGGCTATCTCGACGAGGATGGCTTTTTGTTCATCAAAGGCCGCCTTAAGGACATGATCATCAGCGGTGGTCAAAATGTGCATGCCGCCGAAGTCGAGGACACCATTCTTGCCATGGCCGGCGTGGCCGATTGCGCGGTGTTTGGAACCCCCGACGAGCTCTGGGGCGAGCGCGTCAGTGCCGTGATTGTGCGTGCGTCTGAGCAGGGCGTCACGATCACGGCGGAAATGGTGGAAAGCCACTGCCGCGAACGGCTCGCAGGCTTCAAGACGCCGAAAAGCATTTTTTTCTCCGAAGATGCGTTGCCGCGCACGCCAACCGGCAAGGTGCAGAAATTCCTCTTGGTCGACCGCTACGCCGAGCAGCGGCGGAAGTGATCGGCCCAGTTTTGCCGCGGTGCATGAGTCTCCTCATGGCCCGAAGCGGCGGTTCGCTGCAGCGCAGCGGTTCGTCCGGTTTCGGGGCCTAAGCGGAAGTCCCTGGAGCGCGCTCAAACGGTCGAGAATAACCCAGACCGGACCCAAAACGAATTTGGGATACCGACAGAAGATGGCAAGTGCACGCACGCCCCCACGTTCGTCAGATTGTGGACGGTGCAGTCGAAGACAGACGAGTGATTATTCAAAATGATTTGAGCGCCCTTCAATGCGCGCGTGCGCTGAACCCGTCGTTTATCTTGCATGATAGATTCCTGTACTCAGGTGCAAGATGCGCCGGCGCCGTTACGCTTTTGGTACACTGGTACGGATTGGCATGGGGTAAGCTGCAACGGCTTGTTAAGGACACGTACTGTGTCGCCCCTCCTCTTCCTTCCAAAATCCGTGACGTGAATTTCACGCACCAGCCCTTAGCGGCCGTCTTCCCCAACGATTTGTTCGACGAGGCGGACAACGGAACGCCTCAGTTTAGCGTCGCCGATCTGCGTGAACGCTCTGACCAGTTTCATTCCATCGGAGTTTGCGAGAAAGTCGGAGATGTAGGCGGGCGATGGAGCTTCCGCACCCTTCCCTACGCGGCCCGCGATCTGGG
>JBEKSB010000307.1:0-4057 GCA_049517455.1 Xanthobacteraceae bacterium
GCTCGCGCGGCGGCAAGGAACCCGGCTCGAATGCCTTGGCGTCCGTGCTGCCGGCATTGGCGATCAGATCCCATCCGGCCGGTTTTTGAATCGAAACCACGGTAGTGTCCGAGTCGAGATTTTTGTAGGGCCAGAAGCACCATCCGATGCCAAACTGGTCATGAAGCCGGCGGAAGCTCTCGTTCCAATTGTCGGTCAGTTCGCCGGTCTCGCCGATGAGCAGCGGCACATTCCAGCGATTGCTGAAATTCAGATAGCTCTGCAGCGAGTCGCGGGTCGGGGCGGCCCAGAATTTGTGATAGGTGTAAACGGCGTTGGCGTCGAACGGCCGACTGAACACGGCAAAGCTTGTGCTCCATTGGGCACCGGCGAGCAGCACCAGATGGTTGGTATCGACGCTGCGAATCGCGGCTACGATGTCGCGGTAGAGCGGCTCCAGCCGCGGATTGAGATAATCCTCGTCGCTGTAGGGCGAGATCGGTTCGTTCAGAAGGTCGTAACCAAGGATCGTCGGTTCGTCGCGATAGTGCGCGGCGAGCGCTCGCCACAGCTCGACGGTAAGGCGCCGATATCGCGGCACGTAGAATGTCAGCGGGAAGCCGGTGCCGTCATCGTGGTTGACGCCGGTCTGCCCGCCGGGCGCGGCGTGCAGATCGATGATAACGCGCAGCCCGGATTCCCGGCACCATGCGACAAGCCGGTCGAGAAGAAACCAGCCCGGCCCTTCGAACCGGTCCGCGCCTTCATCTCCAGGCTCGACGAAAAGCCGCCAATGCAGCGGTACGCGCACGGTATTGAATCCAGCCGCTTTGATGAAACGGATATCTTCCTCGGCGATGTAGCCGTCGCGGAACTCGCTCCAGAAACGGGACGCTTCTTCCTGGCCAATCAGCGCCTCGATGACGCCTGCGATTTCCCCGGGCGCGCGGGCGCGCATGAACTTGAACATATAGCCTTCGGGGACCAGCCAGTTGCCGAGATTGATTCCCTTGATGGCAAAACGGTCGCCGTTGATCTCGACAAGGCGCGTCCCCTCGGCATGGATGAAGTCGGACGGCGCGGCGCCGCCCGGCCCATTCCCGATGACCAGGGTGATGACAAAGAGCAGCGCGCCGAGCTGGCAGACATAGCGGCAAGCTTTCGCATCTCGAAGGCTTGCACCGAGAATGCTTGCATCCAGAACATTCGGACCGAAGATACTCAACAGCCATGTCCTTTCAGGAAGGGCTCAATGCCGATCCCGATCGTGCCAGCGGCAAAGCGGCCGCTTCCCGGCGGCGTATTCGTGAAAAGGGTTTCTTCCCACCCGCAGATTACAGAAACTACTAAAATGTAAAACGATCGCCAATGAAAATCCGGCGGGGTGAGCGCGGCCGCACCCCGCCCCGCCCGCGAGGTCAAACAGTCGATGTCCGGTATGCCTTTTTTCCAGGCGTTCATTTTACTTGCGTCGGTCGTCGTTCTCATCGTTGCGACGCGGTCGTGGCGTCTCCATCCGTTTCTCGCCATCGCGGCTGTCGCTTCGGCTTTTGGCTTGGCCGTCGGGTTTACCACCGGCTTTGTCGGTAAGGCCTTTGGCGCCGGTTTTTCTCAGGCGATCTATTCTCCCGGATTGGTGATCGTCGCCGCGGGTTTTGTTGCCGGTCTCGCCGAAAGCACGGCAGGTTCGGTTTGGCTCACTGCGATCATCGATCGCTGGCGATGGCTCGGACCCACCAGGCTAGCGGCGTTTTTGGGCCTGATCGCCGGTATCGCTGCTTCGCCCATGGCGGCTTTTGCCCTCCTGACGCCTCTGCTTCGGGCCATCGCCGGAGGAACGGCGCCCAAACGCGAGGCCACGATGATCGCACCGGCGCTTGCGATTTCGGCGAGCCATGGCCTCGTGTTGTTTTCGCCGGTACCGATCGCGGCCGCGGCCATCCTCGACGCCGCATGGGGCCGTGTCGCCCTGTTCGGTTTGCCGGTAGCGGTTCTCCTGGTTGCATTCGGCGCGGTATGGGCCCGTTGGCTGTCGGTCGCTGGAACCGCAGCGCAGCCGTCGATGGAGGAACGGCCCCTGATCCTGGAGACGCGGAGCCGCTGGCCAGCGATCGTGCTGCTTGCGGCGACGGCAATTCCGTTATTGATGCTGACGGTCCAATCGCTCGGCGATATTCCAAGCGAGCCGCTCGGCGGCGGGACGGCCCGGGAAATGGTCCTTGGTTTCGGCCGCCCGCTGTTTCTGTTTTTGGTCGCGGCCGGCATCATGATCGTCGGCCTTTGGCAGGTGAGCGCGAAGCTCCTCGCCGATTCCGGCTGGACCGGCCGCATCCTTGGGAATGTCTCGGGTGTCCTTCTGACCGTGGGCGCGGCCGGCGGCCTGCAGAGGCTCTGCCAGGAGACCGGCATGGCAGAATTGCTCGGCGAGCGCCTGCTTGGGTGGCATGTTGCGGGGCTTGGCGGGCTGCTGGTCCCGTTTGTGATCGCGGCGCTGATCAAGACCTTGCAAGGTTCGTCCCTGGTGGCTGCCATCACCACCGCGGGTATGGTGCAGCCGATCCTGGCGCCGCTTGGAATCGGCGACGAGAATGGCAGGGCGCTCGCCACTCTTGCTATCGGCGCAGGCGCGATGACCGTCTCTCACGTCAACGACGAATATTTTTGGCTGGTTTCGGCGAGCGCCGGGCTTCGGCCACTAGGCGGGCTTGCCGTGGTCACCATCGGGACCCTGCTGCAGGGCCTCGTTGCCGTGGCGGCGCTGCTCATCCTAGCGGTGCTGATCGCTAGCATCTAAAGGATAACGGAAGTCCGCTTACGCGGCCCCCGCGTAAAATATAATGCAGTGAAGCTGCAGGTCGCGGGATCGTCATAGTGTGCGAGGAAACGATCGATAAGCCGATCCGTGTCCAATTCCGATCTCACGATTTGAACGAGGTGCGGACGCGCGGCCTGAAATTGTTTCTCCCAGTTCCATCGCCTTTCCGCGTCGATACTGCCGATCACCGTGAATAAGGTATCGGTCTCCATCTCAACGTGCACATCCTGAAAACCGAGCGACATCATGAACGGCGCCACCTTGCGCCCGATATTGCAATCGACCAGCGCGGCCATGACTTCGCGCACCTGACGGTCGAATTCGGGCGCGGCGGGCCAGTGCTCGATCGCGAAGCCGACGTAATCGCAGGAAACAACAAAGCCACCGGGTTTCGTTACCCGCTTGAGCTCCGCGAGAGCACCCTTCGGCTCTTTCACCCATTGCAGAAGATACTTGGTCCATACAACGTCGAAACTTGCGTCAGCGAAAGGCAGCGCAAATACGTCCCCGTGGCGGAACGTGAGGTTTTGGATTCCTTCATCGCGTGCCCGCGCCTTGGCAAACTCAAGGTACTGCTCCCGCAAATCAACACCGACGACCTCTGCTTGCGGAAACGAACGGGCGATGAGCCTCGCCATCGACCCGGATCCGCAGCCGACGTCAAGCACGCGATCGTTGGCCGAAATCGGCAAGTGTCGTAAATTCCCTTGGATGTTCGCGAGCCGCGCTTGCAACTCGAGGCGTTTGGCACTCTTCATCGCTGTGAATGAAGTAGGGCAACGCTTCGATAAGCGCTGCCGCATCGTCAGCCACGATGTCCCTATCAATCGCGCGGCCGGTGCCGTCGGCGCTTTTACCTTGGCCACGATGGTCGTAGGCGACGCAGGGATGGCGATCGTTGAGGACAGCGATTTGCGGCGCGAACGGCTCGGTGTTCCACAAAAGTCCATGGCTAAAGACGATCGGTGGAGCGGCGCTCCCGGTATCTTCACAATAACGCGAGGTGCCATTTACCCGAATCGTTGCCATCGATCTACTTGCTCCCCAAGCGCACGTCGATTTCTGTGAAATTCCTTTCGAGGGCAATTCTTACTGGCCGCGCTTAAGTACCGGCAAAGGAGTTTGTTTCGACTGAGAGTACAGGGGACCTCGAATAATTGCCACGGATCGTCAGGCGCCGCGAATTTACCCGCGAATGATTCGGCTTTGTTCTCGTTTCGATTCTGTGCTGTTCACCCCAAAGATGCCCGCGATTCCCAGCTA
>JBEKSB010000308.1:0-4017 GCA_049517455.1 Xanthobacteraceae bacterium
GATACGCATCACGTCGCGGCGGGCCTCGCGGCGATGGAGTGCGTCGTGGTGCAGGATCTGTTCCTGAACGAGACCGCCAACTACGCGCATGTGTTCCTGCCCGGCTCGACCTTCCTCGAAAAAGACGGGACATTCACCAACGCAGAGCGCCGCATCCAACCCGTGCGCAAGGTCATGGAGCCGAAGAACGGTTATGCCGATTGGGAGATCACTTGCCTGATCAGCGAGGCCATGGGATTCCCCATGCACTACAACCATCCGTCCGAGATCATGGACGAGATCGCGCAGCTCACACCCACCTTCGCCGGCGTCAGTTTCGAGAACCTTGACCGGCTCGGCTCAATCCAGTGGCCGTGCAACGAAAAGGCCCCCGAGGGCACGCCGGTCATGCACATGAACGGCTTCGTACGCGGCAAGGGCAAGTTCATCGTCACCGAATACGTCGCGACCGATGAAAAGACCGGACCACGCTTCCCTCTGCTGCTCACGACCGGCCGCATCCTCAGCCAATACAATGTCGGTGCGCAGACCCGCCGCACCGCCAATATCATGTGGCACCAGGAAGACCGGCTCGAAATCCATCCGCACGACGCCGAACAGCGTGGCATCCGCGAGGGCGATTGGGTGAAGCTTGCGAGCCGGGCCGGCGAGACGACATTGCGCGCGCTCATCACCGAGCGGGTGGCGCCGGGCGTCGTCTACACGACGTTCCATCACCCCAACACACAGGTGAATGTCGTCACCACCGAATACTCCGATTGGGCTACCAACTGCCCCGAATACAAGGTGACCGCGGTCCAAGTCTCGCCTTCGAACGGCCCGACGCAATGGCAGGAGCAATACGACGAGCTCGCGCGCCGAAGCCGCCGCGTCGCTGCGACGATCGAGGCTGCGGAGTAGCCTGATGAGGCACCCGACGACTACCGTCGTCTGCTCGGCTTGGCGCCGCCAGGGCACGACCGATGGTGAACGTATCATTCCGGAAGAAGCCGCCGTCGCGTTCACCTATGACGGCGGCTCGTATGCGGTGATGATGGCGACGCCGCAGAATCTCGAAGATTTTGCGCTCGGCTTCAGTCTCACCGAAGGCGTTGTTTCCTCGCCGGCAGACATCCGGCAGCTCGACATCATCGAGGCGGATGCCGGGATCGAGTTGCGCATGTGGCTGACCGAGCCGCGCGCAACAGCACTGGGCGAGCGGCGGCGGCATCTCGCGGGTCCGACCGGCTGCGGGCTTTGCGGCATCGAAAGCCTCGCCGAAGCCGTGCGGTCTCCGCCGCGTGTGCGCGACGGCGGGACTTTCACGCCGGCAGAGATCATGCGGGCACTCGAAGCGCTTGCACCGCGCCAGGAGCTTAACCGGCAAACCCGGGCAGTTCATGCCGCGGCATTTTGGCATCCGGACGCCGGCCTCATTGCGGTGCGGGAGGATGTCGGCAGGCATAATGCGCTCGACAAGCTTGCCGGGGCTTTGATCCGCGACGGCGTATCCGGCCACCGCGGCATGGTGTTGCTCACAAGCCGTGTATCGGTGGAAATGGTGCAAAAAACTGCCGTTATTGGCGCACCGCTTATTGTCGCCGTTTCCGCACCGACCGCGCTCGCCGTGCGCACCGCCGAAGCTGCCGGGATCACGCTAGCCGCAGTCGCCCGCAGCGACGGCTTCGAGATCTTCACTCATCCGCAGCGCATCAAAGAAACCAGCAAAGAAACTGTAACCCATGTCGCTTGACAAGCTAGTTTACATGGCCAATCAAATCGGCAAGTTTTTTGCTAGTCAAGGACGAGATCAAGCCGCTGCGGGGACGGCGGATCACATTCAAAAATTCTGGGATCCGAGGATGCGCGAGGCAATTCTCGCGCATCTCAAAACGGGCGGTACGGGGCTGGATCCGGTTGTCCGCGCCGCTCTCGAACAATTGAAGGCTGCGGAACTGAAAAAACCTGAAAAACTGGGGAACTAATAAATAAACTGAAGAACTAAGAAACGAAGAATGGAGAAATAAAGAAGATAAGGCGCCGAAGTGCGCCACAAAGGGGAGGTAAGTTATGACTACCGTTGAAGAAGCGGAGGGGCTCGTTGGTACAGCGGGCGGGCTCCTCGATCGAGAGCGAATCATAGCCGGGGCCGGGTTCAATCGCTGGCTCGTGCCGCCCGCCGCACTCTGCATTCACCTCTGCATCGGTATGGCTTACGGGTTCAGCGTGTTCTGGCTGCCGCTGTCGCGCGCGCTCGGGATCACGCAGGCAAAAGCGTGTCCCGACATGACGCTTTTGCAGGAGCTTTTCACCACCACCTGCGATTGGCGCGTCGCCAGCATGGGCTGGATGTTCACGCTGTTCTTCGTGCTGCTCGGCGTGTCTGCGGCGATCTGGGGCGGTTGGCTGGAGCGCGTCGGCCCGCGCAGGGCCGGCGTTGTTGCCGCGTTATGTTGGGCTGGCGGTCTCTTTCTGGGCGCGATCGGCGTCTACGTCCATCAATTGTGGCTGATGTGGCTCGGTGCCGGCGTGATCGGCGGCGTCGGTCTTGGTCTCGGCTACATTTCGCCTGTGTCCACGTTGATCAAATGGTTTCCTGACCACAGGGGCATGGCGACGGGCTTTGCCATTGCAGGCTTCGGCGGCGGCGCCATGATCGGTGCTCCGCTGGCCAATATTCTGATGAATTTCTACAAGACGCCGACTTCGGTCGGCGCCTGGCAGACATTCGTGACCATGGGCGCCATCTATTTCGTGTTCATGATGATCGGAGCATTTCGCTATCGCCTGCCGCCTGCCGGCTGGCGACCGGACGGCTGGACACCACCCAGCGAAGCCAAAACGATGATCACCCAACGCAACGTGCATCTGAAGGATGCGCACAAGACGCCGCAGTTCTGGCTGATCTGGGGGGTGCTCTGCCTGAACGTTTCGGCGGGCATTGGCGTCATCGGCATGGCGTCGCCGATGCTGCAGGAAATCTTCGGCGGCAAGCTGATCGGACACCCGGAGCTTGGCTTCAACGCGCTGAGCGCCGATCAGAAGGCCGCCATCGCCGCGATCGCCGCCGGCTTTGCCGGGCTGCTCTCGCTGTTCAATATCGGCGGCCGGGTATTCTGGGCGTCGCTGTCCGATTATATCGGGCGCAAGAACACCTATTACACGTTCTTCCTGCTCGGCATTGCGCTCTACGCGTTCGCGCCGACGGCGGCTGCGATGGGCTCGAAGCTACTGTTCGTCGCCTCCTTCTGCATTATCCTGTCGATGTATGGCGGCGGTTTCGCCACCGTGCCGGCTTATCTTGCGGATGTGTTCGGAACGCAATTCGTCGGTGCTATTCATGGCCGGCTGCTCACGGCCTGGTCCACGGCCGGCATCATTGGTCCCGTGGTGGTGAACTATATCCGCGAGGCGCAACTCGCCGCCGGCGTGCCGCGCGATCACCTCTACGATTTCACGATGTACATCCTGTGCGGCATGCTGATCGTCGGCCTGATCTGCAACTTGCTGGTCAGGCCGGTCAATCCCAAGTGGTATATGAGTGAGGAAGAAGTCGCCAAACTGCAGGCTGCAGGCGCCAAAAGTGCAGCGGAAGTGCCGTCCGGTTCTTTCGGTATTGGTAAAGGTGGACTCGATTGGCGAGCCGCCATCTTTTGGGCCTTTGTCGGCATTCCGCTCGGGTGGGGCGTCTGGGTCACGCTGCAATCGACCGCGAAGTTGTTCCAATAAGCGGTTCAATCCTGAAAATGCGAACGGCGCGGCCGCAAAGCCGCGCCGTTTTCATTACTTGCCAATGCCATCATCCCGAGGTGCGAGCGAACCGAGCCCAATTAACTCGCACGCATCGGACGCAGCCGCAGAAGCGAATTTCTCACTTGACGACTGGGCACTTTGTCGCATGACTTCCGCAGACGCCCCTAAGAGTCTGACTCATAAAGGTTGTCAGGATTTCATGCCCGCACCAGCCTCCTTGTGAGGCGGCGGATGTGGGCGATGAGGGTCCAGGCAACGGCGCTCTGGATGCTGGCTTCGAAGTCC
>JBEKSB010000309.1:0-3998 GCA_049517455.1 Xanthobacteraceae bacterium
AGGCTCGACGGAGACAGGAAGTTGTCGATCATCCGGCTCAAAGCAAAGCCGACGATTAAGAGGACGATGACCGGGATAGCGGTCTCCGTCCATCGTTTGGACAGGATCTCGCCCAGCAGGTGATCCGGCCAGTACCGATATCGCAAGCGCGTGAGAGTTTCGCGCATCGAAAGCCGATCGATTGAGACTGGACTGAGCGAAGAGGAGGCGAACTCCCGCGCGAGGCTCGAGAGTTCGCTGCCGCCGAGCGGCGACTATTTCTTGAGGTCGCTAAGATTCCAGCACGTAGTCGCAGATTCGGCGTTCTCCTTGGTGATCGGGATCAGGGTCGTATACGATGAGCCCTTTATCGAACCAGGCTTCGCGCCGGACGACAGCAGATACTTGATCAGCGCCGCCATCTGCTCCGCCTGTGTCGGCACATCGTAGCTGAGGTCGAGATCGAAGGCGCCAGTCTTCACGAGATCGCATGCGCCCTTGCGTTCGCCGCCGCCCGAGGTCGCGACGAATACCTTGCCAGTGAGTCCGGCCTCCTTGACCGCCGCGGCGGTGCCGATGTCCATCCCGTCCCAGAAGCCGACGATGCCGCAGAGGTCCGGGTTCTGCTTCAGGACGGTCTGGGTGATCGCCTTGGCCTTGGCTGCGTCCCAGTCGGCCGCTTGGCTGGAGACCACTTTTATCTCCGGATGCTTGGCGAGCACGTTTTCGACGCCCTTGAGCGTGTAGGCGCTCGCAGCGGCCGACAGCGCGCCCTGCACGATCGCGACCTTGTTCGACTTGCCCTCACAAGCCTTCACGACCGCGCCCGCGTCCTTCTCGCCGATCTCGATCCAGTTCGCTCCGACGAAGCCCGAACTGCGGTAGGCCGAGCCCATGTTGATCTGGATGACGAATATGCCGTCGTTCTCGGCGCGCTGCAGGAGCTTGGCGTAAGTCTGCACGTCCGGGTTATGAATGACCATGACTGCCGGCTTCTCTGAGATCAGCGAGGTCACGGCCTGGGCGCCGGCATTGGTGTTCCAGTTGGGATCACGCAGCTCGAACTTCACCCCATAAGGTTCGAGCTCCTTCTTGAGGCCGGCGAACCAGCCCTCGGTGAGGTCGAAGTTCATCGCCACCGGCACAAAGGCGACCGTCTTGCCGGCAAGCGCATCCTTGAATGGCTTCTGGAATGGCTCGTCGAGCCCTTGTTGCGCCAGCGCCGGCGCGCTCGCCGCCGTCGTCAGTCCCAGCGCAAAAAGCGCCGCTCTCGCTACCTGATTGAACGCCATCGTTACCTCCCTCGTTTGCCTTCGCTTGCTAAATGTCGCCCTGCTGAGCGGTCTCCTCGTTGCGCGGATTGAGGACCGAATCGGCGATGACGGCGAGCAGCAGCACCACGCCCTTGATCAGGTTCTGCCCTGCATATGGGATGTCCATGATCGTCATGCCGTTGAGCATCGTTCCGATCAACAGTGTGCCGATGATCACGTTCAAGACTCCGCCGCGGCCTCCAGACAGGCCAATGCCGCCGAGCACGACGACCAAGATCACGTCGTAGATAAGGGTCGAGTTGAAGATGCGCGTCGGCATCGAATTTAGGGACGCGGCCAACACGAGGCCGGCGAAGTAGCCGATCAGCGCGGCCAGCACGTATTGCAGCACGATGATCGGCCGAGTTGGAATGCCAGTGACGCGCGCGGCGTTCGGGTTGTCGCCGACCGCGTAGACATACGCGCCCCATCGTGTCTGCCGCAGGAATAGCGCCACGACGACGCAAGCGAAGGCGAACATCACGATCGGCATCGGCACGCCGAGGATCGCGCCTTGGCCTAACCGCTGGAACCCTTCCATTCCGGGGCTCCACTGCACAACATCGAGTTGGAAGAGAAAGGCCTGCCCCAACCCCGCGACGAAGATGCCGATCGCCAGAGTGGCGAATAGCGACGGCACGTCCGCGTAGGCGATGAGCCAGCCGTTGACCAGACCGATGCCGATAGAGAATAGAAGCGCTGTGAGGATCGAGCCGGCGAGCGAGTGGCCATCCTGCACCATCTGCAAGACGAGGCCCGCCGGAATAGCGAGCGCCGCGATGAGCGAAATGTCGATGCCACGGCCCAGGACGACGATCGCCATGGCGAGGCCGAGAATACCAAGCACCGCCACGTTCTGCAGCAGCGTCAACATGTTGTCGGCCGAGAGGAACCCCGGCAGGAAGACCGAGAATACGACGAACAGCACGGCGAAGACGACGAAGACGATCTCCTGCTGTCCGACGCGAATGCGTCGTAGGCGCCCCGCGCGAAACATATTTGACCTTCCTCCCAGGTTGGCGTGGCAAACCTGGCCGGCTTTTTCGAGCCATTTTTTCAGTACCTACACCGGTCTAAGATTGTGTGCTTGCTCTAAAACGCAGCGTTCTTGCGTGTGAGCGCAATAAGGTACCCTATTGTGCGGCTGCGGGACTGACGTATAATTTCATAGATTGATCGGTCTGGAACTTTATTGCGAATGTCCCGACCGGGATTAGATCCGCTCGCCGACTTGTCGCTCACTACGAAGAGCCGTGCAGATATGGACTTGGTCTTTTCCACGGACTCGATTGAAAGAGCTAAGCGCTATGCCGCGTGGCAGGGCGCCATTTGCGACGTTTACGTCCACGTCGATGTTAATTCAGAACAGCGCTCCGATTATCGAGGCTTCATCCGCGAGGCCCGATTTGGCGCCGTCACCATGACTGATGTGCTGCTCTCTGAACAGAAGATAACGCGCCAGCAGCGGCACATAGTGAAGCTCGATAAGGAGTGCTACTATGTTCAGTTCATTCGGCGCGGCAAGCTGAACGTACTGCAAGCTGGTAAGACACTTGTCAGCAACGCTGGTGTCGGTGCGATTTTCTCCGCCACCGAGCCATACGAATTGGAGTGTGTCGGGGAAATCCGTTCATTTTATCTGGAATTGCCGCGGAAGGCGTTCGCGGATCGCTTCCCTCATGATCGCATTCCGGTGGCGGCGACCGTGGGCACCAGCCGAGGGCTAGGCCGGATAGCCGCAGAATTTTGTTCGACACTGGCGTCCGAAGGTTCCGCGCTGAATGCCGACGTAAGAGCACGGCTTGGTGACGAGTTGATGGACGTCATCGCTCTTGCGTTAGATGCTGGGCATGGGGATGAGCCGTCAGCGGACCACGCAGTGCAGCAGGCGCGGCTGCGATCGGTAAAAGCATGGATAGAGGATCATCTGACTGATCCGGATCTCTCGTTGGAAAAAATTGCAAAAAACAACGGAATTTCACTGAGGTGTCTCCATTACCTCTTCAGATTAACTGACATGTCCGCATCGGAATGGGTTTGGGATCGGCGTCTACAACGCTGCTACGAGGTACTCACACGACCCGAACTCAACAATCTGTCGGTGACAGAGGTGGCATACCGGCTGGGATTCAATAGCTCGTCGCATTTCAGCACGACATTTCGGCGAAAGTTCGGGGTCCGGCCGTCCGACGTTAGACGAAGGTGATGCAGAAGAGGTCGGCCCGTCACCGACGGCCTACGCTTTGGGTCAAACTCGTCACCTTCACGACGTGCGCGCAATGTCGGCTTGGTGCTCCAGCACCGGACATATCGCTGCGTCGCACTATCCGACGCAACGGGTCCAACCCCGGAAAACCTCAGGGCAATCACAGCATTTCCTGTTTACTCCGGCGGTCTCAACCGGTCGACGCAACACTGAGCCAGTTGACAATAAATAACGATGACGGCTTGCCAAAACGGTTTCAGCGAGTCCCTGCGCAACCAGCTATCCCACAACGTGATTTTCTCTGCCGCCCTCGTACCACCAACGAAATCACTGACTTATCGGCCTATAATTGATCCTTTCCCCCCAAGATAAAGTGTTGCGTCGACCGGTTGAGATCACCCCCCGAAACCGGACATATCGCAGCACCGCAGCGAGCAGTTGACGATATGGCTTCGAGTTTCGGGTATTTCCTTTTCAAGAAAATCAATTCGTAATCGTGC
>JBEKSB010000310.1:0-6054 GCA_049517455.1 Xanthobacteraceae bacterium
GCCGTCTCCACGGAGCGCGACCACGTCGCCCCTTGGCACTCGGTCTTCAAGCTGCATCTTTTGACCGAGGCTCCGATCACTTTTGTCCTGACAAATGGTGGACACAACGCGGGGATATTGTCGGAACCGGGACACCCGCATCGGCATTTCCGCATGGCCGTGCGCGAGCACGGTGAAACTTACAACGATCCCGAAAAATGGCGTGCCGAACATGTACCGAACGAAGGTTCATGGTGGCCGGCGTGGAGCACATGGCTTGCCGCGCGCTCCGGCGAGCCGGTTCCACCGCCGCCGCTCGGCGACGCGTCAGCCGGCTTTGCGGCGATTGAGGATGCACCGGGACGCTACGTCTTCATGAAGTAAGCAAAAGGAGATGATCGGAAACGCGGGCGGTCGTAGCCGCGAGAATTGAAACAGTCTCGGAGCGTCAAATGGATTTGCAAGGCAAGGCGATCGTGATCACGGGTGCGGCACAAGGGCTCGGCCAGAAGATGGCAGAGATCGTGGCCGGCCATGGCGCAAACGTCGCGCTCCTCGATCTCGATCACGCAAAACTTCAGAACACGGTGCGGCTCTGCGCGAAAGCGGGCGGCAAAGCCAAAGACTACCCGGTCGATGTGACCGATGAGCCGGCGGTCGAGGCGTTGTTCAACAGTGTCCGCAAGGACTTCGGCAGCGTCGATGGCCTCATCAACAATGCTGGCATCACTAGCGACGCCCTACTGGTGAAGGCGACGGACGGCAAGGTGCAGAGAAAAATGTCGCTTACGGACTTCCATAGGGTGATCGCGGTTGACCTCAGAGGCGTGTTCCTGTGCGCCCGCGAGGCCGCCGTGCAGATGATCGAGAGCGGCCGCGGCGGCGTGATCATCAACATTTCCAGCATTTCTCGCGCCGGCAATGTCGGACAAACCAACTACGCTGCGGCCAAGGCCGGCGTCGCCGCCATGACAGTGACCTGGGCCAAAGAACTCGCGCGCTACCACATTCGCGTTGCCGGCATCGCTCCGGGATTTAGCGACACGCGCATGGTCGCGACCATTCCGCCGAAGGTGAAAGATCGGATCGTCTCGACCATTCCGCTGCGACGTTTCGCCCGGCCTGAGGAGGTCGCCCGCGCCGCGCTCTTCGTCTTGCAGAACGATTATTACGACGGTCGGATTCTAGAGATTGACGGCGGGCTGCGGCTATGACCGGTGCGGCCGGATGCGATGTCTTCGTCGGACGGGGAAGTCAGTGGAGTAGCCTGTGATCGAGCAGCTTACCGATTTTCCGAGCAACGTGGTCGCATTCGTCTGCAAGGCGCGGGTGACCAAATCGGACTATGACGCAGTTCTGGTACCCGCCGTCCTGAATGCACTTCGAACGCACGATAAGGTCCGGCTCTACTACGAAACCGACGCGGATTTTGCCGGCTTCGATCTCGGTGCGGCGTGGGAAGATTTCAAGATCGGAATGGAACATTTCACGCGTTGGGACAGAGTTGCCGTCGTCACCGACATCGAATGGATCAAGCACATGACGCGCTTTTTCGGGTTCCTCATGCCCGGGACGATGGTGAAGCTCTTTTCGCGGTCTGACGCCACGCAGGCGCGCGATTGGATCAGGGCAAACTGAATGCGGGTGGATCGCTGCCGATCTGTGCGTGGAGTAAGGAATAGATATCGCCGTGAGCGTCGAATGGAGAGAAAAAAATGGCTACCCGTGAAATCGTCCTTTGTGAAGCCGTGCGGACCCCGATCGGAACCTATGACGGGAGCCTGAAAACGGTATCGGCGCCGGACTTGGGCGCGATTGCCATCAAGGCGGTACTGACCCGTTCGAAACTTGATCCGGCGAAAGTCGGAACGGTGGTGATGGGCAATGTTGTCCAGGCCGGCAATAAGATGAATCCGGCGCGGCAGTCCGCCGTCAATAGCGGGATACCGGTCGATGTTCCCGCCATGACGGTCAACCGCGTCTGCGGCTCCGGTGCGCAGGGGATCGCCTCCGCCGCTCAGGAGGTCATGCTCGGCATGCTCGACAGCGCCGTCGCCGGCGGCATGGAGAACATGGACATGGCGCCCTACCTCGTCGCCAACGGGCGATGGGGCTACCGCATGGGCGACGCGCAACTCTACGACAGCATGTTGCGCGATGGCCTCAACGACGCGTTTTCCGGCGAGCATTCAGGGTGGCACACGGAAGATTTGGCAAAATCTCACCAAATCACCCGCGAACAACAAGATCGCTGGCCGGGAAGTTCAAGGAAGAGATTACGCCGGTCGAGATTCACAGCCACAAGGGGGTGAAGGTCTTCGACAAGGACGAACAAAATAGGCCGGACACCACGATGGAGAGCCTCGCCAAGCTTCGTCCGGCTTTCCGCAAGGACGGGACGATTACCGCTGGCAATGCCCCCGGTTTGAACAGTGGCGCTTCGGCGATGATCGTCGCCGAACGCGGATGGGCCGAGAAACAGGGCCTAAAGCCGATGGCCCGGCTTGTTTCCTACGGCATCGGTGCGGTCGAGCCGGGAATGTTTGGGCTCGGGCCCGTTCCCGCCGTGCGCCAGGCGCTATCGCGCGCCGACTGGAAGATCGGCGACATTCAGCGGATCGAGATCAACGAGGCCTTTGCCGCAATCGCCATCGCGGTCACGCGCGAGCTCGGTCTCGCAGAGGACATCGTGAACGTCGAAGGCGGCGCCATCGCGCACGGTCATCCCATCGGTGCGACGGGCGCCGTGCTGACCACGCGCCTGCTTCATTCGATGAAGCGCGACGGCATCAAGCGCGGCGTCGTGACATTGTGCATCGGAGGAGGCCAAGGGATCGCGCTCGTGCTTGAGGCGATGAATTGAGACCCGCAATTCCGGTTTGAGTAGGCGACCGGAAATGAGGGTGACCACAGCAAGATTTCGAAGTTAAGGAGAGCAGCGATGAAGGCACTCGTCTATCACGGACCGGGAAAGAAGACTCTGGAAGATCGTCCGATGCCGCAAATCGCTGCGCCAACGGATGCCATCGTCAAGATCGTCAAGACGACGATCTGCGGAACCGACCTGCATATCCTCAAAGGCGACGTGCCGACTTGTGCGCCCGGCCGCATCTTGGGTCATGAGGGCATCGGCGTGGTCGATAAGGTCGGCGGGGCAGTCACCGCGTTTCATGTCGGCGATCGTGTGATCGTGTCGTGCGTCTCGTCTTGCGGAAAATGCGACTATTGCCGCCGCGGCATGTACTCGCATTGCGTCAATGGCGGCTGGATTCTCGGCAACAAGATTGACGGCACGCAGGCCGAATATGTCCGCATTCCCTTCGCCGATACCAGTCTCTATCACATTCCCGCAGGCGCGGACGAAGATGCGCTCGTGATGCTGAGCGACATCTTGCCGACGGGCTTCGAATGCGGCGTGCTCAACGGCAAGGTCCAGCCCGGCTCGACCATTGCCATCGTCGGTGCCGGCCCCATTGGGCTCGCCGCGTTGCTCACGGCGCAGTTCTATTCGCCGGCCGAAGTTATCATGGTCGACATGGATGATAACCGCCTGCAATTGTCCTCCCGCTTCGGCGCTACGACGATCATCAACAACAAGGACGGCAAAGCGGTCGAGAAGATCATGAAGCTGACCGGCGGCCGCGGCGTCGATACGGCCATCGAAGCGGTCGGTGTGCCCGCGAGCTTCATCACTTGCGAGGATATCGTGGCGCCCGGCGGCATCATTGCCAATATCGGCGTGCATGGCGTCAAGGTGGATCTTCATCTGGAGCGCCTGTGGGATCGCAACATTGCCATCACGACCAGGCTCGTCGATACAGTCACGACACCCATGCTCCTGAAGACGGTGCAGTCGAAGAAGATCGATCCGACCCGATTGATCACGCATCGGTTCAAACTGGATCAGATCGTCGAAGCCTACGACACGTTCGCTCGCGCCGCGGATACGCACGCGCTGAAAGTCATCATCGCCGCGTAGGTGGGTAAGCATCGCTTCCATCGCACCGATCGGACGGGTGATCGAACGATCCCATCCTGTCTTGAGTTGGGTCAAGGAGTTGGAGAGGCAATCGCTTTAAGCGTGCGGTCGCCGGTTGCTAGCCAATAGGTACTTTCCGAGCCTACCGTGGGCATATCCTTGGCAGGTACTCTAATATGAAAACGAAGATGAAGAAGATGACACACGAGTTAACATCCAAGCCGCCATCGCCAATGAACCCGCTCGGCCTCGAGTGGCCCACTTTTCCGAATGCCTCCGCAGCGGCTTCCGGCAATTCGATGACGAGTTGGCCAGACTACATGGTCGATGGGTTCCAGCGCAGCGTTCTCTTCCTCGATCTGCTGCGGCAGCGTGGCAACGAAGAGATCGAGTTTACATCACGGCCGATGGCGACTGTGCTGCGCTTCGATCATGAAGTGCTGATGAGCGGCCGGTCGCTGCCGCGGCCGATCAACTACGCGCTGTCCGTTGCCGCGTTTGTAGCGGATTAGGCCGGCCCATGTCCGGTATCGGACATGATTGATTTGCATCAATATGACTTAGCCGTCTCGGCCGCATATTTATTGTAGTCTGGGTATGAAAAAGGAGATTGCCGTGAGGATAATCTTGGTCTCGATCGTGCTTGGACCACTTATGCTGTTCAGCGTACTGCCCGCCGCGGCAGGTCAGTCGATCTCTTCCGACACGACCGTCCAATTGGCAGCCGGCGCCGCTTCGACAGCCGATAGGGACACCTACACTCAGAAGGCGCGGGACGCCATGTACGAATGGCAGCAGAAGCTGCACGACTTCAGTGAGAAGGCAAAGGCCAAGGGACGAGAGGAAGGCAACGCGGCCGAGAATGAGCTGAATGCGGCCTTGACCAAGGCCGAGGCCGAGCAACACAAGTTGGAGAGCGCGAGCGCGGAGGACTGGGAGAGCGCCAAGATTTCGTTCGAGAAGGCATCCCACGACCTGAAGGAGGTTTGGGACAAAATCCGTCCCGATGACAAGTAGGCTGGCGCCGCTGAACCTACCTAGAGAGGCTTGTCCGCTTTTGATGAGCCAGTGGCGAGGTTGGCGAGCGTAGGCATGTCTCGCTCGGATTGAATTAGGAACATTCTTCAAAAGCTTGCCTCTGAGCATATCCAGCGGCGTTGATCTTGATCATGGTCGCGACCGCGCCACCCCGTGTAACGGTGCGGCTAAGCAAATCGACCTGGCGGAGGCGAACATCTCTCTGCTCGCAGACCGCCATTCAGTCAAAACAGCCATGAAGGGGAAGTCTCCCTTAGGAGATCAAGATGACAGTTGAGTCAAATTCAAAGCCGGCAGCGCCAATAATCCCGCTCGGCCTCGAGTGGCCCACTTTTCCGAATGCCTCCGCAGCGGCTTCCGGCAATTTGATGACGAGTTGGCCAGACTACATGGTCGATGCGTTCCAGCGCAGCGTTCTCTTCCTCGAGCTGCTGCGCCAGCGGGGCAATGAAGAGATCGAGATCACATCACGGCCGATGGCAACCGTGCTGCGCTTCGATCATGAGGTGCTGATGAGTGGTCTGTCGCTGCCGCGGCCGATGAACTACGCGCTCTCGCGCATCGTGCCGCCACCGGGACTCGCGACCGACCCACGCAAGCGGCCGGTCGTGGTGATTGATCCGCGGGCCGGCCAGGGGCCGGGCATCGGCGGCTTCAAGTCGGACAGCGAGATCGGCGATGCCCTGAATGCGGGCCATCCGGTTTACTTCATCGGCTTCGGAGCGACGCCGGCGCCGGGCCAGCAGTTCCTCGACGTCGTCGAGGGCCAGGTGAAGTTCTTCGAACGGGTTGTCGGGCTCCACCCCGATGCACCACGTCCATTTGCCATCGGCAACTGCCAGGCGGGCTATCAGACGCTGATGGTGGCCATGCTGCGGCCGGACCTGTTCGGGCCTTGCCTGGTCGCGGGCGCGCCGATGTCGTACTGGCAAGGCGTGCACGGCAAGAACCCGATGCGATATTCCGGCGGGCTGCTCGGCGGCAGTTGGCTCACCGCAATGACCAGTGACCTCGGCAATGGGAAGTTCGATGGCACCGGGCTGATTCTGAACTTCGAC
>JBEKSB010000311.1:0-4268 GCA_049517455.1 Xanthobacteraceae bacterium
CGCACGATGCGGATATCGGAGAATTCGGGCTCTGCCTCGCTCCCCAGGTGGCGCAGGATGCGGGAGCGAAGGTCTTCGGCGCTTTGCCGGGCGGTCAGCCGCTTCAGCAATGCCAGAAAGCAACGGTCACGCACGAAGCTCCAGCGCGGCCCGGACTCCAGCGTGCCGATCTCGATGCCGGTCTCCTCGAGGAGTTCGCGGCTGAGATTGCAGCCAAGATCGAGCACATTGCCGGGCGTGACGTCTTGCGGGTCCGGCGTGCCGCAAGGAAAATGAAGTTGCCCGGCATTGGCGGTGGTCGGAGCCATCTCGCCCACGAGATAAGCTCCATCGGCGGCCCGAAGAGCGGCGGCGGCAAAGACGTTGAAGACGCCGGCGTCCGGAAAGCCCCAATCGCGCCACGCCAGGAAATTGGCGTTGGCGAAGTCGGTTTCGAAGCTCGAGCCGTGCAGCAGGCCGCCGCGGATCTCGTAGCGATTGAGAAGAAGCACGCGGCCATTCCACAGGGCCGGCCGCTCGCGCTGGCGGCGGGCGAAGTGGTGCTCGATCTCGTCACGGTGCGCGACGGCAAATTCCCACCGCCACGGCTCGACCGCGATCTCGATCCGGTCGAACTCGATGATTTGGATATTCGGCGCGCCAAACGACATCGGAGGGTATTAATCATCGTCTCGTTTCAGTGTCACCACTGTAACGACGGCGCGTCGGCTGCGCACGCTACCCGCAGAAAGGAAAGGGAGCGGCACCCATGGGATGCCGCTCCTTAATTTCGGCCTGGATGATCGGGCCTGCCCGATCAGGTCTTCATCGCCGCCTTGACCGCCTCAGACGTGATCGGCAGCGAGCGTACGCGCGCACCGACCGCGTTGAAGACGGCGTTTCCGATCGCCGGCGCGATCACCGTCACCGCCGGCTCGCCGCAGCCTACCGCCGGCTCGCCGTTGCCGACGATGCTGATGTCGAGCTCCGGTACTTGGCTCAACCGCATCGGCGTATAGCCGTCGAAGTTGGTCTGCTGGATGCCGCCGTTCGCCATTGTCGCTTTCTCAAGCAATGCGATGGAGGCGCCCCACAGAGCCGAACCCTCGATCTGGGCGCGCACGCCGTCAGGATTGACAACCGTGCCAACGTCCATGGCGAGGGTGAGTTTCTTCAACGTCACGTCGCCGCTCTTGGGGTCGACCTTCACATGGGCGACGCAAGCCGTCCATGTCGGCGAGGTGCGTTCCTGCGAACTGACGCAGGCGACGCCGATACCCTCGTTTTCTCCGAGCTTGATCGCCCCGTAGCCGGAGCGGCCCACCGCCGTGCGCAGCACATTGGCGAGACGCTTGGCGCCGCCGACATTCTGCGGCTTGTCGCCGCCGACATTGGCGCCGGCGCCGTCAAGAAGCTTCAGCCGCATCTCGACCGGGTCCTGACCGGACGCGTGCGCGATGTCGTCCATGGTGCTTTCGACCGCCCAGAATGTCCAGCCGGGGGCCACCGAGCGAAGCTGGCCGGACGGCGTCGCGTTCTGCGCCAGCTTGTTCTCGTAGTTGGTCACGGTGTGGTTGGGGATCGTGTACCAATAGTCGGCGCCGTTGACGGTGAAGGCGTCGTGCGGGCCTTTCTTGTCCACGGCCGGCGTCAGGAACGCCGGGATGCCCCATCGCGCAGTCGGCCAAGCACCGATCACGTCGTGCTCCATGGCGATGGGTTTACCATCGGCATCGAGCCCGACCTTGACCTTTTGGTAAGTCAAGGGCCGCGTAAAATCCATCTGCATGTCGTCTTCACGGGCATAGATCAGCTTCACCGGTTTGCCGACGGCCTTGGCCGCGGCAATCGCTGGAACCGTCATGTCCGATTCCAGACGGCGTCCGAAGCCGCCGCCCAGATAATGCTGATGAATGACGATGTTCTTGGGATCGACACCGGCCACCGCAGCCGCGATCAACGTCGTGCGGGTGTTGAACTGATTGCCGGTGTAGATGTGCCAGACGCCGTTGTCCTCCATGGCCAGCGCGTTCATCGGCTCCAAGGGCGCGTGGATATTGAGGCTCGTCAGATACTCGCCCTCGATGACCTTGGCCGCCTTTTGCATCGCAGCGGCTGAGTCGCCGTCCTTGACGAAGAGGAAGCCTTCGGTCCCGTCCTTCTGCAAACGGCGTGACTCGTCGATGATCGATTTGTCGGACACGTTGGCGTACGGGCCCATGTCCCAATCGATTTTCAGCGCCGCCGCAGCCTTCTTGGCGCCTTCATAGGTCGACGCCACCGCAACTACCCAGCCGGACGTCGTGGCGGTTTTATCCTCCACCACGACCGCTTTGACGAAGCCTGGGACTTTCTTGGCCTCGCTGTCATCGACCGATTTGACCGTGGCGCCGAAGCGCACCGGCGGAATGGCGAGCTTGCCGTAGAGCATGCCCGGCACGAAAGCATCGATGCCGTATTTGCAGGTTCCGTTCGTCTTCGACGGGATGTCGATCTGCGGCAGCGATTGGCCGATCTTGGTGTACTTGTCCGGCGTTTTCAGCTGGATGGCCTTGAGTTCGTCCGGGCTCCAGGTCTTGTTCGCCTTTCCGCTCTGTACGATCTGAGCGAAGGTCATGCTCTTCTTCGATTTCGCGTGATGGACGCGCGATTCGCGTGCGTGGCACTCGTTCTCCGGGACGCCCATGATCTCGGAGGCCGCTTTGATGAGCGTAAGACGGCCGGCGGCGCCGGCGCGGCTCATCGCATCAAAGTTCATGCCCGTGCTCCAGCTGCCGCCGGTAACCTGCGCGCCGAGAATCGGGTCGTTGTACTTCGGATCGTTCGAGGAGAGGACGACCGCCATGTCCTTCCAGGACGCTTCCAGCTCCTCGGCGACGAGTTGCGCCATGGTGCTGGCAATGTGCTGGCCCATATCAGCCTTGCCGACAGTCACCGTGACCTTACCGTCGTTACCGATGGAGGCCCAGATGGTCGGCTCGAGATTGGCGCTGGTGGCTGCCAGCGATTCGCCGATCTCCGGGAACGCCGCATAGCCGAGGACGAGACCCGTGGCGGCGGTTCCGATGACGAAGCTACGCCGATCGAGATTCGGCAGCGCGTTGATCTTCTGATGTTTTGTCATGGCTTAGACCCCCCGCATGTCTGCAGCCGCGCGCATGATGGCGCGCTGGATTCGTACGTAGCTCATGCAGCGGCAGAGATTGCCGTCCATGTGCGTAATGACTTCTGCCTTGGTGGGATCGGTATTCTTGGCGAGCAAAGCTGCGGCCTGCATGATCTGTCCGGACTGGCAGTAACCGCACTGGGGAACCTGTTCGGCGATCCAGGCGCGCTGGAGAGGGTGCTCACCCTTGGGATCGAGGCCTTCGATCGTGGTGATCTTCTTGCCCGAGGCCTGCGATACGCCGGTCTGGCAGGAGCGCACAGCCTCGCCGTTGAGATGGACCGTGCAAGCGCCACACAAACCGGCGCCGCATCCGAATTTCGTGCCGGTCATCTGCAGATGCTCGCGGATGACCCACAACAGGGGCGTATCGTTCGGTACATCGACCGAATGATCATGCCCATTGATGTTCAGGGTGACCATACTCCCTCCGGTGGCGGTTTTCTTTGAATCACGGAGTGCCGCCTCTCAGCTCCGTGACGTCGCCGTTTACCGGCGGCCAACCGCCGTGCACCGCCATTTGCGGTCACTTCGGCCGGCCAATTATTGCAGTGCAAATATTGCGGTGCACACCACCGCCTCCACACACGTCATGCTAGCAAGTCGCCAAACCATAGCAAGACAAATTCTAAACTAGCCGGCGCATTCGGCTGCGTTCATCTGGCTCGGCCGTAGCGACAGACTGTCCCGCTGTGCGGGCGTCATCTCGGCGAAGAGGCAAGCATGCATCAAAGGGCGCGATCAGACGCGGCGCGGGCGCATCCCCATCGACGTATGGCCATCGACGTCGGTATCGAATTTTCGACGAACACCTTTCAACAAACACAGCGTCGGCTTTGAAGTCGTCTTTGAAATGGAGCAGACAAAAACCGGAACTCGGAAGACCCGAGTTCCGGCATCATTGGCGCGCCGAGGTCGGCGCCGGCGGCAATCAGGCGAGCTGATTGCCAATCGGCAGCCGACGGATACGCTTGCCCGTCGCCGCGAAGATGGCGTTGCAAAGCGCCGGCGTGAACGGCGGCACGCCCGGCTCGCCGACCCCGCTCGACGGCACGTCGATGCTGTTCTCGACGATATGCGTGTTCGTCACCGCCGGCGACTCGTCATGCCGGACAACCGGGTA
>JBEKSB010000312.1:0-3908 GCA_049517455.1 Xanthobacteraceae bacterium
ATCCTCGCCGACATTGGCCTGACCGCGCATGCTCGCGCACCAAAGGTCGATCGAGACCGCGCCATTCTCGCCGATCTCGATCATTGGGATGCGCTTGGAGCCGGACATCGGCGCTGCATCGAGCATCAGTTCGCGGTCGAACGGGAACGCGCGTTCGTTCGCCATCGCCGGCACCAGGAAACTCGAGAGCATGATGCAAGCCAACCAGGAGGCGTAACGCCAACGCAGGCAGACCATCGCCATCTCCAAGAGGTTTATGAGTAATTGGGAAGCCGTGGCCGGGCGACCACCGCGGGATGTACGCCGCCCGCGACAAGCCGCGTCAAGCCCTTTCCGTCATCGCGGATGAAGTGCAGTGTCCCAATCACCATCAGGGCCAGCCTCCGGGCCGTAGACCAACCCCCCGCGGCTCTGCCGCGGGGGTCTTCACGGCCGCCGATCAGACCAATCTCCATCAATGCACGATCATTCCGGTGAACACGTAGGCTTGCAGCATCACCAGGATGCCGACGAGACAGGCGAGCGCGATCGAGTGAAAAAACACAAAACGCAGGATCGAGCCTTCGTGCCCAAACCAGTTGGTTGCGGTCGAGGCGACGACGATGGACTGGGCGTCGATCATCTTGCCCATGACGCCGCCCGAGGAATTGGCCGCGCTCATGAGAATCGGCGAGATGCCAAGCCGTTCGGACGTAATCTTCTGCAAGCCGCCAAACAGCACGTTGGACGCCGTGTCGGAACCGGTGAGTGCAACGCCGAGCCAGCCGAGCAACGTTCCGAAGAACGGGTACAGCACGCCGGCGCCGGCAAACGCCAAGCCGAGCGTTGCGTCAATGCCGGAGAACCGGGTCAACGTGCCGATCGCCAGCATCGCCGAGATGGTAATCAGCGAATAGGCGCAGACCTTGATGGTGCGGCCGTATTCGACAACCAGCTTGGCCGGCGAGAACCCCATGACGAAGCCGGAAATAATCGCGGCGATCAGCATGCCCGAGCCGGTGAACGACAGATAGGTGAAGGCGAACACCGCGCCCTCCGCCGTCGGCTTCGCCACCACTGGCGGCACCTTCTGCACCAGATTGTGGAGGCCCGCGACCGCGTAATTCCAGGTGAAGATCGGGTTGACCAGGCTCTTGAACCACCCGGTGCCCCACACCAGCAGCATCACGCAGACGATGATCCACGGAAGCAGCGAGCGCAAAACTACGGCGCTGGTCAGCACGGCGGCCTTCGCTGCCGGCGCCGACGGAACTGTGGCGGCGGAGTCGTCACGGCTACGCAGCGCCGGCGACAGCCACAGTTCCGTGGGCTCCCAAATTCTGAGGAATCCGATCAGGCAAGCCATGGAGATAAGCGAGGCCCCAATATCGACAATCCAGGGGTTGACGAAGTTCGAGATCACGAACTGCGGGACCGCGAAGGATAAGCCGCAGACCAGGATCGCCGGCCAGATTTGCCGCATGCCGCGGAACCCGGCGAAGGCCCAGATCAGCCAAAAAGGCACGATGAGAGAAAAGAACGGCAATTGCCGCCCGACCATGGCGCCGAGCAGATACGGGTCAATTCCAGTGACGCTGGCGAGCCCCGCGATCGGCGTGCCAAGGGCGCCAAATGCGACGGGCGCGGTGTTGGCGATCAGTGAAAGGCCGGATGCGGCAAGCGGAGAGAAGCCGAGACCGATCAGGATTGCGCCCGTCACCGCGACCGGTGTGCCGAAGCCGGAAGCACCTTCGAAAAACGCGCCGAAGGAAAACGCGATGAGCAGCAACTGAAGGCGCCGGTCACGCGTGACGCCACCGATTGCCTGCGACAGCGTCGCGAAAGCGCCGGTCGCCACGGTTAGGCGATAGAGAAAGATGACGTTAAGGACAATCCATCCGATGGGGAAGAAGCCGATCACCGCGCCAAGCACCGCGGCGCGCAGCGCCAGATCGGCCGGCATCGTGAACAGAAAAACCGCCACCAAAATCGCCACGACCAGCGCGATCAGCGCCGCGAGATACGCCTTGGCCTTACCGGACGCTATCAGCACGAGCAACGTCACGACCGGCAAGGCAGCCGCTATCGTCGAGAGGACCGGATTGCTGAACGGATCGTAAACTTGATTCCACATAACGTTTCTCTCCCTAGGCTGCCGTTATTGCGCGTGACGGCCTGTTCTATGTTTCGGCGCCGCGCCGCGATCGCGCCGATTCGCAGGCGGCGCGCCAAGACGGTACATGGACGAAAATGTTGCCGATCCGGTGTGACTTGGGCTGGAGCCCTCCCGCCAAGTCTACTTCCAGTCAGCGCGAAGACCCCCTCGCCCCAAGCTATGTTATTGTGAAAGGCAAGGGTGCGACAATACTTGCCTTAAGTTCGACGTCGAAATGTTCCAGTGGAATGCCCAAGTTTCACGTTGGGCATACGCTGCTTTTTGCATCGCACACGGCACCGGGCCTTTCGCATCGCTGGCGCGCCAGATACAGGAGTACATTGTGAAAAGCCTCGCCTCGATGATCGCCACGATCTGGCGGTTGTCCATTCCTTACTTCCGCTCGGAGGACCGCTGGGCCGGCCGCATTCTGCTTGGTGCGGTGATTGCTATCGAGCTTTCGCTGGTCGCCATTCAGGTCATCCTGAACGAATGGTACAATCGTTTCTACAACACGTTGCAGGACAAAAACTGGAACGGCTTCGTCAGCGCCATCCTGTTCTTCTGCGTCATCGCCGCCATTTATACTGTGCTCGCGGTTTATCAGCTCTATCTCAATCAATGGCTGCAGATCCGTTGGCGGCGTTGGATGACCCAGACCTATCTGCACGAATGGCTCAGTTCGGCCAATCATTACCGCATGCAGCTGCTTGGCGACGCGGCCGACAACCCCGACCAGCGCATCGCCGAAGATCTTCAGCTGTTCGTGCAGTACACGCTGACGATCGGCATCGGATTGCTCAACTCCGTCGTCACGCTTTGCTCGTTCATCGTCATCCTGTGGAGGTTGTCGGCGCACGCGCCCGTCACTTTGTTCGGCTCAAGCTTGGACGTTCCGGGTTATCTGGTGTGGGCCGCGCTGATTTATGCCGTGATTGGCACGACGCTCACCCATCTGATCGGCTGGCGGCTTATTCCTCTCAATTTTCAGCAGCAACGCTTCGAGGCCGATTTCCGCTTCAATCTCGTGCGCACGCGTGAGAACGCCGAACAGATCGCCGCGCTCGGCGGCGAGGCGGCCGAGCGCGAGCGCCACCTCAACCGATTTGGCTTCGTCGTCGCCAACTGGCTTGCCCTCATGCAGCGGCAGAAGCAGCTAACCTTCTTCACCCAAAGCTATTCGCAGGCTTCGGTCATTTTTCCCTATATCGTGGTAAGCCCGGCCTATTTCTCCGGCGCAATGCAGCTCGGCGGCTTGATGCAGACGGCATCCGCCTTCAACAGTGTGCAAAACGCCCTCTCCTATTTCATCACCGCCTACCGGCAGATCGCCGAATGGAGCGCTGTGATCACGCGCTTGACCGGGTTCGAGGACGCGATCGCGGCCGGCCGCGCGGCCGCAGTGACGCCGCCTTCCGTCGAGGTCGTGCCGCGCGGGGCCGGCGCGTTCGCCATCGATGGTCTCGATGTGCGCCTCCCAGACGGCGAGCCGATCGTCGCCGCTGAGCACATCGCATTTCCCGCCGGCGAACGCGTTCTCGTTACCGGACCTTCCGGTTCAGGCAAATCCACGCTGTTTCGCGCCATCGCCGGCATCTGGCCGTTTGGGTCGGGGCGCGTATTGGTGCCAGAGGGCGCCAAGGTCATGTTGGTGCCGCAGCGTCCCTATTTTCCGCTGGCGACGCTGGCGGCGGCCGTCGGCTATCCGGCGGAAGCAGGTACGTTCGACGACGCCCGCGTCGCCGAAGCTCTCGTCGCGGTCGGGCTCCCCGAG
>JBEKSB010000313.1:0-4236 GCA_049517455.1 Xanthobacteraceae bacterium
CAGTAGCGGCGGATTTCTTCGGTCGAGCCGCCGTAGTTGATCTCATAGAGCTCGTGCCGGCCGCCGAATTCCGTCGCCAGGCAGTCCCACAACAGCTTCATCAGCTTGACGCGCTCCTCGGCTTTGTAGCCGTTTGAGCCGCGCATGTACTGATCGATATACGGTCGTATCTCGGGGTTCTTGAAGTCGCTAGCGTGGGAGTTGAGGTAGATGAGACCCGACGCCACTGTCTGCTCGATGATGTACTTCACCTTGGTGTAGGCCATGGTGGCGATGATCTGATAGGCGTTGCCGGGGTCCATGTTGGGCAGCACGTAGTCGCCGATCCAGGGCTTGGGATCGCGCACCATCGCATCCGACAACGCCCAGAACAGATTGCGCCAGGCAATGACCTCGCCGACATTGGCCTGCACGCCGCGGTAATCCTTGGTGCCCGAAGCTTCGACCGCCTTGAGCAGCAGCCCGGCAATGAAGTCCAGTTTGACGGCAAGACGCGTGCAGCCATGGACAACGAAGCGCGGCAGGAAGCCGGTGCGCGGGAAGAAATTGTTGGCCTTCTCGATGTCGCCATAGACGAAGACGTTCTCCCAGGGCACCAGGACCTTGTCGAGAATGAAGACGGCGTCGTTCTCGTCGATGCGGCTCGACAGCGGATAGTCGAATGGGCTGCCCATCACTGTCGACGTCATCTCGTAGGAGGTGCGGCAGATGAACTTCACGCCGGGATGGTTGGTCGGCACCATGAACACCGCGGCGAATTTCTTGTCCTGCACCGGGATGAGGCCGTGATGGGCGACGAAGGTGTAGTTGGTGAGGACCGAGCCGGTCGCCACGACTTTGGCGCCCGACACGACGATGCCGGCGTCAGTCTCCTTCTCGACGTGGCAGCAGACGTCGGCTACCTCGTTCGGCGGCCGGTCGCGGTCGACCGGGGGATGAATGATGGCGTGATTGACGAACGGCACGCGCTCCTGGCTGAATTTGTACCAGCGCTTCGCGTTCTCCGTATACGGATCGTAGAACTGCGCGTTGGCGCCGAGCGTCGCCAGGAACGAGGCTTTGTAGTCGGGCGAACGGCCGAGCCATCCGTAGGTGATCTTCGCCCATTCGGCAATCGCGTTGCGGCCGGCCAACAGATCGTCGAGCGATTTCGGCGCCTTGAAAAATGCATGCGTCTTGCCGCCATTGCCGGTATCGGTCGGCACCATGATCTTGTCGGCATGCTTGGGATCGTACAGCGCGTCGTAAAGCCTTGCCACCATGCGTGCCGTGTTGCGGAAGGCCGGGTGCGTGGTGACGTCCTTCACGCGCTCGCCGTAAATGTAGACGGTACGATCGTCGCGCAGCGACTCCAGATATTCGTCGCCGGTCTGCGGCCTCGTGACGCCCGCCGTCCCGGCCTTGGCCGACTTGCCGTTGCCTGTTCCCTTGTCGGTCTTCGCGGCTTTGCTCATGCGCTTCCCCTCTCGCGTTTGACCTGCCTCAGACGGGCAAATCGTTCGATTATCGAACTAACGTGCGGTATTTCGACATTTTGGGGACGATAGCCGCGCGGGGATGGGCAAGCAAGATGAACAACCGCGTTGCGGCTTCATCGCCGAGGTTATTGCACCCAATAAAAATTGTTTGACGACGGAACCGCCTGCACATAGTTTCGAATGTAACAATTAGACACAGCTTGGCTCGTCCCCCGGCGAGCGTGTTCTGCAGGCTTGCTTCCATGCGAAGCCGGCGCAGTTATCGACGGGGTCCGCATGAGCGCCGAAGCTCAAGCCCAACCGCACGCTTTGCAACGCGTTGGCTTCGCCCTCCGCAAGCATTCGCGCTTTCGTCAATTCAGATCTTACCCTCACCAAAGTCTGAGCCGCGCCCGCGAGGCAGCTGCGCGGCTTGGACCGGATCAACGTGGTTCTGAGAACAGCGCAAGCCCGGCGCAGCAGGAGGAAAAATAATGACGCTCGATGCCCCAGTTGCCGAAACAAAAGCGCCGCAAGGTCGCAGCAAACCTTTTACATCGCAGGAATACCTCGACAGTCTCCGCGACGGCCGCGAGATTTGGATCTACGGCGAGCGCGTCAAGGACGTCACCAAGCATCCGGCGTTCCGCAACACCGTCCGCATGCTGGCCAGGCTGTATGACGCGCTGCACGACAAGCGCAAGGACATCATTTGCACGCCGACCGACACCGGCAACGGCGGCTATACCCACAGGTTCTTCAAAGCTCCGACCAGCGTGGATGACATGGTCGGCAGCCGCGATGCGATCGCCGAATGGGCCCGCGTGACATACGGCTGGATGGGGCGCGCACCGGATTACAAAGCCGCGTTCCTTGCGACCCTCGGCGCCAATCCCGACTTCTACAAGCCTTTCGATGCCAACGCACGACGATGGTACAAGAAGGTCAATGAGGAAGTCACGTTCGTCAACCACGCGATCGTCAATCCCCCGGTAGACCGCAACAAACCGCTCGAAGAAGTGCGCGACGTCTATATGCACGTCGAAAAAGAGACCGACGGCGGCCTGATTATCAGTGGGGCGAAGGTGGTCGCCACAACCTCGACGCTGACGCAGTACAACTTCATTGCCAACAACGGACTCCTGCCGATCAAGACTAAAGATTTCGCGTTCGTCTGCATCGTGCCGAACGATGCGCCGGGTCTTAAACTTTTTTGCCGCCCATCCTACGAAATGACTGCGGCGGCGATGGGCAGCCCATTCGATTACCCGCTGTCGAGCCGGCTGGACGAAAACGATTCGATCATCGTGTTCGACAAGGTGTTCGTGCCGTACGAAAACGTGTTCGCGTATGGGGACATCGACAAAGTCAACAACTTCTTCCCGCGCTCGGGCTTCCTGCCGCGCTTCATGTTCCACGGCTGCACGCGCCTGGCGGTGAAGCTCGACTTCATCGCCGGACTGTTGCTGAAGTCGGTGGAAGCCACCGGCGCCAAGGATTTCCGCGGCGTTCAGGCCCAGGTCGGCGAGGTGCTCGCGTTCCGCAATCTGTTCTGGGGCCTGACCGATGCGATGGCCCGCACGGTGACGCCGTGGACTCCCGGCTTCGTCTCTCCGAACCTCGAATATGGATTGGCGTATCGGGTCATGTCGAACATAGCGTATACGCGGCTGCGAGAGATCATCGAGAACGTTCTGGCGAGTGCGCTGATTTATCTGCCGTCGCACGCCAATGATTTTAAGGTGCCGGAAGTGCGCAAATATCTCGATCCCTACGTCCGCGGCTCCAACAATTACGGCGCGGAGGAAAGAGTGAAGCTCATGAAGTTGATGTGGGACGCGGTTGGGACCGAGTTCGGCAGCCGGCATGCGCTCTACGAGCGCAACTACTTCGGCAACCACGAGAACATCCGGACCGAAGTGATTGCGGTCGCGGATATGATGGGGCAAAGCGCAAAGTATAAGGGCTTTGCTGAACAGTGCATGGCCGAATACGACCTCGACGGCTGGACGGTTCCGGATTTGATCAATCCTGACGACATCAGCGTTGTAATGAAAAACATAGCCTAGGGCGTAGCCGGTGAACCCGCCTCTGCTGGAGCATGCCCTAGGCAAGCGTAGCGGAGATTTGCCCGGCAACTCCGCGCAGGTTTGGAAGAAAGCGCTCCCGCAATTCATTGCGCGTGGTGCGCGTCGAGTGGGTGCTCACATTGAGCGCGGCGATTGCTTGCCCGGAACGATCGACGACCGGCACGGCGATCGAGCGCAGGCCGCGTTCGAGTTCCTCGTCGACGATGGAGAAACCTTGGGCGTGGTCTTCCCGCACCCGTTCATACAGCGCTTGGAGATCGGTAATCGTCGACGGCGTGTAGGCTTCGATGCGCAGCGCCATCAGCCGCCGCCAGAATTCGGCGTGGTCAAGAAAGCCGAGCTGGATCCGTCCCACGTCCCAGCGAGGTGTGGAAGGCCGGCAGCCGTGTACCTACCGCAAGCGTCACCGACATGATGCGCCGCGCCGGGAAACGCGCGACGTAGACGATCTCGGTTCCCTCCAGGATCGCCGCCGAGCAAGACTCGTGGAATTGCTCGCTGAGCTGGCGCATCAGCGGCGCCGCCTGCTCGATCCAGTTCTGCGTCGCGAGATAGGCAAAGCCGAGTTTGAGGATGCCGGAGGACAGCGAAAACTCGCGCCCGTTCTGCACCACGTAGCCGAGTTCCGCGAGCGTACGCAGAATCCGCCGCGCGGTCGCTCGGGAAAGGCCATTGGCTTGCGCTGCCTG
>JBEKSB010000314.1:0-3899 GCA_049517455.1 Xanthobacteraceae bacterium
GAGGCATTCTCCGAGGTAATGGATGTCAACGTCACGCAGTCGTGGCTGATGGCGCGCGCCGCCGGAAAGCAGATGCTGGCCCAAGGCCGCGGCGGCAAGGTGGTGTTCATGTCGTCGGCGCGCGGACTGCTCGGGCATCCGGCCGGCTATTCCGCATATTGCGCTTCGAAGTCGGCAATTGACGGGATGACCAAGGCCTTGGGCTGCGAATGGGGCGACACCGGCATTACCGTCAATGCCATCGCACCGACGGTTTTCCGCTCGCCGCTTACCGCCTGGATGTACGAGAACGACGAGCGTGCGACCACCGTGCGCAAGGGTTTTATTGCCCGCGTGCCCAAGGGGCGCCTCGGCGAACCGTCCGACCTCGCCGGCCCGCTCCTGTTCCTTGCCTCGAAGGCCTCCGACTTTTACACAGGCCACATCCTCTACGCCGACGGCGGCTACACGGCAGGCTGAGAATGGCCAAAGCGCGCATCTCCGTTATCGGCGCCGGCCTCATGGGTCACGGCATCGCCCAGGTATTTGCGATGGCCGGCCATGAGGTGACCATCACCGATGCGGCTGCGCAAAGCCTCGATGCCGCGACTTCACGCATCGCCGCCAACCTCCGTGACCTCGGCGAAGACGAAAATGCCGTCGCGCGCGTGCAGCCTTGCGCCGATCTGGCCGGCGCGGTGCGCGACGCCGATTACGTAGTCGAGGCAGTCTCCGAAGATTTGCAGCTGAAACAAAAACTTTTTGCCGAAATCGAGCGTCATGTTCGTCCCGACACGATCCTCGCGAGCAACACTTCGGTCATCCCGATCACCTCGATCATGCAGGGGCTCGAAAAACGCGAGCGCGCCCTCGGTACCCACTGGTGGAATCCGCCCTTCCTGGTGCCGTTGGTGGAGGTGATCGAAACGCAATGGACCTCGGCGCCGACGGTCGCGTGGACAATGCAGCTACACGAAGCGGCCGGAAAGAAGCCGGCGCACGTGAAAAAGGACGTACCTGGCTTCATCGGCAATCGGTTGCAGCATGCACTCTGGCGGGAGGCCATTTCGCTCGTCGAGCACGGCATCTGCGACGCGCAGACGGTCGACGCAGTCGTCAAGGCGTCGTTCGGGCGCCGCCTTCCCGTGCTCGGTCCGCTGGAAAATGCCGACCTTGTCGGCACCGATCTGACGCTCGCCATCCACAATATCGTGCTGCCGGCGATCGACAGCCGGCCCGAGCCGTCGCCCTATCTGCAAAAGCTCGTGGCCGACAAAAAACTCGGTTTCAAATCCGGCGAAGGCTTTCGCAAGTGGAGCGCCGGAGAGCAAGCGGCGTTACGTGCGAAGGTGATGCAACATCTCAAATCCATGCAAGATCTCTAAAGGGAGGATGCCATGAGTGACGATGCGAAGATCAAAAATCAGAAACGTGGCGGCGTCGATCGTCGCACTGTAATCGCGGGCGGTTTGGGCGCGCTTGCGGCCCCGGCGGTTCTGCGCGTCATTCCCGCCAATGCCCAATCGAAGGCGATCAAGATCGGCATGGTCAGCCCAAAAACCGGCCCTCTCGCCGGCTTTGGCGAAGCCGATGCCTTCGTCATCGAGCAAGTGAATAAAATTCTGAAGCCCGGACTGGCGGTCGGCGGCAAGACTTATCCGGTCGAGATCATTTCCAAGGATAGCCAGTCTACCAGCACACGCGCATCCGAAGTCGCCTCCGAGTTAATCCTGCGTGACAAGGTGGATCTCATCCTCGGCCAGGCCGCGCCGGACACCACCAATCCGGTCGCCGATCAGGCGGAGGTCAACGAGGTGCCGTGCATCACCACGAATTGTCCGTGGCAACCTTACTTCTTCGGACGCAACGGCGATCCCAAGAAGGGATTCAATTGGACCTACCATTTCTTCTGGGGATTGGAAGACGTCATCGCCTCGTATCTGCCGCTATGGAACGGTGTATCGACCAACAAAGTGGTCGGCGGCCTGTTCCCCAACGATGCGGACGGCAACGCGTGGGGCGATCCGCAGCACGGCTTGCCGCCGGAACTGACCAAAGCAGGCTATAAGCTGCTCGATCCAGGCCGTTATCAGGTAATGAACAACGACTTCACGTCGCAGATTTCCGCGTTCAAGAGCGCCGGCGCCGAGATCGTCGTCGGCAACATGATCCCGCCCGACTTCGCGACGTTCTGGTCGCAGGCGGCGCAGCAGGGTTTCCACCCCGAGATCGTCACGATCGGCAAGGCGCTGCTATTCCCCTCAGTCGTTGCTTCACTTGGCCCGCGCGGCAATGGGCTGACGACGGAAATCTGGTGGACGCCGACTTTCCCGTTCAAGTCGGGCCTGACCGGCCAGAGCGCGCGCGAGCTCACGGACGCCTATGTCGCAGCCACAAAGCGGCCTTGGACCCAGCCGATCGGCTATGAGCACGCGCTGTTCGAGGTAGCGATCGACGTGTTGAAGCGCACCAAGACCGTCGATCCGAAGTCGATCCTCGCCGCCATCACCGCGACCGACTACCACTCGATCGTCGGCCCGGTGAAGTGGGCCGGCCAGCCGGTGAAGAACGTCAGCAAGACTCCGCTCGTCGCCGGCCAATGGCAGCGCAAGGGCAGCGAGTTCGAACTGGTGATCACGGAGAACAAGTCGGCGCCGGAAATCCCGGTCGGCGGCAAGACCGAGGCGCTGTCGTAGGAAAGTGTTGTGACCGGGCCGCGTCACTGCGGCCCGGTCATCGCCAAAAAAGCCTGCTCGATGGTCGCCGTACCGGCGCTCGCGACGAACTCTGCGGGCGTCGTGTCGGCGAGCACCTTGCCGCAATGAAGCACGATCACGCGGTCGGCATAGGGTACCTCGTCGCATAGATGCGTCGCCCAAAGCACCGCGACCGAGCGCTCCGCGCGCAAGCTCAAAATCAGCTTCAGGAGCTCGCTGCGGCTCCCCGGATCGAGACCGACGCTCGCTTCATCCATCAGCAGCACGCGCGGCTCGTGTAAAAGCGCGCGCGCGAGTTCGAGGCGCCGGCGATTCCCACCGCTCAGTTGCGCGGCCTTGTCGTGCGCGCGTTCGGCCAGCCCGAGCCGCCTCAGCTCTTTCTCGATGCGCGACCTGGCGACCGCGCGCGGAATTCCATGCAGCCCCGCATGGAACAGGAGATTACCGGTCACCGAAAGTTCGAGATCGAGCGTGGGCTGCTGAAATACGATGCCGAGCATCGCCAGAGCCGGCACCGGATCGCGCCGCATGTCGTGCCCCATGATCGCGATGCGGCCGGAATCGGGCACGAACAGCCCGGAAAGAAGTTGGAACAGCGTAGACTTGCCGGCGCCGTTGGGGCCAAGGAGCGCGACGAACTCGCCGCCAGACGCGGCAAAGCTGACCCCGTCCACCGCGCGAATCGCGCCGTAGGTCTTGACGACGTTGTCGAGGAGTAGCGCCGGCGCGCGTTCTTGCGTTGCCATTCGTCCCCCGCCTCGTGCCTTGCCCGCGCCCCTTAATAAGCTTTAGCTTAGCAGCGATGCAATGAAAGCGATGCGATGCGTGGATTTGCCGTGGTTATTCTCTGCGCACTTGCGTGCGCTCCGGCTGCTGCCAAGGATACCGGGCTGATTTTCGTCAGCAACGAGAAGACCAACAACATCATCGTCATCGATCCCAAGACCTACAAGGTCGTCAACGACATCAAGGTCGCGCGCCGCCCTCGCGATATGCATTTCAACGCGGATCACACCAAGCTCTACATCGCCTGCGGCGACGACGACGTGATCGACATTCTCGACGTGGCGAAGCAGCAAGTGATCGGCAGGCTCAAAACCGGACCGAGCCCTGAAGCCTTCGGCATGGACGAGAAAAGGAGCCGCATCTATGTCTCGGACGAGGAGGGATCTTCGCTCTCCGTCATCGACATGGATCGCAACA
>JBEKSB010000315.1:0-6493 GCA_049517455.1 Xanthobacteraceae bacterium
GCGGTGTACGGCGTGCTCGCGGCCGCGGCGACCGTGCTTGCCGCCTCGCAAATCGCCGATGCCTGCACCCGCGTGCTGTGGAACGACAACAAGCTGGCGGTCGTGGTCGGGCGAACGATGGATTGGCCGGAATCCACCGATCCGATCCTCACGGTGTTTCCGCGTGGCATGAGCCGTGACGGCGGCCGCGCCGGCGCTGCGGTGGCGGTTGCGCAAAACCCGGCCAAGTGGACGTCCAAATACGGCAGCCTGGTGACCACGATCTACGGCATCGGCACCGCCGACGGCTTCAACGAGCGCGGCCTCGGCGCCCACATGCTCTATCTGACCGCGACCGATTTCGGCTTAAGGGATGCGAGCAAGCCGGGCGTGCAGGCCGGATTGTGGGCCCAGTACGCGCTGGACAACGCGGCGACCGTGAACGAAGCGCTCGCAATCCTCGACAAGATCCAGGTCGTGATGGTTTCGGCGCGCGGCCACGATGCCAACGTCCATCTGGCGCTGGAGGACGCCAGCGGCGATTCCGCCATCATCGAATATATCGGCGGCAAGCCGGTCGTTCATCACGGCCGCCAGTTCACGATCATGACCAACGACCCGGCCTACGACGAGCAGCTCGCGCTCTTGAAAAAGCTGGATTTCTCCCATCCCTCGAGCGATATGCCGCTGCCCGGCAACGTCAATCCAAGAGACCGCTTTGCGCGCGCCGACTATTACCTGTCGATGCTGCCGGCGCCCAAGGACGAGCGCGAGGCCATCGCCGGCATGTTTGCCATCGCGCGCAATGTCTCGGTGCCGTTCGGTGCGCCGTACCACAATTTCGGCATCTACAACACCGAGTACCGCACGGTGATGAACCTCACCGACAAGCGCTATTATTTCGAGCTGACCACCGCGCCGAACGTCATCTGGGCCGATCTCTTGGAGATGAAACTTGAACCCGGCTCGGCGGTGATGGTCCTGAATCCGGACGACATCGCGCTGTCGGGAGACGTCACCGACAAGTTCAAGGCAGCGAAGGCGGCGTTCTGAAGCTATCCGGCGTTGGTCCGCCCCTGCGGGAGCCCGCATGCGCGTAGCGGCATGCGGCCAACCCCGGAAATCGCTTCGCTCGTCCGAACTACGCTGATTCATCAGTCGATGGCGGGATCGTGCGGCTCGCCGCCGCGCTGCGCTGGGCGCGGCGTGCGAATCAGAACCGTGTGACGCCTGATCGTGTGTCCGCTGGTCGCCGGCAATTCGATCCCCAGCAAATAGCGTCGCTATCTGGATACGCGAAAATAAGTTCGACGGTATGGCGACACTTGTAACTGTCACCGAATAGGCACGGGCATGTTCAAAACAAGGCCTGTGGCGTGCGCGTGCTTGACGTCGAGATGCGGCAGATTCAAGCGTTTAAGAGTCGCATTGTTGGACAGGAGGATGACATGAAGCTGAACCGTGTTGTTTGGTGTGCTGTCGCTGTCCTCGCGCTTCAAGGGGTCGCCACAGCAACGAGGGCAAGTGACCAGGACGCGATCATTCAGCGTCTCGACGCCCTGGAAAAAGAAAATGCCGCGTTGCGACAGCGTCTCAATCGCGTCGAGCACGCGGGCGCAACGTCCGTCCGCCCCACGCAGCGCGCCGCGAGCCGGCAGAATCCCCCGCAGACGTCTGAATTGGAACGCCTCGCAACGCGACGCTGGTGATGGACGCCAATGTGCCGCCGCCCGAAGTCTACAAAAGTCAGGCCGCATGGTACTCGCCGCCCCGCTTCGAGCTCAGCGGGTCGCTCTTGTTCCTGCAACCCGGCGCCGGCAATCTCGAATATGGGACGCTGGTGAGCCCGCTCCCCATAGCGACGCCCAATTGGAGCAATCAGTCGCTCTCACCAAACTTCAGTCCTGCCTTTCGTGTCGGGGCTCGCTATATGCCCAACGAGTCCAACGATATCGAATTGAATTGGACGCATCTGAACACCACCACGAATGCCTCTTTTTCCGCCGGGCCCACGCAAATGGTAAGGCCACCTTATCTGATTGGCCCGGAAGTGGCCTTGTACAAGATCGCGAATGGCAACGTGCAATTCGCCTATGATTCCGTCAATTTCGACGGAGGCCATACCTTCTGCGCCGAATGTTCCTTCCAATTGCGGGTCTTCGGCGGCGTCGAAGTTGCTCGCATCGGCCAGAACCTGTCCGGGATGTTCCAACGCCCGGATGGCTCTGCTTCTAGTGCAAACACCACCAATGCGTTGTTTACCGGCGCCGGGCCCCGTTTGGGAATGAAAGGTCAGTATGCTTTGGGCAACTTCCAATTCATCGGCGAGGTCGCCGGGGCAGGCTTGATCGGCACCTCGCAGAGTCGCATCAATTTTTCAACGACTTCTCCAGCATTGGGCGGGAACAACCAATCTTTGACATCGCCCAACGCGACGCAGGTGATTCCCAGCGTCGACGCCAGATTGGCCACAGCTTATGCGTTTCCACCCAGCAATTACGGAGTGTTCAAGATCGAGGTGGGTTATCAAGCGGCGGTCTATTTCAATGCAGTCAGTCAGTATTCACTGACCTCAGTACCGACAGCTCCCATGATTCCGCCAGTGGGAATCTTCCTGGCGACGGCGCAACACCTGCAAAGCAATTTCACGGACCAAGGCCCGTATTTGACGGGTAGCTGGGCGTTCTAGTGTTTACGCTGCGCGCACGCGGCTGGTAAAAGCGCTGGCGTCGCGGGTCAGCGCGGCGGCTTGGCAGCTCAATTCCGCGGCCGCGGCGAGCACCTGGTCGGCGCCGCGTCCCGACCGGTGCACAAGCTCGCTGACGCCGGCGATGCTGTCCGATACCTGCCCGGTGCGCGCGGCCGCGCCGTCTACCGTTTCGGCTATTTTGCGCGCCACGAAATTCTGCTGATGGATGGCGTCGGAGATCGCGCCAGAAATCGCATTCACCTGCAACATCGATTTCGCCATCACCGCGTTGGCATTCTGCACGATCCCGATGACCTGCCCGACCGACATCGTCTTGTCCTTGATCTCGGCCAGCGCCTTCGTGGTCTGCGCCGCCAGCGCCTTGACCTCCTGCGCGACAACGGCGAAACCGCGTCCGGCCTCGCCGGCGCGGGCCGCTTCGATCGCGGCGTTGAGCGCGAGCAGATTGGTCTGGCTGGCGATCGCCGTGATCAGCGAGGCGACCTGATCGATGTCCTTCACCGTGGTCACCAGCGCCGAGGTGTTGGCGACAGCGCTGTCAGTGCAGCGCGTCGCCTCCTCGACGATACCGGAAGCGTTGGCGACCTGCGCGCCGATGTCGGCGATCGAGGTGGACAGCTCTTCGATCGCGGCCGCGACGCTGGTCGCGCTTGCCGTAGTGTCCTCCGCCGCCGAGGCGGCCGCACGGGCGTGGCGATGCGACTCGTCCAGAACCGCCGTCATGCCGCGCGCGAAGGCTTCGAGCTCCGTAGCCGCGTGCCCGACCGACGAGGCGATGGCGAGAATGTCGCGCTCGAACGCCCCGGCGACCGCTTCCAGCGCCGCGGATTTTTCCGCCTCCGCCCGCTTGCGCTCGGTGGCACGCGCGCGCTCGGCGTCGCGCAACGCGAGCGCGTTGTCGCGGAACACGGCGACCGCGCGCGCCATGGCGCCGATCTCATCGGCGCGCCGGCTGCCTTCGATCGGGGCGCCGAGAACACCATCGGCCATCTGCGTCATCGTCCGCGCCATACGCCGCAACGGCCGGGTAATGAAAAGTTGCGTCAGCAGGAATGCACCGATTAGCGCCGCGGCGGTGCCGCCGGTGAGAATGCCGACAGTTGTCCGGTACATCCAGGCGCTGCGTTCGGCCACTTGCGCCTCGGTGCTGCGCGCGTTAGCGCCGAGGACGTTGGTGCCGGATCGAACTTGAAATCCACGATACGCTTGGCCGCGTCCGCTTTGCCGGCCTTGACCGCGCTTTTGAGATCGACGGCAATGCCGTGAGCAAGCTCCAGCTTGTCGAAAATGCGCCGAACATCGTCGATCGCGGCGGGATAGTCGGTCAGCACGTTGTTGAGCGCACGTATGGCGGCGTTGTATTGGCCTTCGATCTCCTCGGCGGCTTCCTTGGCTTGATCGGGATCCGCGGCGGAATGAACCTTGTAAGTGGCGACGCCGAACGATTCGATGGCCGCCTTGGCTTCGGCGAGCGCCAGCCGCGCCGGCGCGAAATGCCGCGTCACCATCGCGTTGAGTCGGTCCAGCTCGTCGAGCCGCTGCAGGCAGAACCAGTTGGCGGCAATCGACAAAACACCCAGTGCCGCGATAAGCAACACGGCCTTCATCGCGATCGGCAGATGGAGCGGATTCAATTTGAACATTGCGGCGGCGAGGGAGCTTTCGGATACGACTTTCTACGTAACAAGTGTTCCCATCCGCTTAACGACACAGTTACGCTGCTGTAAGCTGAGCGTCATAAAATATGACACCTGAGTCGGCCCCGGAGTCGGAACAGACCGATGCGCCAATACCTCGATCTGATGGAGCGCGTACTCACCGAGGGCGTCGAGAAGCGCGACCGCACCGGCGTCGGCACCCGCTCAATTTTTGGGCATCAGATACGCTTCGATTTGACGCGCGGATTTCCGATGCTCACCACCAAGAAGTTGCATCTCAAATCCATCGTCTACGAGCTGCTGTGGTTTTTGCGCGGCGACACCAACGTCAAATATCTCGACGACCACGGCGTCACCATCTGGGACGAATGGGCCGACGAGAACGGCGATCTCGGTCCGGTCTACGGCCGGCAATGGCGCTCATGGCCGACGCCCGGCGGCGGCAGCATCGACCAGATCGCCAACGTCATCGCTGAAATCTGTGGCAACCCCAATTCGCGCCGGCTGATCGTGACCGCCTGGAATCCGGCGGAGAACGATCTCATGGCGCTGTCGCCGTGCCATTGCCTGTTTCAGTTCAACGTCGCCGACGGCGCGCTGTCGTGTCAGCTTTATCAGCGCTCGGCCGATGTCTTTCTCGGCGTGCCGTTCAATATCGCGTCCTACGCGCTGCTGACTTTGATGGTCGCGCAAGTGACCGGGCTCAAGCCCGGCGCCTTCATCCACAGCTTCGGCGATGCGCACCTTTATCTCAATCATCTCGAGCAGGCGCGGCTGCAGCTGACCCGCAGCCCGCGCCCATTGCCGACGCTGCGGCTTAATCCCGCGGTGAAGGATTTGTTCTCGTTCCACTACGAGGATTTCTCGCTCGAAGGCTACGAGCCGCACCCGCACATCAAGGCCGCCGTGGCGGTGTGAGGATGGACATCGTCCTCGTCGCCGCCGTGTCCGAGAACGGCGTGATCGGCCGCGGCAACGCGCTGCCGTGGCGGCTGAAATCGGACATGCAGCATTTCCGCGCCCTCACCATGGGCAAGCCCGTCGTCATGGGGCGCAAGACCTATCTCTCGATCGGCAAGCCGTTGCCGGGCCGCACCACGATCGCCGTGAGCCGCGACCGCGCATTCGCCGCGCCGGGTATTCTCGTCGCGCCGAGCCTTGATGCCGCTTTCGCCGCGGCACGCGGCGACGCGTTGCGCCGTGCGGCCGCCGCAATCATTGTCGCCGGCGGCGCCGACATTTACGCCCAGGCTTTGCCTCTGGCCACGCGCCTTGTCATTACCTATATCCGCGCCGCGGTCGAAGGAGATGCATTGTTTCCGACGATCGATCGGAGGGTTTGGCGCGAAATCGCCCGCGATGAACATGCAGCAGCGCACGGCGACGACGCCGCTTTCACTTTCGTGACATATGAACGCGTATCGCCCGCCCCGTCCGCGGCGGGAGCCGCGTTGTAAGGGGTGGGACGCTCCCCTATAACCCCTCCGGAAAACCAAGCCGGCGTTGCGCCGGCGCGAGGAGAGATTTGATGCCGTGGAACAACCAGTCCAGCGGCGGCGGCGGTGGCCCCTGGGGCTCGGGATCGCGAGGCCCATGGGGCTCGGGACCGCAGCAACCGGGCGGCGGGTCGCGGCCGCCCGATCTCGAGGAATTCCTGCGCCGGAGCCAGGACAGACTGCGCGGCCTCATGCCCGGCAATCTCGGCAGCCGCGGCATCGCGCTCATTGCGCTGGCGGCGGTGGTGCTCTGGGGCTTTTCCGGCTTCTTCCGCGTCGAGCCCGATGAGCTCGGCGTCGTGCTGCGGTTCGGCAAATTCGTCCGCGAGGTGCAGCCCGGGCTCAACTATCACCTGCCCTATCCGATCGAGACCGCGCTCACGCCGCCGGCGTTGCGCGTCAACAAGACCGACATCGGCATCCGCGCCGTCGAAGACATCCGCCGGGGCACTTCGGTGCGCGAGCTGCCGGAGGAAAGTTTGATGCTGACCGGCGACGAGAACATCGTCGACGTCGATTTTTCGGTGCTTTGGCGCGTCGAGCCGAGCCGTGTCGCCGACTATTTGTTCAACATCCAAGTTCCCGAGGGCACCGTGAAGGCGGTCGCCGAAAGCGCGATGCGCGAGGTGATCGGACGCTCGACCATCCAG
>JBEKSB010000316.1:0-5173 GCA_049517455.1 Xanthobacteraceae bacterium
GCGCAGACCGAGGCGCTGACACGCTCCAGTCCAGTTCTGATGGTCTTCGAGGATGCGCATTGGACTGACCCCACGAGCCTGGAACTGTTCGGTCGGGCGGTTGAGCGGATCGCGACCCTTCGTGTGCTGCTGATCGTGACGTTCCGTCCGGAGTTCGAGCCGCCGTGGATCGGACGGCCGCATGTGACCGCCCTCACCCTCAATCGGCTGGCCCAGCGCGACATCGACGCCATGATCGACCGCGTCGTCGGCAACAAACAACTCCCGGCGAATATCCGGCAGGACATCATCGAGCGCACCGACGGCATTCCGCTGTTCGTGGAGGAAATGACGAAGGCGGTGCTGGAGGCGGAGGGCGAGGGCGAAGCCCGGCGTACCGCCGCCGCGGTTCCGTCTCCGGCCCTGGCGGTCCCCGCGAGCTTGCACGCGTCGCTGATGGCGCGGCTCGACCGGCTCGGCCCGGCCAAGGAGGTGGCGCAGATCGGGGCGGCAATCGGGCGTGAGTTTTCCCATGCTTTGTTGGCGGCTGTCGTGCACAAGCCGGAGGCGGAACTCCAATCGGCGCTCGACCGTCTCGTTGCCGCCGGCTTGCTGTTCCGGCAGGGCGTGCCGCCGCATGCGAGCTACCTGTTCAAGCATGCCCTGGTGCAGGATGCGGCTTATGGCACGTTGCTGCGCGAGCCACGACGCGCTCTGCACGCCCGTATCGCCGAAACCCTTGAGCACCAATTCGCCGAGATCGCCAACAATCAGCCCGAGTTGCTGGCGCGTCACTGCACCGAGGCCGGGCTGATCGAGAAAGCGGCGGACCTGTGGGGCAAAGCGGGACAACGGTCGTTGGACCGGTCGGCCCTGGTCGAAGCCGTGGTGCAGCTCACCCGTGCGCTCGATCAGATCGCAACCCTGCCCGCTACGCCAACTCTGCGCCGCGAGCAGATCAAGCTCCAGGTCGCGCTCATAACCCCACTCCTCCACGTCAAAGGATATGCGGCGCCAGAAACCAAGGCGGCTGCGGAGCGGGCACGCCTCCTGATCGAACAAGCTGAAGCCCTTGGCGAGCCTCCAGAAGATCCACTGCCTTTGTTCTCAGTTCTCTACGGTTTCTGCACCGCAAGCTACGTGGCGTTCAACGGCGACGCTATGCGCGAGCTCGCCGCGCAATTTCTCGCATTGGCCCAGAAGCACGGAACAGCGGCTCCGCTCATGGTTGGGCATCGCCTCGTGGGCACTGCCTTAATGAGTACTGGAGAAATCGCACAAGGCCGGGCGCACTACGATCAAGCCGTCGCGCTTTACGATCCTGCCGAGCATCGTCCGCTGGCGGCGCGATTTGGCCAAGACGCTGGGGTCTCAAACTTGTCCTTTCGGTCGTTAGCGCTCTGGATACTCGGGTATCCCGCCGCTGCGCTCGCGGACGCTGATCTTGCTGTCCATGATGCGCGCGAGATTGGCCAAGCAGCGACTTTGATGTTCGCACTGCTTCACGCATTACGCCCTAATATCCAGTGCGGCGAATACGCGGCGGCAGCCCGGCTCGTCGATGAACTCGTGGCCTTGGCGGATGAAAAAGGTGCACTTTTCTGGAAGGCTCTCGGAATGTTGATGCAAGGTTCGCTTTATGGCCTCACCGATAGAGCTTCAGACGCCGTCCGCACGATTGCCACTGGTATCACCGCATTAAGGGCAACAGGAGCGACAACATGGATCACGTTCTGGTTCGCCTGTTTGGCTAAGGCCAACGCTGATCTCGGCCAGTTCGATGATGCCTGGCGCAGCATCAGCGAAGCAATGACAACGATGGAAACAACCAAGGAAAAGTGGTGCGAGGCTGAGGTCAATCGCATCGCCGGAGAAATCGTGCTGCTGTCGCCGGAGCCGGATGCGGCGAAAGCGGAAGCATATTTCGAGCGCGCGCTCGCGGGCGCGCGACTGCAGCAAGCAAAGTCCTGGGAACTGCGCGCGGCGATGAGCATGGCGCGGCTCTGGCGTTCTCAGGGTAAAGCGCAGCAAGCCCGCGAACTGCTCGCTCCGGTCTACGGCTGGTTCACCGAAGGCTTCGACACGCTCGATCTGAAAGAGGCGAAGGCGCTGCTAAATAAGTTGCGGGCCTGACAACCAATTTCGAAACGGCCGCTTCGATACGGCACACCGTTTTGCCAACGTTATTCCTTAATTGAAGATCGTCGCGATGCGCTCAGCCAGCTCGCAACGATGTTGCGCCGGTCAACGCGCTTTTCACCAAACAGCCGATGTCCCGTTCGCATAGTTCGCTATTATGGAACGCGCTTCGTGATCTGTTTTCCACACGCTGGCGGATCGTCATAGCAAATAAAGTGACGGCTTCACCACGGTCGTAGATCGCCGGCGGATTGGCCTTAACTAAGCAACCTGACGTGTAGAACAGACTGCGATCTGCGCGCAGCGCAGCACGCCTGCTAGTTCGAGCAGTCTGCAACCCCCACCGCTGCGGCGATTGTGCCAAGCGCGGTGATTGCGACCTTGACCCCGTAGCTTACAGATAGGTCCCGAGCCTGTCTCGCGCGCGAGAGCTACGCAAGAGCGGCCAAGGAGCCTGCGTGCGAGCGGCGGGGCAAGCGTTGTCGGGAGCGCCCTATGAGACGTCTGTTCGCGGGTCGCACGGAGCGCCCCACGCGCGGCCAACGCTCGCCCCGATGACGGAGCAAAAGGCCTCGCGTTCACCTACTTCATCGTCAATACGCGGGAGGCCCGCGAATTCTGAAAAAAGAACTCTTCAAAAAGAATTCTGAAAAACAGTACGTCGCCAAAAAGATGCGCTAATCGCCATCGGCTAGCCTAAAGCATCGGCTCGACAAAGAAGCGACCCACCCAATCAGCGGCCTTCTTTTCAGAGGAGAAAATAAGTCCGAAACTCGACCGCGCTAATGGCCCGCAGCAGCCTCCAGACATCTTGGTTGACTGATTCTGCAGAAAAGGAGCGCCCCTGGTTCCCCAACGCATCAGCGGCCTTCTCGGGGCCAGTGCGGCGGATTTGTCGATCGGGCTGTTGGCCACGGCGACGGCGTAGCTCAGGCGGCGCGGTCTGGAGCTCGGGCGGCGCGGGTCGGCGGCGGCGCCCGGCGCCGGCTGCCGGGTCGGTCTGCTGGCGGAGCTCGCTGGGTCGGCGCGCCCCTCGCGCGCGGGAAACGGCGGCGAGAGTGGTTAACGCGGTCCCCACTGTCAGTGCTGCGGAATTTGGCGATCGTTGTCGACGACCCGGTACCTCGCTGCGCGCTCGACCGGCGCCGTCACCATCGCCGCCGTCCCGACCCGGCGAAGCCGATGTCATCATCGGTCGCACCGCCCGAGCTCCATCGTCGCCCCGAATCTGCGAACAAAGAATTCCGCGAAAAAGAACTGGCGACGGCGCCGCCGTCGACCTCACCATCGTGCGGCCAGCAGCCGCTGCACCGCCCAGGCGGCTCGAGCAGGTCGAGCAGCATCGCGCCGCCCAGCCTCGCGCGCGCGCGCGCGCGAGGGGCGAGAATATGGTCAACGCTGAATGCTCACCGTGTTGTTGTAAGCCCGCCGTCGGCGAAGCTGACCCCATGGCTCGGCCGCGCCGGCCACCACCCGATAAAACCAAAAAGGAATCGGCGGCGCCGTGGCCTCCAGCTCGGGCATGAACCGGCGCGGCGCTCGGCAGCCACGTGCCAAGGGATAAAGAGCACCATCCCGCCAGCCCGAAATCTTAGAGAGAGCACACGGCGGAGACCGCTCGCTGCCGTCGATCAAGTCAAAAAGAAATCGGCCGGCGCCGCGGTCCAAAGCTCGGGCCGGATTCGGCCCGCCGCTCGGCTCCGCCTCGCGCGCGAGGAATCGCGAAAAGAATGGTTAACGCGCCCCCGCCGCTCGGCTCCGCCTCGCGCGCGAGGAATCGCGAAAAGAATGGTTAACGCGCCACGTGGGGCCAGCGATATTTCCGATGATCGTTTCGCGCGGGAAACGGCCAAACGAGTGTTAATGCGGCCCACGGCGGCGTCGGTGGTCGCCTCGTCGGCGAGGTGGACCGCATATCTGTATGGGTTCGAAATCGGCCGCGGGACTGCCTTCCTTTTGTCACAGCATAATGGCGTCGTACGGCGAGGCGGAGCCGAGCGCCGCCGATTTCTATTTTGGGAATTCGGTTGGCGGCGCCGGCGCGGCGCCCGAGCAGCTAGCCGGTCGGTTCGCCAACACCCGCTATCGGCGAAGGAACGCTGACAATGGTTAGTTTGCAAAGTCAAGCTCACAACGTACAGCACGATGACCACGACAATGTACTGCGTTCCTTCAAGGAATGGATGGTCCAAGAAGCCCAGGCTGATAGAAATCGAAAGGCATTTTTAGGCCTGAATGATACCGCCGGGGAGAATTCTTATATCTCTCCAAACATTGCATCGCAGGAGCCCCCGATCAACCCGAACCAACGAGCCGTCATTGAAGAAATTTCCGATAACAAACCCTCGGTCGGAAGGCGAGTATTTCGGACCTTTGTTTACAGTTTGATATTTGCCGCAATGGTTGCTGTTGCGTGGCAGGCCTACCGGGATGACGAGGCAAAGAAGATGTTTAGCGTTTTGGGTCATTCATGGCTGACATGGGTGTCGTCCCTGTCGCGTCACAAGTCGTCAGTTGGCTCCGATCCGGCGACGGCGCGGGCTCCCAAATCATCAGATCAAACGGAGGCTGTCGCTCAGTCGGGAGCAGCACCAGCGTTGGCCGATGTATCTCGTGAGCTACAGCAGCAACTCCAGGCCGTGATAAGCGATCTCGCCATCGTTCGGCGTGCCGTGGAGCAAATCGCAAGCAAACAAGAGCAAATGGCTCAGGACATCGCGACGCTTCAGGCAGCTGAACGGAATGTCAGCCAAAAGGTATCTTCGCCTGCTCCGCCCGCTCAGGCGGCCGCTGTCCGCCCTCCGCGGAGAAAAGTGCCAAAGATGGTGCGCCCGGCGCCTGTGGAGCAACCGCCCTCAGTGCCTCCGCCGGTGTCGCCGCCGCCGGCTGAAACAACGCGGCCGCCAGCCGAAATACCGCCGCCGCCGGCACACTAGAGCATATCTCGGCTTAGTTGAATCGGGGGATTCCCGCGGGTCTTTGGATGAGCGGGTCTGGCGGCATCGATTCGATTTTTGGAGGGCGATCGATGCCGAAACCTTGTTCTTTGGACTTG
>JBEKSB010000317.1:0-3829 GCA_049517455.1 Xanthobacteraceae bacterium
ATAGACCCACATCGCCGTGGTCGGGCATCCCCACACCCGCGTCGGCATATAGCCGATCCGCGCGTCGGTGCTCATGACGATCATGTCGGCGCAAAGCGCAATGTCGGAGCCGCCGGCGACCGCATAGCCGTGCACCTTGCAGATCACCGGCCGGTAGGAGCGCCACACGCTCATGAACAGCTCGGTGTTCCGCATCATGAAGGCGTAGTCCTTCATCGGGTCCCACGGCATTTTCTGGGTGACGCCGGTCCCGCCGCTTCCTTGCGCGTAATAGGTCAGGTCATAGCCGGCGCAGAATGCTTCGCCGGCGCCCGACAGAATGATGACGTGAACGTCCGGGTCGGCGTTTGCCGTCTCGACGCAGCGAGCGAGCTCGACCGGCACGTCGTCGTCGATGGCGTTCATGACCTCGGGTCGGTTGAGCGTGATGCGCCCGATCCTCCCGTCCTTTTCGTAGATCACCTTGGGCATTGGGTTTCCTTTTTGGGTGTCGCTTTCATTGCAGTCTGGAGTCACGGCGTGAGCAAAACTGCCGCATTAATTTTTGGACAGAATATCCACGGCCCCACGCATGACATAAACATCGATCAGAAAAAAAGAGGGGCGATGCGTTGAACGGAAGCAAACCAATGATACGCCATATTGCCCTGATTTCTGACATCGCATTTGCATCTTTTTCCTCCGTGGCGCTTGCGCAGGAAGGCCAATCGCACAATCGAGGAGCGTGCCGCGCCGACGCCGAACGACTCTGCGCCGGTGTCGAGCACGGCGGCGGACGTATCCTTGGCTGTCTTGCCGGTCAGAAGGACAAGCTCAGCGACGACTGCCGGAAAACGGTGGAAAGCCGAGGCAAATGACGATTGTGGGGGGCAGTTGAATCACGTTTGTTCGGCTGATCCAACAAACAACACGGCTGCGAAAACAAGACGCGTTCACGTCATCATGCGCTCGGCCTTATACGTCGCGAGCGGCTGCGGCTTCGACCGGCAACCAATGTTATTTGCTGCAGAGAAATTAATTTACACAAATTCGCGTCCAAGCGCCTGTTCAGCGGCGCGAAATGAATCCATGAATTCTCGCAACTCGACGATCTTACCGTCGCGAAAACGCATAAAGTGAGCAAGCACTCCCTGAATCGATCGACCGGTGATGCGATTGACGGCGCGGGTAAACACGATAACGGCGGCATTTTCAGATTCGATCACCATCGAAACTGGCTCGCAACTGACGAAATCAAATGCGAGGTGAGCGCCTCGCAATACCGCAGACATCGCCACCTTGCCACGACGATGTCCGAGAAAGGGAGACACCTTAATCGGTGAGTAGCTGATGTATTCGATATCATCATCGACTGCATTCAATACAAAATCGAGCTGACCCAATTTAACGGCAGCGTAAAGCGTGCTGAGCCGCTCGCGCAAAACATCGTTCATCGCCCCCTCCCAATCGCAGCGAAAGCCTATCGCGAACTTTCGCCAATTGCGAAGGGCACCCGTGCGTTGCGCAGTTCCGGAACCGTTACCGGGTCTCGATCGCCGCGAGCACGGCCGGCGCAACCTCGTCGCTCCATTCCTGTACGAAATGCCCGGCCGTGGCGAATTCGAGCGGTGGCGGGCAGCCGCGGATGTCGCGATGCAGGGCGCGCATCACCGGAGGCCCGAGCACCGGATCGGTCATGCCGATCGCCATGACGCTTCGCCCTTGCCACTGGTTGCGCCAGAAGTCGCGGGCGGCGCGCTCGGTGGCGGCGCCGTCGCTGTCGGCGAATTCGGGCACCAGATTGGGAAAGCGGCGCACGCCGCCTTTATAGCGCGCGTCCGGGTAGGGGGCGTCGTAGGCGGCGGCCTCCGCCGGCGACAGCTGCGGACACGCCCGCGCCATCAACTTGCCGATCGCCATGTCCGGTTGGCTGTTCGAGAACGCCCGCCAATCCAAAAATCCCTTGGGCAGCGGCGCCTCTCCGGTCGGCAGCGCCGTATTCATCACGATCAACCGGCTGAAGCGCTCGGGCATCTCCATCGGCAGCGTCAGGCCGAGGAGACCGCCCCAGTCCTGCACCACCAGCGTCACGTCGTTGAGATCGAGCGCGCGCAGGAGGGCAAGCAGGCTGCCGCGATGGAAGTCGAAGGTGTAAACCGCGTCGTCGGCGGGCTTGTCCGAGCGCCCGAAGCCGAAGAAGTCGGGCGCCACCACGCGGCCGCCCGCCGCCAGAAAATACGGGATCATGCGCCGATAGAGATAGCTCCAGGTCGGCTGACCGTGCAGGCTGAGAAACACTGGCGCAGTTTTTGGTCCCTCGTCGACATAAGACATCGCCAGGCCGGAATACCCCGGCAGATCATCGCGGCCGTGGGCGCGCCAGGCAAAGCCGGGCAGGTTGGCGAAACGCTCCGGCGGCGTTTTCAGGATATCCGTCATTTGGAACTCGGTGTGGACGGAGATCGGATCGATGGCTCTCCAGCCGGCACTGTAGCATCTAATCACCACCGTCGCCCCACCAAACGAAAACGGCCGCCCGGTTTCCCGAGCGGCCGTTCTCGCTCTCCACTGAAGAGCGACGAAGATTCGCTCAGCCCCACCTGATGGCGATCGCGTGGGCGATCGAGAGCGGGCGGGTGCGCAGCCTGTTGCCGTCATTGCCGGATTCAATGACCCACATGCCATTTTCCTGGCCAACGATCTTGCCGACATGGTGCGCCTAGACGACTATCGCACCAACGCCCGCCGGGCCGGCGTGTCCCCACTCCGCCCAATTGCGCGCCAAGTTGAATCGCAGGCCGGGATCGCTGCCAACCAGCTGCCGCATCTGCCAGCCGCACCAGGCGCGCGGGCGTCCGCCATATCCGCCACGATAGGTGGCCCGCGGAGACGACCATGCGAACGCTTGCGCCGCCGAATTTTGGTAGCTCCAGGCTGAATTATCATTTTGATTCCGTGCCGGCGCGTAACGGTGCGCAACGGCATGGCGCCTCGCCTCGTGGTACCCGCTATGGCGGTCATAAACGCCATGCCGCTGTTGATGCTCCCGCGCTTGTGCGGATTGCGCAAATGTCACCGCGACAGCGAGTGCGGCCATTAAGGTCGTCAACTTCATTCGAACACTCCTAGTGTTTACTGGTCTTGTTCCACCCGCAAACAAAGACCTCGCCCAAACCGTGAGGCTTGGACGAGGCTAAGCAGATGAAAACGCCTCGCTGAACAGCGAGGCGTAGGGGCGTCATAGCATCTCTATGATTTTTTGAGCTGCCCTAATACGCATAGCAAGTATTTGGTGAGCGGCCGGCGACGCCAAATTGTCGCCGCTTTTTGCCGGCTGGAAATCCGTTAATTAATTTGTTAATTCTGCGACGGCGCAAGCAGACAGATATGGGCCGTAACAATAAAGGGACATACCCTCAGCTCATTTGAAATTAGTAGACACGTCGCTGATCGGCTGCCGCGAGTCCATCTTGATGAACCTGATCCTGTCCTGCGCCGCGGCTAAGGCTTTGGCTACATCGACGCTACGGATCGATTGATCGTCATAAGTCTTGAAATACCAGCGCAGGTTCTTCAGATCGGCCGCGCTGGTCCAGGTCGTGGCTTCGGCGTGCATCTGGCCCCTATCCACTTCGCGAACCGCGCCGTACGGAATATCGAAATTGTTGAGAATATGGAACGCCTGCAATACGGCCTGCACCGCCGTATCGGAGCGGACCGCGGATTGTGAAAAAGCCACGGCGCGCACGAAGCGAGACGGCGGCGTGAAATCGCCCGGCAAGCCGCGCAGGCCCGAGCCTTGGCCGAATTCCGCCAGCTTGATGCCGCCGAGGTCAATCGGCGGAACATT
>JBEKSB010000318.1:0-3780 GCA_049517455.1 Xanthobacteraceae bacterium
TTGAGACCGAGCCGTTCGCAGGCGACCTCAAAACGGCGGCCGATCATCCAGGCGATCGGGCCTTTGCCGGTCATGCGGGTGCCGAAGGTGGAATCGTAATCCTTGCCGCCGCGCATATCGCGGATCAGCTTGAACACGTGGCGATGGCGGTCGGGAAAGTTCGCCATCAGCCACTCGCGGAACAGGTCACGCACTTCGAGCGGCAGCCGCAAAAGCACGTAGCCGGCATGGCGCACGCCTGTGGCCGCGACCGCATCGAGAATGCGTTCGATTTCGGCATCGTTGATCGCCGGGATCACCGGCGCGACCAGCGTCGAGGCAGGCACCCCGGCTTTCACCAATTGCCGCAGCGCATCGAGCCGCCGCTGCGGCGTCGACGCGCGCGGCTCCATGGTCCGCGCCAATTTCGCATCGAGCGTTGTCACCGAAATCGCCACCTTGACCAGATCGCGCTTGGCCATGCGCGCGAGGATATCGAGGTCCCGCAGCACAAGTGCCGATTTGGTCACGATGCCGACGGGATGACCCGCGCGCTCCAACACTTCGAGGATGCGGCGCATGATTTGGTGCTGGCGCTCGATCGGCTGGTAAGGATCGGTATTGGTGCCGATGGCTATGATCTTGGGAGCGTAGCCCGGCGCCGACAATTCGCGCTCCAGCAATTCGGGCGCGTTGGGCTTCATGAACAGCTTCGATTCGAAATCCAGGCCCGGCGACAATCCGAGATACGCATGCGTCGGACGCGCGAAACAGTACACGCAGCCATGCTCGCAACCGCGATAGGGATTGATCGAGCGGTCGAAGGAAATGTCGGGGGACTCGTTACGGGTGATGATCTTCCGCGTCGCATCGACCGTTACGCTGGTCTTGAACGGCGGCAGATCATCGAGATTCTGCCAGCCGTCATCAAAGACGACCCGGGCAAGCGGCTCGTAGCGCCCAGTGGCGTTAGACGTTGTACCGCGGCCACGCCGCCGATCGCGGTCGACGGCAGTTCCGATTTCGCCCGCCGGCGTAGAGGGCAGCGGCGCCGGCGGGCGTTTCAAGGCGGAGGATCGGATCATGGTGCAAAGCTAACGTGCCGAAGTGAACAAAACAAGAACAATTTGTCGTGAACACCCGAAGGGTTGGAAACGATCGCCGGGGGCCGTAAATCTGCGCAGGAACCGCCGAACCAAGCACCACCGGGCGCCGCGATCGGTAGCGAATGCTGAGCGTCATCATCGCGACATTTGAGTCGGAACGGGCGCTCATGCGGACGCTTGCCGCGCTCGTGCCTGGAGCAACGGCGGGCCTCATCAGCGAAGTGCTCGTGGCCGACGCCGGCTCCCGCGACGACACGGCGGCGGTCGCCGATGTCGCCGGTTGCAATTTCCTCGTACTGGAGGGGCCTCTCGGGAGGCGGCTGCAAGCGGCAACGGCGGCCGCGCGAGCCCCATGGCTCATGTTTCTACGACCGGGAACCATCCTCGATACGCCGTGGACGGGCGAGGCAAGAGCCTTTGTGGAACAACCGGTGCCGGATACCCGCGCCGCCATATTCCGCCGCGGTGCGCCGGCACGATCCGATCTGCGCGAGGCGTTCTCGCTCTTCGCCGCTGCGCTCGGCGCCAGACCGCGCCCGGAACAGGGCCTCATCATCTCGAAAGATTTCTACAAACAAATCGGCGGCCATTACGAGCACGCCAACGATCCCGAGGCCGATCTCCTCCGCCGGATCGGCCGGCGGAGGATGGTGATGCTGTCGACCCGGACCTTTCAGGCCGCCTAGAGCACGATCCGGAAGAGCTGGAGCCGGCTTTCGATAACGATACCGCTCCGTCAACCAGATACTTGACTTAGTCAAGTATCTAGTTGACGCTTCGGTCCGTGACCGTCCCGGACCGCGAAGGCCGCATTACCGCCGTGCGCCGTTTCAACCGCTTCTACACGCGGCAGCTCGGCGTGTTGCGCAAAACTTATCTCGACAGCCCCTACTCGCTCGGCGAAGCACGGGTGCTTTACGAGATCGCGAACGGCGGCTCGCCGACCGCGAGCGATATCGGCCGGGCGCTCGATCTCGACGCCGGCTATCTGAGCCGGACTTTGCGGAATTTCGAAAAGCGCGGCTTGATCCAACGTACGGCTTCCGCGCGCGACACCCGGCAAAGCCATCTGGCGCTGTCACCGCGCGGCCGAAAGGCTTTCGCGCCGCTGGAGCAGCGCTCGCAACACGAAACCGGAGCGATGCTCGGCTGGCTCGCGCCGGCCGACCAGGCCCGGCTGATCGCGGCGATGAATACGATCGAAACGCTGCTCGGCGGCACAACGCCGGACCATCCCCCGCAGCAACACCAATACACATTGCGCGCGCCCAAGCCGGGCGATTTCGGCTGGATCGTCAAGCGCCACGCCGAGCTTTACGCCGAGGAATACGGCTGGATCGAGCCGTTCGAGGGACTCTGCGGGCAAATCGTCGCCGACTTCGTCAACAAATACGATCCGAAGCGCGAGCGCTGCTGGATCGCCGAGATGGACGGCGAGAATGTCGGCTCGATCATGCTGGTCAAGGATTCGGAGAATATCGCCCGCATCCGCATGCTGCTGGTCGACCCGAAGGCGCGTGGACTGGGGCTCGGCGCGCGCCTCACCGACGAATGCATCCGCTTCGCGCGGCGCGCGGGCTACAAGAAGATCACGCTGTGGACCCACCGCGTGCTCACCGCCGCGCGGCACATTTATGAGAAAGCCGGATTCAAGCTCATGCGCTCCGAGCAGCACCGAAGCTGGGGCCGGCCCGTGGTGAGCGAGCACTGGGATTTGGAGTTGTAAACCAAGCCGTCATTGCGGGGCCCCGCGCAGCGAGGCGCCCGGAATCCAAAGGGCGCAGTGGTTTCGAATTACGCCGATTGCGGTGACAGTGCGCTTGTTTGCCAGGTGCCGCGTAGCCGATCGTCGGCATGGATATGCGGGTCAAGCCTGCTGTCGCGAAATCCACCCCACACGCTGGCCTAATGCTGGATGCTGGCCTCCACAAGAGACCCTCTCGCACGGGAAAAGGGAGACACCTATACGCGCTCGACAACTCGGTCAACGACGGTGCCAACGCTGTCGTAAACGGATTGTCTCCCGACAAGCTTCTCGCCATCGGCACCAGACTTGAAAAAGGAACAGGGCTTGTCGGGAGAAGATTCGGCGGCGGGGTGAACAAGGTGTTGGGCCACGCCAGCGGGCTTGCCGATAACGCCGCGAGGTTGGCAAGGCGTGACGCGATCCTGCTCCGAAGGACGGTTTTGCGAATGGTGTTGGCAAAACCCGGGCGCGCATGCGTCGCGGGAACGGTTTCGCTTATCCTCGCAGATGCTGGGAGGGAGACCAAGCGCAGCGTGGTGGAGGGGGCGTCTGAATCAGAGCTTCATTGCCGTTCCGGGAGAATCAAACAACGTGACGGTCAGTGCATCGCCCTTACCGCTTGCGCAAGCGGCGCGGCCCGCACCCCTCCCACCGCCCTTCGGGCGGTCCCCCCTCCCCGCTTTCGCGGGGCGGGAGAAAAACGCATTACACGGTCGCGCCTTTCGCCTTGGGCCGGCGCAAATGCTCGTCGAGCCGCGGCATGATCTCGACGAAGTTGCAAGGCCCATAGCGGTAATCGAGCTGGTGCACCAAGATCTCGTCCCAGGCGTCCTTGCAGGCGCCCGGAGAGCCCGGCAGGCAAAAGATGTAAGTCGTGCCGGCGACTCCGGCGGTCGCACGCGACTGGATGGCCGAGGTGCCGATCTTTTGGAAGCTCACCACAAGGAA
>JBEKSB010000319.1:0-3778 GCA_049517455.1 Xanthobacteraceae bacterium
CTGCTCGGCGGCAGTTGGCTCACCGCAATGACCAGCGACCTCGGCAATGGGAAGTTCGATGGCACCGGGCTGATCCTGAACTTCGACGTCCTGAACCCGGCCAATTGGCTGTGGGGCAAACAGTATGGGATCTATGCCGACATCGACACCGGAGCGGAGCGCTTCCTAAAATTTGAGAAATGGTGGGGCGACTTCATCGCACTGAACGGCGACGAGCTGCAATTCCTGGTGGACAACCTCTTTATCGGCGACAAGCTAACCCGCAACCAGCTGCAGTCGCATGATGGCACGACCTTCGATGTCCGCAACGTCACCTCGCCGATCATCGTGTTCACCTCCACGGAAGACAACATCAGTCCGCCGCCGCAGACACTCGGCTGGATTCTCGATCTGTATCGGGACGTCGACGACATCCGCGCCACTGGCCGGACGATCGTGTACTGCCTGAACCACAAGATCGGGCATCTCGCCCTCTTCGTCTCCGCCAAGGTGGGTGCGAAGCAGGACGAGGAATTCGTGCAGCTGATGGACGTCATCGACTGCTTGTCGCCTGGCCTCTATGAGATGGTCATTTCGCCACGGCCGGCGGATGTGCCCGCGGGCGGCTTCGTCACCGGCGACTGGATCGCTCGCTTCGAAGCCCGCTCGCTCGACGACATCCGCGCGCTCGGCCGCAACAGCACCGAGGACGACCGCGCCTTCGCCGCTGTGGCCCGACTGTCGGAGCTGAACCTCTCGATCTACCGTACCTTCATGCAGCCCATGGTGCGTGCTTTTGCCAACCAGGCGGCGGCGGACCTGACTCAAGCCCTGGACCCGCTCAGGCTCAGCTACACGATCTTCGCCGATCGCAACCCGTGGATGAAGGGCGTGCAACAACTGGCCGCCGGCGTGGCAGCGGCCCGCAGGCCGGCGGAAGCCGACAATCCGTTCCTCGCGCTACAGGCGCAGATCTCGGAACAGATCACGGCCGCCCTGGGCGCCTATCGCGTGGCGCGTGACCAAATGGCCGAGCAGATATTCTTCGGCTTTTATGGCTCGCCATTGGTGCAGGCGCTCCTCGGCCTCAACAAGGCCAGCGAGGTGCGGCCGTTCCCCGGCACTTCCCCCGAGAAGCTGGCGGCACGACAAGCCCAGGCGGATATATACGCCGCGAAGCTGCGGACCGGAGGATTCGACGAAGCGCTGACTCGCGCCGTGCTGTACGTCATCGCGGCCGAGCGGATGATCGACCAGCGCTCCGCACTCGCGTTGAACGTCGCTCGGCAGAAGCTCATGCATCTATCGCTCGCCGAGTTCAAGGCGCTGGTGCGAGACCAGGCTTTCCTGCTGCAGCTCGAGCGGGAGCGCGCGGTGGAAGCGCTTGCATCCCTGGTACCGGACGCGGATGCGCGGAAGGAACTGCTGAAGCAGGTGCACGCGATCGTCGGCGCGGGCGATCCCCCGCTCGCTGCGGAGCGCGATCGTTTGGCCCGGCTGTCGCAGGTGCTGGCGGTGCCGATTGAGAAGGCAGCGGCTCTTGTACCGTCAGGCCCAGCCTCCCTCGCCGGGACTACCGCACGGCGCTCCGTGGTGTCGCACTGAGCGGAAGCCGCTCGATCACGCACCTGTTGGACGTATACGCAGCCATGCAAACCATCGTGAACAAGACGTTCAAAGAGATCGCCGTCGGCGACACCGCGTCGGTCCAGCGCACGTTGCAGGCCGGTGACGTGCGGGCCTGGGCCGCCGCCTTCGGCGAAGTGGACATGCTTGCCGGCCCCGGCGAGAGCCAGGGGGCGGCCGGCATCGTCACGGCCATCCTGACCGCGTTGGTTGGTTCAGACCTCCCTGGACCCGGGACTTCGATCCGCACAACCTCGGTACAGGTCAAGGGTGCATTGCCGATCGGGGCCGCGATGACGGCGCGACTCGTCGTGCGGGAGAAGCGGTCGGATCAGGGGATCGTCGTGCTGGACGGCCAGTGCACCGACCCTGCGGGTCAGATTTTCGCCACCGCGATGCTGGAAGTTCTGGCGCCGACGACGCGGCAACAACACCAGGTGGCGGAGCATCGGCTCGAGGGACTTGTTGAACGCTGTCGAGGTTTCAAGCCGATGCTGACCGGCGTGGTGCACCCATGCAGCGCCGATGCATTGGCTGGCGCGGTGGAGGCCGCCGCGGCCGGGCTGATTCTGCCCGTGCTGTTCGGCCCCGAGGCCGAGATCCGGCAGATCGCAAATCAGGCGCGCCTCGACATTGCCAAGTGCCGGATCGTGGCCACGGACGGTGCAGAGGACTCGGCGCTGAAGGCCGCTACCGCCGCCGGCAGCGGTGAGGTTGCGGCGCTGATGAAGGGCAGCCTGCACACCGACGTGCTTTTGCATGCGATCATGCAGAAGGAAGCAAAACTGCGCACCGGACGGCTGATCAGCCACTGCGTGATGGTGTCGGTGCCGACCTACGCGCGCCGCTTCGTCATCAGCGACGTCGCGCTGAATATCGCTCCCGACACTGACCAGAAGCGCGACATCTGCCAGAACGCGATCGGTTTTGCACGCGCACTCGGTATCAAGCTGCCGAAAGTAGCCGTGCTGGCTGCGGTCGAAATGGTGCAGACCAAAATGCCGGCCACGCTCGACGGCGCGATTCTGGCCAAGATGGCCGATCGAGGGCAGATCGTCGGCGGCATCGTCGACGGGCCGCTCGATCTCGATGCCGCAGTGGATGCCGAAGCCGCGCGGATCAAGCATATTTCATCGCCGATCGCGGGACTTGCCGATGTACTGATCGTGCCGAACATCGAAGCCGGCAACATGGTCTACAAGAATCTCGCATTTATGGCCGATGCGCAGATCGCAGGCCTTGTCGTCGGTGCGCGGGTGCCGGTGATCCTGACCAGCCGTGCCGACACCGCCGCGGCGCGTCGCTTCTCGGCTGCCGCCGCCGTGCTTTACGCCGATACGCTGACGCGCGATCCCACCATCCTGTCGCCTGAAACCGCGGAGTGATCGGCCATGAGCGAGGCCATCGTCGTGGTCAATGCGGGCTCCACCAGCCTGAAGTTTGGCGCCTACGCGGTGGACGCGACTAGGGCGCTGCCGCTGCTTTGCCGCGGCCAGATCGACAGGATGGAAAATAATCCGCATTTTGTCGTCACAAACGCCGCTGGCAAGCAATTGGGCGTGCATGAATGGGGCAAAAATCGCGCGATCGACCACAAAACAGCACTACACTTCGTCATCACCTGGCTGGAAGCCAATCTGGGTGACCGGAAGGTGATAGCCGCCGGCCACCGCGTCGTGCTCGGCGGCACCCGGTTCGAGGCGCCGGCGCGGATCGAGAACGACGTGCTGGCGTATCTCGATTCGCTTGTGGTCATGGAGCCGTCGCACCAGCCCTACAACGTGCTAGGAGCCCGCGCGCTGGCCGAGGCGTTCCCCGGCCTGCCGCAGGTGGCTTGTTTCGACAGCTCGTTCCATCGGACCATGCCGGAGGTGGCGCAGATCTACGCCTTGCCAAAGGATGCGCGCGATGCCGGGGTGCGGCACTGGGGCTACCACGGCATTTCCTATGAGTACATCAGCCGTCAGGTGCCGAAGTTCGCACCGCAGGCACGGCGCGTAATCGCCGCGCATCTCGGCGGCGGCACCAGCATGTGCGCGATGCTGGACGGGCGCAGCGTCGAAACCACGATGGGTCTTGGCGCCGTGTCAGGCCTGCCTATGGCGACGCGCTCTGGCGATGTGCCGTCGGACGCGTTGTTCTATCTGCTGCGCCGTAAGCTGTTCGACGACGC
>JBEKSB010000320.1:0-3749 GCA_049517455.1 Xanthobacteraceae bacterium
AGGCGAGCCTCGCCATCAGAGACTCCCTGGCGAAGTTCGATGCCGCCAATGCCGAGTGGCAGGGCGAACTGTCGGTGTCGTACGAGAAAGTCGGCAATGTGCAGATAGACCAGGGCAATCTGGCGGCCGCGCTGACCTCGTACCAGGCGAGCCTCGCCGTCATGGACCGCCTGGCGAAGGCCGATCCCGGCAATGCCGGCTGGCAGAGCGACCTGGCGGTGTCCTACAGCAAGATCGGCGACGTGAAGATGGCACAGGGCAATCTGTCGGCCGCGCTGACCTCATATCAAGCGGACCTCGCCATCTTTGACCGGCTGGCGAAATCCGATCCCGGCAATGCGCAATGGCAGCGCGACCTGTCGGTATCATACGAGAAAGTCGGCGGCGTGCAGAAGGCGCAGGGCGATCTGCCGGCAGCGATGACTTCCTATCAGGCGGGCTTCGGCATCATGGACCACCTCGCGAAGTCCGATCCCGGCAATGCCGCCTGGCAGCGCGACTTGTTCGTGTCGTACGCCAAGGTCGGGGACGTGCAGGTGGAGCAGGGCGATCTGACGGCCGCACTGACCTCCTATCAGGCGGGCCTCGCCATCGCGGGACGCCTGGCGAAGTCCGATCCCGGCAATGCCGCTTGGCAGCGCGACCTAGCGGTTTCGTACGAGATGATCGGCGACGTGCAGCGGGTGCAGGGCAATCTGCCGGACGCGCTGATCTCCTATCAGACAAGCCTTGCCATCATGGACCGCCTGGTGAAGTCCGATTCCGGTAATGCCGGCTGGCAGAGCGACCTGGGGGCTTCGTACAGCAGGGTTGGGGATGTGCAGGCGGCGCAAGGCAATCTGCCGGCCGCGCTGACCTCGTATCAGGCGGACGTCGCCATCATGGCTCGCTTGGCGGAGTCCGATCCCGGCAATGCCGCCTGGCAGCACGATCTGGCGCTGTCGTACGAGAGGCTCGGCAACCTGCAGAAGGACCAGGGCAATCTGCCCGAGGCGATGAAATCCTATCAGGCGGACTTCGCCATCATAGATCGCTTGGCGAAGTCCGATCCCGGCAACGCCGGCTGGCAGCGCGATCTGGCGGTGTCGCACGAGAGGGCCGGCGCCGTGGAGAAAGCGCAGGGCAATCTGCCGGCCGCGCTGACCTCCTATCAGGCGGAGCGAGCCATCTTTGACCGCCTGGCGAAGTCCGACCACAGCAATGCCGGCTGGCAGCGCGGCCTGTTCGTGTCGTACGACGAGGTCGGCGGCGTGCAGGTGGCGCAGGGCGATCTGCCGGCGGCGCTCGGCTCCTATCAAGCGGGTCTCGCCATCGTGGACCGCGTGGCGAAGTCGAATCCCGGCAATGCCGGCTGGCAGCGCGACCTGTCGATTTTTGACAACAAAGTCGGCGAAGTGCTGTTTGACTTGGGGCGGACGGAGGAGGCTTTGAGCAATTTCGACGCAGCGGTTCAAATTGGAAAGACGCCTGACAATTCTGAGATCTATTGGCGCCGCGCGCTGGCTAAGCTCTATATGAATGACGCCGCCGCGGCAGCAGATGATGCGGTAATGGCATTGAAGCTCAGACCAGCCTACCCCTATTACGTCATGTGGCTGCATGTCGTCCGCGCGCGCGCCGGTCAGAATGATGCCGACGAGATTGCTGCGAATGCAAAGAACATCGACCGCACCCAATGGCCATGGCCCATTGTTGCTCTGTTTCTTGGTTTGATGAATCCCGACGAAGTACAAACGGCGGCTTCGGCAGCTGACCAGCAGAGCACGCGCGTTGCGCAATCCTGCGAGGCCAATTTCTTCATCGGCGTTTACCAGATCGAGAAAGGCGCGCAGGTGGAAGCCCGGCCGCTGTTCCAATCCGCAGTGGATCACTGCCCGTATAATTTCGTCCAACACGCAGCCGCCAAGCTCGAGCTGAAGCGGCTGGATGACCTAGCCGGAGCGCAGGCGAAGTAGCGGGCGATCTGAGCGGATTGATCGGACTTTTGCTACACCTGACGTTGGCTATTGAATAACCCGCACAATCGGCGTGATCGAAAGATCGCCGGCCGCGGTCTGAATGGCGATCAACTGCGCCAGTAGCGCAAAAATGCGCTTTGTCGTCGCGGCCTGCTCCGGCACGCAGTATTCGCCGTCGCTGAACCAGGTATGCACGAAACAATCCCCGCCGAGGTTCTGCATGACCTGGAGGAGTTCCGGATCTTCATGCACCGTGATCAGCGTCGGACGCTCGAGCGCATATGTTCGATTTGGCGGAATGTACGCGGGAGAAACTTGTACCTCGGCGCCGTCTTGCTTCGCGGCCATAAGTTGCTGCCTCTTGATCTTCATGAGCGTTCCGAGAAACTCGAACACGCCATAGGCTGATCGGGGAACAATCGCGAAGGTGAGGTTGCTTCTGGGAAATGCGAGCGGAAGGATGTCGGACTGGGGTTGATCCTGTTTTTCTTCGGGATGCCAAAGCGGGGATCCGCATGTCTGATCCGAGCCAAAAAGCTCGTGGGGCCCTACGTCGAGTTCGTGCGTGGCTTTTTGCACTTCCGCGGGTGTGACGAGTGCTTGCGCCTGCCGCGCCAATACTTCATTGAAGCAGAAGCGGGCAAATATTGTCGTTGAGGTTTTAGCGGCCGAGGCACTGGATTCGCCACCCTGCGTTGGGCCGGAGCTCGCAGACTTCCGCAGGGTCTTTTCCTCGACAGTCAGGCCCGCCAGCGTGGCATTGCGAACCCAATCGACAAAGCAGCGATGTTTGGGGTCTTCTTTGCTGCAACCGTAGTCGTCCGGCGGCGCGTAATGATAGCCGACCTTGTGGCCGTGGTAATCGAGCGCAAACGCGTCGGTGAACAGCCAAAACAACAATTCCCGCGGATAGCCCTGACGAATAAAATAATCCAAGGTCTGCAAATCGATCGGCCTCAAAAAGCCCTGGTAGAACGCGCTCGTTTCCTGCGTTGACACGTTGAAGTTGGTGCCGATAGCGGTGGAGTTCGAGGCTGTCGTGTTGCCGAAAATAACGTCGCGCCCCGGCGACGTAGTCGGTAACGAGGCGATGGCTCCCGCCGCGGTTCCGAATCCTGCCGGGGGGCCGAACAGGAATGACGGTAGCCCAAAGGTCGAGATATTCGTCATCGTCGGCGTGACGTTGGAAATGACGACAAAGCTGAGCGGGTAGTCGTGACTGGCGCGGACAAGATTGACAAAAATCTGCTCGTTGCGCGCCTTGGCAAGGCTGCGCGCAACGGTATCATAGCGGTTGTCGACCGGGTCGACGACGGCGCACGCGCTCAACAGCGCAGTAAGCAACGTGCCGGCGAGACATGCGCCGGCAAGCCTCACGCGTACCCACATAACGACCCCCACGCCGTTGCGACGTAGGCTAATCGGCATGCGGGAACAAGGTCAAGAGCTTCGCCGCGTGGTTTCAGCGCACAAGGTGCTCAATTTTCACCTGTTTCTCGGCGGCAAGGCCGCCGATTTCGTAGAGCCGGTGAACGGTGCCGGGATCGTCCATGCCGCGCAGGCGGCCGAGTAGTTCGTCATCTACCTGGTAATTGAGTTCGCGCGCCAGCCAATCCTTCTCCAGCCGCACATCGTAGCGCAAGAAGCGGAACATTTTGCCGCCCGGCGGCGCATCGCCGGCCAAAGTCCCGACTTCCGAATTGATTTGCCACGGCGCCGGGCACTCTCCCATCCATTGCATCTGCGCCAGGACTTGCATCTGCGTATCGTTCATCAGCGAAAGGAGGGCGT
>JBEKSB010000321.1:0-3701 GCA_049517455.1 Xanthobacteraceae bacterium
GATATAGGTCTCCGCCCATCCTTGATAAAAAAGGGAAATTCGAATGAGGCTGCGGGTTTACGTGCTTGAGGGGCAGCGAGTGGAATTGCGTCCCGCGCCTGTCGATCGTGCTTGGATGGACGCAACGCCAGACCGCTTCGCTTATCGTTGCCTGCCACTGAACATCGCCAATGCGCACGGCTGGGAGTTATTGTGTCCTTCGGCGTTCACCGCGACCTGGAGCGGCGCCGCTGGTTTGGATAGCATTGCCATCACACCCGATGCAGGGACCCAATCGCCGGCTCTTAGCCACTTCGGTAGTGGCGTTCTGACCTTTCACGTTCCTTGCCTGTTTCGTACTGAGCCGGGGTTTGATCTGATGGTTCAAGGCCCTGTGAACTCGCCGAAGGACGGAATTTCCGCATTGTCCGGTATCATCGAGACCGATTGGGCGCCCTATGCCTTCACCATGAATTGGGTATTTACGCGAGCCAACGCGACCGTGCGTTTTGAAGGCGGTGAACCGTTTTGCCACGTGTTTCCAATTCGGCGCGGCATGCTCGAAGAGATAAAGCCGGAGCTTCACGTTATTTCCGAAGAGCCGGAGCTTAAAGAGCAGAACCAGCAATGGCAGATGACGCGGACGTTCTTTAATACGGATCTCAAGCGCGTTGGAACTCAGGCACATAAAGACAAGTGGCAGAAGCTTTATTATCGCGGTTTTAATCCGGATGGTACGCAAAATGATATCAAAGATCATCGCACGCGCGTCAGGCTCAAGCCCTTTGTCAAATCAACGCCATACAGTCGCCGACCTGATTGAATTTGTCGTCCATCAAATCAGATATTAGGGAAAGTCAACCCATTAAACCTTGATGTCGGAGCCGCTTGCTCCAAGGATGCTGAGATGGTCTAGCATCGGGATGCGTCTTCAAAAAATGGTGCAGGACATGCAGCAAGGTCACCACATGCTTCTTGCCGCCTCTGACGAGCTGGGCTTGCCGAATATCGTCGACAATCAATTCCCATTGTCTTTTTGTTCGTTTCTGATCCAGTCGGAGCCAAATTGGTCGACAGCCTCGCGCGGCCCACGCAGTGTGGCCGTTTACGTTGACAAGATACTCAAGAGCGCCAAGCCCGCTGAACTCCCAGTGGAACAACCTACAAAGTTCCAACTCCTGATTAATCTCAAATCGGCCTAGGCGCTCGACCTCACCACCCCGGAATCATTTTTGGTGCGCGCCGACGAGGTGATTGAATAAGGGAGCGCGACTTCCGCTCTGGGTCCAGGCTGTGTGAAAATGCGATCTGCGTCGTCGAGGAACTTGTGGGCAGTGATCGCGGCGGGGATTTGACGGCTTGGTTGTGTCAGTCCGTCAGAATCGACATGCGGCGATCTGGAAAAATAAAGGCGTTTATCTTGCCGTACTTGGGGCAGCTGGATCGCGAACTTCCTAACCCTCCCGCAAACCTGGTGCGAAGGGAGGAGGCCTACACATACCCGACTAATTTCAATGCCATGCCAAGCGAGTGGATCGACCGCCTGAGCCTGCGTGGCGAGCAGCTGACGTTGTGCCTTGCCCGGGCGTATATCCCTGACTTGATCAGAGAATAATCGCTTGACGAATGCTTATGGCAATGCCCATCCGGCGATGCTACCTAAATGTAGCCTATAACCCATCGCAGGTTCGGCGAGCTAAGATATTCTCCCGATTTAGTAAGTACTTATCTTGATTTCGCAGTCCTGTTCCCGGGCGGCTTCGGGGCACCACTTGGCCGGCAAAAGGACCGGTCTGCGAGGAGCTCGCTGGACTGGACAAGCCCGAGGCGGGCAAAACACCCGCCCCAGCCCCGTCCCAGGAAACGTGGTTCTGGAGCTGAGCCAGTGTGGTTGCGACTGTGCTGGCGAGTGCCGCGGCGAAGCGCCGGAAGGCGAGCGCGCCCCGAATTCGGCGCGCAGCCGCGCCCGACGCACCTTCAGGCGGCAACGTCTGTCGGTGTGGCGCGGACAATGGTTGGCATGCGCCTTTCGGCGCTCCGCCTCCCGCTTTATCAGCCGAGGGCGAATCTAAAAAAGCATTCGTTGTTGTGGCGTTGTGGCTTGGCAAAGCTCGGGCGCGTCTAGCGTCGCGAGAGCGATTGTGTATTTCCCCACTTCGCGGGGCACCGCCTCGTGCTTGACCTCGATGTCGGGCGCGGCTTCAATCCAGCGCAAAATGTCAAAAGAACCCGATCCTCCTTCACCGCCACGCCAGGCTTATTCGGGCAGCCGCCTCGAACGTGCTGCCGCCTATCGCGCCGATGAAGCCAAGCTTGCGGCGCTGGCGAAAAGCGAGGGTGCCGGCGTCTACGTCATCGGGGGCGAAGTCATTGTGCTCAAGGCCCGCGGCGAGGCGCTCGAGCCGTTGTTCTCGGCCGCCGAGGCGCGCGCTTTCGGCGCAGCGCGCGAGACAGTGTTCCTCGGGTTTTTGGACGGAGCACCCCGCTTCGGCGCCAGTCTCGATCCGGCTGCGGTCGAGCCGCTCAAAGCGCGCAGCGATCTCAAACTCATCGATCTGCGGACGATCGCGGTGCAAGCCGCCGTCGCCACCGAGCATGTGCCGCCGCTGGCCGAGGCCAAGGCGGTCCTCGGCTGGCATGCCCACCATCGCTTTTGTCCAAACTGCGCCGCGGCCACGAATGTCACGCAGGGCGGCTGGCGGCGCGATTGCCCCAATTGCAAGGCCGAGCATTTTCCCCGTACCGATCCGGTGGTGATCATGCTGCCGATCGCCGGCCAGCGCTGCGTGCTCGGCCGCTCGCCGCGCTTTCCGCAAACCATGTGGTCGTGCCTCGCCGGCTTTGCCGAACCCGGCGAATCGATCGAGGAAGCGGTGCGGCGCGAAGTGGCGGAGGAAGTCGGGCTCGCTTGCGCGCGCATCAAATATTTCGCGTCGCAGCCGTGGCCGTTTCCGTCATCGCTGATGATCGGGTGTCATGCCGAAGCGGTGACGGAAAACATCGTCATTGATCGCAGCGAGATCGAGGAGGCGCGCTGGTTCGATCGCGAGGAACTGTCGCTGATGCTGGGGCGCGAGCATCCGGAGCGCCTGACCACGCCCCCGTCGATCGCCATCGCGCATCACATTATCCGCGACTTTGTCGAGCACGGCGCCGATGTCCTGGTGGACTGATGACCTCTGAAGCCTTGGGGTCCGCGGCCCGCGGGAGCGTGCCGCGCATCTTGTGTGCCGGCATCCTGGTACTCGATCAAGTTTTTCAGGTCGACGCTCTTCCGCAGCCAGACAAAAAAGTCGAGGCGAAGGACTTTTTCATCGTCAATGGTGGTTGCGCGGCGAACGCCGCGGTCGCCATAGCGCGCCTCGGCGGCCGGGCGATGTTGGCGAGCCCGCTGGGCGGGCCCGCCGGCGCGGATGACAACGGCGACCGTGTGCTGGCGGCGCTCGCGCGCGAGAATGTCGACACCACCGGTTGTCAGCGGGTCGATGGACTGGCGACGGGGCTTTCGGCGATCTTCATCGATGCGCGCGGCGATCGCACCATCGTGACCCATCGCGACAAGCGGATCGCCGCGGTCACGCCGAACGATCCGGAAAGACTTGTCGCCGCGGCCGACCTCGTGCTCGCCGACAACAGATACCCGCAATTTGTCCGCCAGATCTGCGAGGCGGCGCGGCGGCGCCGGACGCGGGTCGTGCTCGATGCCGACAAGGCTACGGTCG
>JBEKSB010000322.1:0-3698 GCA_049517455.1 Xanthobacteraceae bacterium
TTCGTCGAGATGTTCGTCGGCGTCGGCGCCAGCCGCGTGCGCGACATGTTCGAGCAGGCGAAGAAGAACGCGCCCTGCATCATCTTCATCGACGAGATCGACGCCGTCGGCCGCCACCGCGGCGCTGGCCTCGGCGGCGGCAACGACGAACGCGAGCAGACGCTGAACCAACTGCTCGTCGAGATGGATGGCTTCGAAGCCAATGAAGGCATCATTTTGATCGCCGCCACCAACCGGCCCGACGTGCTCGACCCGGCGCTGTTGCGTCCGGGCCGTTTCGACCGTCAGGTGGTGGTGCCGAATCCCGACGTGGTCGGCCGCGAGCAGATTTTGAAAGTGCACGTGCGCAAGGTGCCGCTGGCGCCCGACGTGATCCTCAAGACGATCGCGCGCGGCACGCCCGGCTTCTCCGGCGCCGACCTCATGAACCTCGTCAACGAGGCGGCGCTGATGGCCGCCCGGCGCAACAAGCGCATGGTGACCCAGGTCGAGTTCGAGGACGCCAAGGACAAAGTGATGATGGGCGCCGAGCGCAAGTCGTTGGTCATGACGGAGGAGGAGAAGCTCCTCACCGCCTACCACGAGAGCGGTCACGCTATCGTCGCGCTCAACGTCAAGGCGACCGATCCGGTGCACAAGGCGACGATCATCCCGCGCGGTCGCGCGCTCGGCATGGTCATGCAATTGCCGGAGCGCGACAAGCTGTCGATGAGCCTCGAACAGATGACCTCGCGGCTCGCCATCATGATGGGCGGCCGCGTCGCCGAGGAGTTGGCGTTCGGGCATGAGAAGGTGACCTCGGGCGCCGCATCCGACATCGAGCAGGCGACCAAGCTGGCGCGCATGATGGTTACGCGCTGGGGCCTGTCCGAGGCGCTGGGGAACGTCGCCTATGGCGAAAACCAGGAGGAGGTGTTCCTGGGCTATTCGGTGGCGCGGCAGCAGACCATTTCCGAAGCGACCGTGCAGAAGATCGACGCCGAGATCCGGCGGCTGGTCGAGGCTGGCTATCAGGAAGCGCAGCAAATCCTCACCGACAAGCGCGCCGACCTTGAAACCTTGTCCAAAGGCCTGCTCGAATTCGAGACTTTGAGCGGCGACGAGATCAAGGATCTGCTCATGGGCAAGCGCCCGAACCGCGAATCGGTGATCGAACCGTCGACGGCGCGGACGCCGACGGTGCCGACGGCGGGCGCTGGCCGTAACCGGCCGCGTCCCGAGCCGGGTCCCATGGAGCCGCAGCCGCAGGCGTGAGCGCCTGAAGTGTGTGGTTAGGGCGGAGAGCCGCCCTCCAACGACTGCAGAGGCGTTAATGCGGATGATGCGGGCCCTCGGCGTCGTAGCGGCCCTTGCTATGGGGTTGTCATTTCCCGCGCGCGCTAACGATTCTTCAGCCGAGCTCGCCACCGGCGGCCTGATCTTCGTTCCCAACGACAACGTTGAGATGCGGGCGGAGGATCTCTTCATTTCCGCCGAGAAAGTGCGGGTACATTACCGCTTCTTCAACAAATCGCCCAACGATGTGACGGTGTTGGTGGCATTCCCGCTCCCGGAGGTGCGCATTTCCGAACAGGACGAGAATTTGGCGCTTCCGACCGACGATCCTGTGAACATCTTCGCTTTTAGAACCACGGTCGACGGCAAACCCGCCGCCACAGCGGTCGAACAGCGTGTGACCGCCTTCGGTGTCGATCGAACCAAATATTTGCGCGATCTCGGTGTTCCGCTTGCGCCGCATCTTGCCGCGACCAACGCGGCGCTCGATCTGCTGCCGCCGGATAAATGGGACGAGTTGCTGCGGCTTGGGCTCGCCCAGATCGAGGAATACGACGTGGGGCACGGGATGCAAAAACACCTCTCCGCGCGCTGGGGGCTCGCCACGACGTTCTACTGGCAACAGGTGTTTCCGGCCGGAAGGGAAATTGTTATCGAGCATGAATATAAGCCGAGCGTCGGCGGTTCCGCGCAGACCGACCTCGGCGCGCCCTCCGCGGCGAAAGAGGCCTGGTATGAGAGCTACCGGCGCAAGTATTGTCTCGACAATGATTTCTCCGCCGCAGTCGATCGCTTGCGTCAGGCCAACAAGAGCGAGTTTGGTCCACCCTATAGCGAACAGCGTATCGATTATATTCTCAAGACCGGCGCCAACTGGTCCGGCCCGATCAAGAGCTTCCACCTCGTGATCGACAAAGGCGATCCCGCCAGCCTTGTCAGCTTCTGCGGCGATGGCGTCAAGAAAATCGGCCCAACACAGTTCGAGATGCGCAAAAGCGATTTTACGCCGGAGGGCGATCTTGCGGTGCTCATCCTCAAGAAACTCGAGAAGTAGTAACACGCGGCGGCGGGCTCGGCTCCGAATGACATGTTGCCTACCCGCGCAAGGATATTGGACGTCTGGTCGAGGCGCCGCTGCATCGATAGGATCAGCCACGCGGTGAGGATTCGGACGTGATGCGGACTATTGTGATCGCGAGCATGATGACGGTTCTGGCGGTGCCACCGGCGCTGGCGCAGACGCCGAACGTCGCCGGTCAGCCTGTGCTGCAATCCCCGACACATTCTCCCGGCGCTGCAAAGCCCGCGCAGCCGCTTACAGCCGCCAAACCCTCGCAGTCGCCACAGCCGGCGGCCAAACAGCCGCGGGCGACCACTAAGGCGCCCTCAACTCCTGAGTCGCGTTCGGCCGCGGCGCTGGCGCTCTCCGCCTATCCCGTCTTCGACGAGGGCACCTATCAGCGCATCAAAGAAGCGTTGCTCAGCTACGCGGACATTCAGGTGCGGGGTGGCTGGCCCACTCTCCCCACCGACGCGAAGCTCGCGCCCGGCGCGAGCGGGCCGGATGTCGCCTTATTGCGCCGGCGCCTTGTCATCAGCGACGACTTGGCGCCCGAGCAGGAAGCCGGCGACGTCTACGACGAAACTGTCACTGATGCAGTGAGGCGGTTCCAGCTCCGCCACGGACTCGATGCGACGAGCAGCGTCAACGCGCACACGCTGCGCGCGCTGAACGTTCCCGTCGCGGCGCGCATAAAGCAGCTCGAAGCCTCGATCGAGCGCTTGATCGGCATGGATTTCATTTTCGCCGAGCGCTACGTCGTGGTGAATATTCCAGCGGCCTACGTCGAGGCTGTAGCGCACGACAAAGTCGAGCGGCGCTATCGTGTCATTGTCGGCAAGGTCGACAAGCCCTCGCCGACGCTGACCGCCTCCATCACCGCGATCAACCTCAATCCGACCTGGACGGTGCCGCTCTCCATCACCAAGAACGAGATCTTCGCCCGCATGCGCCGCGACCCGAGCTATATCAGCCGCATGCATATGCGCGTCCTTGGCGCGCATGACGAAGAGATCAGTCCGCAATCGGTCGACTGGTCGTCCGACCGTTCGCCGAATTTCACTGTCCGGCAGGACTCCGGTACCTTTAACGCGCTCGGCAATCTCAAGATCGACATGCCGAATCTGTATTCGGTGTACATGCACGATACCGACTCAAGACGATTGTTCGCCGACGATTACCGTTTCGACTCGCACGGTTGCACCCGCGTCGACAATGTCCGCGATCTAGCCGCCTGGATTCTCGATGACGTGCCGGGCTGGAACCGCGCCGCGATCGATGCGGGGATCGCTACCGGCGTGCTGCGGATCGTTAATCTGCCGCGTAAAATGCCCGTCGCCTGGGTTTACCTGACCGGCTGGGT
>JBEKSB010000323.1:0-3654 GCA_049517455.1 Xanthobacteraceae bacterium
GGGGGCTAAGTCCGTGAGGGCAGGGGTATTCGGGGCTGCCGTATTATCGCTGAGTTTCCTGCTGTTGGCCGCCGCGCCGAGTTTTGCGCAGGCGCCGCCGCCGGCTCCACCGCCGCCGCTCCCCGGCTTCGTGCCGCCTTACGAGGTCACCAAAATCGTGCGCTCGGCGGGCTTCGAACCGCTGGCGCCGCCGTTGCGCGAAGGCACGACCTATGTGCTCCGCGCCAACGATTTCCGCGGCATCCTCATGCGCGTCGTGGTCGATGCGCGGAGCGGCGCCATCCGCGCCGTCAATCGGATCGTGCCCGCTTACGGGCAGGTCGGAATGATGATGCCGCCGCCTTACGGCGCGCCGCCGCCCTATGGCATGCCTCCGGAATACAGCGTGCCGGCGGGCTACGGCCCGCCCGGTATGGACGGTCCGGAAATGGCGCCAGAGGAAGCAGGTCTGGGGCTGCCGCCTCCGCCGCCCGGCATTCGTCCCGCCATGCACCCGCTCGTCCCGGCGCTTCCGCCGCTGCCGCGTCCGCGCCCGGCGGAGCTTGCGTCGCGCGATTCCAAGGCAGGCGCTAAAGCAAGCGAGCCGCTGCAGCCCGCCATCAAACTGGACGCAAAGCCCAACGCGGCCGTGATTGCGCCTCCCGCCGCAGCCGTGACGCCTGTTGCGCCGGCCGCGCCAAAAAGGCCGCCGCCTCCCGACCCGCTTCCGGACTGAGCCGTTATTGCGAGGGCACAGCGACGAAGCGATCCATCAGCACGACGGCTGGATTGCTTCGCTTCGCTCGCAATGACAGTCTGTCTCCCGAAATAACGTATCCACAAAGGTCCGTTGCGTAATCCGGCCGCTCGGGAGAGGAAACGGCATGGCTGCCGATGCAGCAGTCACGGTGGCGGCGCGGCTCGATCGCCTGCCGCCCTCGCGCCACGCGCGCAAGCTGATCACGCTTCTTTCACTTGGCGGCTGGTTCGAGTTCTACGATCTGTTCTTCACCGCCTATGTGGCGATCGGACTGTTCAAGGAAGGCCTGTTCAAGCCGACCACGCAGGGCTTGTTCGATTTCCAGGGCTTCGCCAGTTTCGTCGCCGCGCTTTTCGCCGGGATGTTCATCGGCACGCTGGTGTTCAGCTGGGTGTCCGATCGCTTCGGCCGACGATCCATCCTCACCTTCTCACTTCTTTGGTATTCGATCGGCGTGCTGATCATGGCGTTTCAGCGCACGCCGGAGACCATCGATCTGTGGCGGTTCATCGCCAGCATCGGACTTGGTGTCGAGCTGGTGAATGTCGACGCCTATTTGTCGGAGCTGGTGCCCAAGGAGCAGCGCGGGCCTGCCTTCGCCTATAACCAGTTCATCATGTACACATCGGTACCGGTGGTCGCATTTCTCGCCTGGCAATTGGTGCCGCGGACGATCTTCGGCCTCGACGGCTGGCGCTGGGTGGTCATCATCGGCTCGATCGGCGCGCTCCTGATCTGGTGGATCCGCCGCAATCTGCCGGAATCGCCGCGATGGCTCGCGCAGCATGGCCGCATCGCCGAAGCTGAAACCATCGTCGAGGGCATGGAGCGCCACGTCCGCGCCGAAACCGGGCGGGAGTTGCCGCCGCCGGAAATCGTGACCGGCGAGACCGACAGCAAGCCAGGCGCGTGGATGGAAATGTGGAGCGCGACCTATCGCGGCCGCACCATCATGCTGGTGATCTTTAATCTGTTCCAGACGATCGGTTATTACGGGTTTTCCAGCTGGGTGCCGGCGCTGCTGATCTCCCAGGGCATCGGCGTCACCAAGTCGCTCGCCTACACGTTCATCATCGCCGTGGCGGCGCCGATCGGCCCGCTGATCGGTGTCTACTTCGCCGATCATTTCGAGCGCAAATGGCAGATCGCCTGGGCCGCCATCGGCATCGCCGTGTTCGGACTGTTGTTCGCACAGCAGACTACTGCGATTGGCGTGATCGTGTGCGGTCTTCTGATCACGCTGTGCGCCAATTGGCTGTCGTTTTCATTCCACGCCTATCAGGCCGAGCTTTATCCGACCCGCATTCGCGCTCAGGCGGTGGGCTTCGTTTATTCGTGGAGCCGGTTCAGCGCGATCTTCTCCGGCTTCATCATCGCCTTTTTCCTCGGCAATTACGGCACCGTCGGCGTGTTCAGCTTCATCGCCGGCGCGATGGTTGTGGTGTTCATCGTCATCGGCGGCTTCGGCCCCCCGGTCACCAAACGCCGCCTCGAAGCCATCGCGACGTGATGCCGGCGACGAGCAATAAAAAGCGCCCCGGAAAACCGGGGCGCTAAAGTTTTCAAAGCTGATTGCAGTCTGAGCGCGCCGCTCACGCAGCTTGCTTCTGCTCGACGGACTTCTGCTCGGCAGGTTTGCCATTGCCGATGGGAATCTGCCGGGGCTTCTTGGCCTCGGGGATCTCACGCACCAGATCGACATGCAGGAGACCGTTCTCGAGCTTGGCGCCCTTGACCTGGACGAAGTCGGCGAGCTGGAACGCGCGCTCGAACGCGCGCGCCGCGATGCCCTGATAGAGCACGTCGCCGCGCTTCTCTTCCTCCTTGGCGTTTTTCTCGCCGCGGATAGTCAGGGTATTTTCCTTCGCCACGACGCTAAGCTCGGGCTCGCTGAAGCCGGCTACGGCGACCGTGACGCGATACTCGTTGTCTCCGGTCCGCTCGATATTATAGGGCGGATAACCCGGAGCGGCGCCCTCGGCGCCCTGGTCGAGCATCGAGAACAGCCGGTCAAAGCCGACGGTTGAACGATAAAGGGGTGCTAGATCGAAAGTTCGCATGGCATATCCTCCTTGAGCGACATGCTGGGGCCCGCCCCTGAAGGCCAGACCCTGTGGATGATGTGCAGCCCTCATGGGCCTGCACAAAAATGAAATGGGAATATCCGGCTCTTGCTGCAAGGGGGTCGAAAAGGCTGGTAAACAGGGCGTATGCGACTCATTTCCATTCCCGCAAATCCGGTTCCCGACAACGTCGTCACCGGCATGCTCAAAACCCCGGACGGCGTCGCGCTGCGGTTCGCGCGCTTTGAGCCGCCGGCGGGCCGGCGCGGCACGGTATGCATTTTTCCCGGCCGTACCGAATGGATCGAAAAATATTTCGAGACCGTTCGTGACCTGCGCAACCGCGGCTTCGCCGTCGCCATCCTCGATTGGCGCGGGCAAGGGTTATCGGACCGTACGCTCGGCGACCGCCGCAAAGGCTATGTCGGCAGCTTCTCCGAATTCGACACCGATCTCGAGACCCTCATGCGCGAGGTGGTGCTGCCGGATTGCCCGCCGCCGTTCTTTGGGCTTGGCCATTCCATGGGCGCGACCGTGCTTATCCGCGCCGTCAACCGCGGCCACCGCTGGTTCGACCGCGTCGTGCTCAGCGCGCCGATGTTGGGCATCGCATTTGTGAGCTCGATGTCGATTGCCGGCGCCTTTGTTCGCGTCGTGCGGTTCGGCGGCTTTGGCCGCATGTACGTCCCTGGCCGCTATCCGGGCGTACTCGATCTGCGTCCCTTCCCCGGCAATATCCTGACCAGCGATCCGGTGCGCTTTGCGCGCAATGCGGCCATTCTCGAAGCTGAGCCCGAGCTCGGCCTGGGCGGACCGACGGTGGCCTGGTGCGACGCCGCGTTCCGCGCCATG
>JBEKSB010000324.1:0-3647 GCA_049517455.1 Xanthobacteraceae bacterium
AACGAGTCCCATATCTTCAAGGAAACTGTACAGGCCCTCGTTAAGGCTTTCGCGCTCTTCGTTGATGGACAACCGCTGCCTCTTGGCGTCCACCTCCATGCGTTCCAGCGTCGATGTGAAAATCTCTCGCGCCTGCGCGTCGATTTCGGCAAGCGACAACGGCTCGCCGGTCTGCGCCCGCTGGAAAGTTTCGCGCCATTGCTTCACGAGCGGCCAGCGCCGGTCCTGAGCTTCCCCAAGCGACTGCGTTTTGAGGCTCACCACAATCTTGCTGAGCGGTCGGCCGGCGCTTCCGTTACGCCCTTCACTGACGAACTTGCCGCGGAGCGCTCGCGGTATCGCAGCGACAAAATACCAGCTTTGATGTCGTCGCTTGAGAAATCGGGTATCAGCCATGCCAGCCCGCTGATGGTACAGTCTGATGGTACAGCATCATGGCACAGAACCATCGAAAAAGCAAAGTAAAGTAGGCATAATCAGTATTTCCGATTAAGTGGTAAGTTGCCCCTACAGCGCCCACCAACCTTCACTTCCTTGCCAGCCACGGCCATCCTCAACGTAGAGCCGCCGCCAACTCCTTCGCCCCAGGCTTCTTCACCTCCCGGTCCATACGCGCGTCGGTCGCCGCGATCAGTCTGGCGACGACGTTGTTGCGCTGCGCGACCGGATTGTCCTTATAGCCGCTCTTCTGAAAGAAATTCGCAGTGGGCACCTGGTCGCGCCAGGCCCGCGGCATCGTGATCATGTCGAAGCCGTTACCGTCGCCCGTGAGGTTCATCATTTCCAGCTCGGCGGCCGCGAGCGTTTCAGAAAATCCCTTGCGGCGCGCGAAGACGACTGAGTCCAGAAGCTTTTGCGTTTGCAGGAACGGCCCGACATCGATATCCAAATTCAGCGCATGGACGCCGAGCCCCTTCGGCGTATTCGCCAGCGCCTGATGTTCGTTCCAGTCGTCGGGGACGCTCTTTCCGAAATTGATCATCTTGCGAACCATCGCAATCTTGCTCTCCAGCGCGCCCTTCTCGTTGTCCGGCAGCGCAGCGGCGCGCGCTACCAGGCTCCTGATAAACTGATTGCCGCTCTCGGCGATAATCTCGACGGTGTTCGTCGCCAGCAACTGGTTGTAGCCCAGCGCCGTGGTGATCGCGCGCGCCCGCTTGTTGTATTCGAGCCCGGCCTGGACCTCGTAATCGCCGTTGCCGCCGGCCTCGAAACTGTAAATGCGGACGATTTGTTCTTTCGTCAGCCCGGCCGCCACGGCCACCTTGGCGTAAGCGCGTTTGAACTCGCCTTCGCTTTGCGGCGCGCGTGGAACGAACTTGAATTCCTGTTGTGCCGCGGCGAGAAAATCGGCCACCACTGGCACGTAAGTCACGCGCGGCGGCGGCGCTTCTTCATTCGGCTTCGAGGGATCGCGCGGCTTCGGCGGGCCGGTATAAACCGGCGGCTGCGTGAGCACGTAATCCTCGATCGAAATCGGTTCGTGGTTCGCGCGCTTGGCCGTACGCAGATGCCGCTTCTCTGAAATTGATCCCCAATACGCCGCGGCCGCGGCGGCGTATTTCTCCTGCGCCTCCAGGTACTCGGCCAAGGCGCGACGATACTGCGCCATTGCGGCGGCAAGCGCCGGTGATTGGGCGGATAGCACGGGCGCCGGCTCTTTCCGTCCGTCGGCGGATTGAGCGCGCAACGCCCCCGGCGACAGAACAATCGACGCCGCCAGCAAATATCCCAAGCGGCGAGCGAGTGGAGCAAAACCCAATCCGCTTCCTCCGAACCGACGGACTAACGTTTCTGCCCCCGCCCATTGGGATTTCCTCGGCGCGGTTGCGCACGTGGCGGCCCACCGGGGCGCGGATTGCGATTGAACGGTTGCTGCTGACGGCCCGGTTGCCGATTGTTCGGTCCAAGCCGATTGGGCCCGCGCGATCGCAGCCGCTCGATCGTCATCCGCCGTCCGATATTGTGGGAGACGAACAGCCGCTGCAGTACGCCGCGATCACGCGCCGCTTCTTGCGGCGGAACCAGGAACGGCACGGCACGCAGGCTGCCGCCCGCACCACGCTGGATGGTGAAAGCGCTCGCGCCCTGGGTCAGAATACCGAGCCGGCCGCCCTGTGGGTTGAACACTTCAATACTCCCGACATGACCGTCGGCGTCCGGATAGAGCTTGATCCTCGGTTCGACGCCGGCCGTGCCGCTTTGCGGCACGTCGACCACGCCGGTGGTGCCACGGATACCGAGCGTGGCGGTCGGCGTCGCGATCTTCATGTTGCCGGTCTTGGCCACAAGGCTCGCGACAAATGCGGCCGTGCCGACCGCGACATTGAACGAGGCGGCGTTGCCGTTGCCGCCTTCCTGATAGACGAATTCGTTGACGACGATGCGCGTGTTCGCGGACAGACTGAAGGTCGTCTCGTCGTCGAAGGTGATGCCCAGCGAGGAATCCGCGCCGGTCGCAAGCGTGTCGTTCTTGAAGACGGGATCGTTGATTTGCAGGGCGATCGCGGCCGCGGCATTGCCGCGGGTCACCGTGGCGCTGCCTTGTAACGTGGCGACTTGGCCCACCTGCCCCGCCTGCCCCGGCGCAGGCTGATTTGAACTCGGCAGATTTTGCGCGCGCGCCGCGAGCGGCCAGAGAAACGGCAAAGGCACAGCCGCCGCGCCACTGAGGAGCATGATGAATTCGCGCCGCTTCATGTCCGCCCTCATAAGCAAAAGGTGCACCCGGCGTGCCCGGCGTCACGCCGCTCGCTAGCTTCCCCGATTCGGTGAGGAAGCAGACAGCACACTTGCGGCTATTTGTTGATCGTCCCGGCGCCGACCGTGCAGACCACCTCGTCCTGGGACCCGGTGCCGCCCGAGCAGCCGATTGCGCCGATGATCTTGCCGTCCTCAATCAATGGAATCCCGCAGCGCGAAGTGATCACGTCGTCAAGCGTCGTGATGTACACAACGCCTTTTTGAACCGCATCTTCGAAAATCCGGGTTGGCCGGCGGTACTTTGCGGCGGCGCGTGCCTTGTGTTCGGCGATGGGAATCGAGGCGAGCTGCCTGCACGTCTTCATTTTCCTCCTCGCATGGTGATGGATCGTTTCCCCGCCGTGACTTTAGACCAACAGCCGCCATGCGCGCCAGCGGCCGGCGGTCGTGGCCGCGTTCTACCGGAAGTGCTGGCAAAATCTTGACGCCAAAAGCGAACGGCCTCGGCCCTGAGGCAACAGGGGCCAAGGCCGTCCTCATGTCGGCAGGACCCCGTTGAATCCCCTCCCCGACACTGCTTCGATGGTAACGACGTGAAGTTGACCGATCGTTACCGCGCCGGCGGATCGCGAGAGAGTTTCTTTTCCTTCAGCTCATCGAGATATTGGCGCCAGTAATCGTCACGGCGCTGGCCGAGCTCGAATAAATATTCCCAACTGAAAATCCCGGTCGAATGCGTATCGTCGAACGCGAGCCGCACCGCGTAATTACCGATCGGATGCAGCTCCAGAATCTGCACGTCGCGTTTGCCGCCGACGACGCGGCGCTCGGCCGCCGAGTGGCCCTGCACTTCGGCGCTCGGACTGCGGACGCGCAAATATTCCGCGGGCAGTTCGAACCTTTCGCCATTGTCGAATGCTACCGCGAGAGTCTTGCGGTCTTTG
>JBEKSB010000325.1:0-3644 GCA_049517455.1 Xanthobacteraceae bacterium
GGATGGAATTTACGTGCCAGTTTTTTGAATGCGTCCTTGATCTCCTTGTCTGTCGCAGATCGACTTACGCCAAGGGTCTCGTAAGGGTCGTTCATACACCTGATCCCATTTAAGCTACGTCACAACTAACTGCGGATCGCCACTATACGGCCACTTGCCGAAGCCAGTCCGCCAGCCGCGCTAACAGTCGGTTCCACTGGCAGGCTCAGACAGTGACCGTAGACAGGCGGTCGCGCACCCACCGCACAATCTGGGTCGCAGACATCGAGCCGGACGTGCGTGCAACCTCTCGGCCTTCGTGGAAGAGGATCATCGTCGGGATCCCTTGAATGCCGAGCCGAGAGGCAACCGCTTGCTCAGCGTCGGAATTGAGCTTGATCAGCCGCACCTGCGGCTCCAGTTCACGAGCAGCTGACTCATAGGCCGGCGCCATCATGCGGCATGGTCCGCACCAAGGTGCCCAGACATCGACGAGAACAGGTATGGTGCTGCGCGCGATCTGGCGGTCGAAGATCTCGGCATCGACATCCTCCGGATGCGCAGCGAAAACCTTGGCCTTGCATTTCCCGCATTTGGCGTCGATGGCCGGACGTGACGGCGGCAAGCGATTGATTGTGCCGCATTTGCTGCAGACCACGAGATTTTCAGTCATTTGCTTCTGCCCTCGGCGTTCACGCCGCCGCCTCTGGATGCTTTCGATAACGACTGGCGCGTCCGAGATACATGTAAGCCATTGGACGAGGCCCGCTTGCGTATTCCGTTCGGGACTCGGCCAGATCGAAGCCGGCAGAGCGGATAAGGTCGTCCATCTTCCGATCCAGGTGGCAGCCTCCTGCAACATGGCACCAAATTGGAGTGAGGCGGTGTTGCCAGCGCTCGACCCTTGGCTCCGGTGAGAGCCCATGTTCGACGAAGAGCAACTTGCCGTCCGGCTTGAGGACCCGTCGCATCTCACGTAACGCAGCCAGTGGGTCCGCGATCGAACAAAGCGTCCAGGTCATCACCACCGTGTCTATTGTGCTGTCCGCGAGCGGGATTGCGGTCGCAGACCCCTGCAGTAATTCCGCGCGGACACCGGCCGCGTCTGCCCGTCGGCGCGCGATCGCGAGCAACCGGGGCGAAGGGTCGATCCCCACTACGGTCTCAACCTGCCTGCCATAAAGCGGAAAGTTCAGCCCCGAACCGATCCCGACTTCAAGCACCCGCCCATGAGCAGCGGCAACCACCTCAAGGCGGTACTTCTGGAGCTGGTTCTGCCGCATGGCCAGATCGAGGATAGGTGGCAGTATCCTGCGGTCATAGAAGTTCACGATGGCCCCTTGCGAGCCCATGACGAAAATCGTTCCGAGTATCGTTCGCCGAGATGAACAAGCCAACTCGGGCGGGTGCGCTTGATCTGTTCGTGCAATCGGTCACTGCTTTGACGCGATTTTCGGATCGGAGTTGACGGCGGGATGGGCAATCATACTGACGCGGCCGGTGAAACGGAACCAGAATGCGCGCCGACAACAGCCTGGGCGCTATAGCCATCCGCGCTCGCCGAATGCAGCAAGATCAACTCCAGGCGGGGCATACCATCCCCCCGAGCGATAACGGGCACCAAGCTTCAGAGCGACCTCCTTGTTGCCATAAGGAATCCGTAGCGGAGTATCTATTACAGAATTTGGCTGAGCGTGAGTCGGTGCAGCGGCGTCGGCATCAGCATTGCGTTTTTTCCGAGACCTCTTCGTCGGCGCCGTGGATTGATGAACAATTGATCCGGCCGGCTTGTAGGCGGTCTTGCGACCGCGCTTGCGGCGCTTCGTGCCTCGGTTCGAGTCAATCCACGCGGATATGGCGGCCGAGTTCGCCTTGGCCTCCTCGGGAATGACGACGCCTTTCCCCTGCGCGATCTTCTTGGCGTACAACATCTGCGCCGGGCTTACCGGTTTGGGGGCGAGCTTCGCCGGCGTTTCACCCTCGGCTTTCTTTGTCGCGTGTTCGTTGAGAAATTTTCGGCAGATCGATATCGACGTCTTGTAGCCGGGCGGAGGCTTGATGCGCTTCTGCCGGGCGATGCTGTCGGCAAAGCGCTTCATCGCAGGCGTCGGCGGAAACGTTCCAGGGCCATTGCCGACCGCGGCGCCAAGCAAGGGAGGCCCGCCGGCGGCGGCGCCTTCCTTGAGCTTGCCGATGATGCGCTCAGCGACACTGCATACGGCGTCAATCGCACCGATCATCTCCTGCTTGCCGACAATGACATCGTCGAGCAGGCATTCAAGTTGCGCCGTCACCCCCGGATCGACCAGAGCCGGGTCGGCCTGTTTGAGAACCCCGAACAGCGACAAGCCGGCCTCGGTCGGCACGATGTGCTTCCCCTGGGCAATCAGGAAACCTTGTTTCTTCAGCCCTCCGATGATCTCCGCTCGGGTCGCCGGCGTGCCGATGCCCTTGGCCTCCTTCAGGCGTTCCCGCAGAACCTCATCGTCAACAAAGCGCCAGGCATTTTGCATCGCCTCGATAAGAGTGCCTTCGTTGTAACGCGGCGGTGGCCGGGTCTCCTTGTCCTCGATTTTCGGATCGTGGAGTTGCGCAGTCTCGCCGTTGCGCAGCGGCGGCAGCAATTGCGCCTCGTCGCCCTTTTCGTCGGCCGGCTGCCAGTCCGGGAAAGCTGCGCGCCAGCCGAGATCGATGGGCTGACGGCCGGAAGCGCGGAATTCGAAACCACGCATGTCGAGCGTTGCGGTTGTCTGCCGGTAGCGGAAGTCGGGCATCAGGGCGGCCAGATAGGCCCGTGCGATGACGTCGAACAGTTTCTTCTCGTCGGACGATAGGCGAGGCCATACCTCCCGCAATTTGTCGATCGTGTTGACGTTGGGAATGACGGCGTGATGGCTCGCGCCCTCCAGCCCCTTGTCGTAGAAAGTGCCGCTCGCACCTCTGCGGATGACCGGCGGCTCGGATACGGGGATTGCACCGAACGATTGGTCCACCCGCAGTCCGGCCACGATCTTCGGTACGTCCGATATCAGGCTCTGCGGCAGGTAGCGCACCTCGGCGCGCGGATAGGTGATGATCTTCTTGCCCTGGCCATCATAGAGCTCCTGCGCCACCTCGAGCGTCTTGCTGGCCGGCCAGCCGAAACGCGAGCCACAGAGTTTCTGCAGCGACGGCAGATCATGCAGCTTGGGCGGCCCTTGCCGTTTATCCTCGACGCGCACGGCGAGCGCACCCTCGAAGCCTTCTGCTGCCTTGACTACGTCCTGCGCAATCTCACGCCGTACAATCCGATCCTGCCGCGCGTGCCGCGTCCGGAACTGGCCGCCCGCAACCTTCGCGGTGGCGACAATTTCAAAATAGGCGAGTGGCACGAAGTTGCGGATTTCCAACTCGCGCTTGCACACGATGGCCAAGGTCGGCGTCTTCACGCGGCCAACGCCGATGACTCTCCGCGCGCCTTGCCCAAGAATGACGGTCGCGGTGCGCGTGAGCGACAGGTTGTAGATCTGGTCGGCCTGCCTGCGTGCGACGGCGGCGGCGTAAAGCCGGGCATATTCGGCATTTGGTTTTGCCCGACTGAATGCATCGCGGATGGTCTGCGAGTCCTGCGCGGTGAACAGCACCCGCATCACCTGACCGTGGTACTCATAATGCTCAAGAATTTC
>JBEKSB010000326.1:0-3610 GCA_049517455.1 Xanthobacteraceae bacterium
AGTATCATTTTTGTCCATACTTGCAGAGACGCTTGTATAGGTCCTAAGCTGCCTCGTTCGCCGCGAGGGATCAATATGAAATATTTTCTCATCAAGTACCGCCTGCAAAATGCGCCGGCGGAAGCGTGGCATCGGGACATCGCCGAATTCATTGCGGCATTGGACGGCGATCCCGTCCTCCAAGGGAAAATATCGTATCGCTGCATGAAGAGCCGCGATGGTTCCGATTACTATCATCTCGCCGGCGCCGCGGATGACCAAGCCGTCAAAGCACTGCAGCAAAGCCCGTTTTTCTCGCGCTACACGGAAAAGACCAAATACGCTGCCGGGGGCTCCGTGGACGTTCTGCCGCTTGAGATCATCGCCGAAACCCGGAAGCGGTGAACCCGGCCTTCAAGGGGATCGAACAAACAGAGCCGCAACAAACTTTGACTTGGGCGCGCTACGCACCTAGTCCATGGCGATCCGCGTGCCGCTGGCGCCGTTCAAGAGCCGCTTGAGATGGAAGCTGGCGAGATGATCATCGGCGTGCGTGCCCACATATGCCGCAAAGGCCGCCATCGCACCGGGATCGCCGGCTTCCAGCTTAGCAAATGCGTCGAGATAATTCTTTGTCGCGGGATCTTCGTATTGCTCGGCCCTGAGCGGCTCGAGGGCGCGCAGCGACTCCGTCCGGCCTCTAAGAACAAGATCGCCCACCGGCCGGCCCCGGAACTCCACCGCTCTCGCCGCGAGCGTTGCACTAACGCATATGCGCGTGCCGAGTTGCTTGTTGGCGGTTTCCAGTCGCGCCGCAATGTTGATGGTGTCGCCGTAAGCCGTGTAGTCGAAGAAGCGGCCGCCGCCGAAATTGCCGACGATCGCCGGCCCGGCATGAACGCCGATACGTGTGACTCCGAGCGCGATTCCCTTTCCCTGCCATCGCTCACGGAACAATTGTGCGTATTCATCCAAGGCCAGTGCGCAATTGATCGCGCGGTCGGCATGGTCCGGCTGCTCGCCTGGGGCCCCGAACAGCACATGCAAAGCATCGCCGACGATCTTTGCAACCGTGCCGTCGTACGCGAACACAAGGTCGGTCATCCCCGTGAGATAGTCGTTGAGAAGCGGCGCAAGCACGTCGGGTTCGAGGGTTTCTACAAGCGAGGTAAAGCCGGCAATGTCGCTGAACAGCGTCGCGATCTCGCGACGCTGCCCGCCAAGATCGATCGCATCCGCGTCGCTCGCAAGCCGCTGCGCCAGATTGGGCGAGAAGTAACGCGACAGCGAGGCATGCGCCCGCTCAGCCTCCGCCTGGCGCCGGCGCGCCTCGCGCAGGACTTCGACATTCCGGACGGTCTTGGAGATGGTTGCTTCGAGGTCGACGAAATCGATCGGCTTGGTCAGGAAATCAAACGCACCCCGGTTCATTGCCGTGCGAATGTTGGCCATGTCGCCATAGGCCGAGACGATGATGGTCGAGAGCTTCTCTTCGTCCTCCTGCAGCTTCTGGAGGAGCGTCAGCCCGTCCATGCGCGGCATGTTGATGTCGGCAACCACCATGTCCACGTCGCGGTTTGCCTTCAGTACGGCCAAGGCTTCGACGCCGTCATGGGCGAACAGAAAGCTGAAACCTCCGTCCCGAATCTGGTGCCGGAACTTCTGCTGGATCAGCGCCTCCAGGTCAGGCTCGTCGTCGACAACCAGGATTCGTGCGGTCATGCGGTAGGCCCGACCCGCGTATCTATCTCACTGCGCAGCGTTCCGAAATCGATGGGCTTGGTTAAAAGCGCCTCGGCGCCGCGCTCCAGCGCTTGGCGCTTCGTCTCGGCATCGCCATAGGCGGTAATCATGATGATCGGAACGTCCGGCCGCAGCGCCTTCGCTTTGGGCAGGAGTTCAAGCCCGCTCATCCCCGGCATATTGATATCGGACAGGATCAGAATGAGTGACTGCTCGCTGGCTTCGGCGATACGCTGCAGCGCCACGGCAGCGGATGACGCAAATTCCATCGAAAAGCGGCTGGCGCGGAGGTCGCGCCGGAACTGCTGGCGAAACAGAACCTCCACATCGGGCTCATCGTCGACCACAAGAATAAGAAGGCTCACGCGTTTTCTCCTGATGTGCTTTCCGACGGTTTGGCAATGGTTGCGGCTCCGCGCGGCAGAACGATCCGAAATTCAGTGAATTCACCGGGCTTGGTATCGACCTCTATGGAACCGGAATGTTGCTTGACGATGATGTCGTGACTGAGCGACAGGCCGAGGCCGGTCCCTTCGCCGGCCGGCTTGGTCGTAAAGAACGGATTGAACATCTTATCCCTGACCTCCGGAGGAATGCCGGTGCCGTTGTCGCGAATCCTGATTTCGACGCTGTCGCCGAGATTCCTGGTCGCAGCAGTAAGCGTAGGCTCGTAATCGGCCCCGTTTGCTTCGGCCTTACGCTTCGTCGCCGCGTAGAAGCCGTTCGAGATCAGGTTGAGCAGCACCCGCGTCATCTCCTGCGGAAACAGATCGACCTCGCCCGCGGCCGGATCGAACGACCGCTCGAGCGTGATATTGAAGCCCTGCTTCTCGGCCCGCGCGCCGTGATAGGCGAGATTGACGCTCTCATCGACCAGCGCGTTGATATCGACCGGCCGGTGCTCGCCGGAGCCCGCACGCGAATGCAGCAGCATGTTCTTGACGATCGAGTCGGCGCGCTTGCCGTGCTGCACGACCTTGTCGAGATTGCCTTGCAGCATATCCGCGATCTCGTCGATCTCCGCGCGCAGCTTGCTGTCGAGATGAACGCTGCCGAGCGCGTCCCGCAATTCGTCAATGAGATCGACACTGACGGCTGAGAAGTTGTTGACGAAATTGAGCGGATTTTTGATCTCGTGCGCGATCCCGGCGGTGAGTTGGCCGAGCGACGCGAGTTTTTCGGTCTGCACCAGGCGGTCCTGCGCGGTTTGCAAATCTTTCAGCGATCTTGCCAATTCGCCGGTCCGGGTTTCCACGTTTTCAAACAGGCGCGCGTTCTGGATCGCCAGCACCGACTGCGCCGCAAAAGTCTTGATCAGGTCGACGGTGTTCTGCGGGAAGGCGCCGGGCGTGCGGCGGCGGACCACCAGCATGCCGACGATGTCTTCCCCGCGCATGAGCGGCGCCGTCAACCGCGCGCGGAACCCCGCGCGCAGGATGATCTCATTGATGGCGTTGGAGGTTTCCTCCTTCAAGTCGGCGACCTGGATCGGCTCGTGCTGCCCGATCGCCATCGCGATCTTTGTTTCGTCGAGGCCGATGTAACGTTTCTTTAGAGCGTCGATCAAATCCCGATCCATGCCGTAGGTGGCGCGCAGATGAAACTCGCGTCGCAAATCGTCGAACACGTAGATCGCACCGGCCTCGGTGTTGGAAAGCTGCACCGCCTTGGCAACGATGGTCGAGAGCACGGTTTCCAGATCGAGCGTCGAATTTCCCGCCTGGGACACCTCGCCGAGCGCACGCAGCTCCCCGACCGAGCGGCCAAGCTCATCGGTGCGCTGGCGCAGCTCGCTCAAGAGCCGCGTATTCTCGATGGCGATGACCGCCTGCGCCGCGAAGCTCGTGATCAACGCAATTTGCTTTTCCGTGAAGGAACGCTTTTCCCG
>JBEKSB010000327.1:0-3610 GCA_049517455.1 Xanthobacteraceae bacterium
CGCGGCGTTGACGGGCTCGCTCAGCCCGAAATCGTCCGCATTGATGACCAGGTGATTCAGTGCGCCAGCTCCCGCCGTTCGCGCAGGAAGGCAAAGAATTCGGCGCCTTCGCGCAGCCGGCGCATCATCATCTGCGGGCTGCGCACCATCTCCGAGACGATCGCCGCAACCTTCGGAGTCCGGAAGTAAAAGCGCCGGTAGAACTCCTCGACCGACTGGAAAATTTCGGTATGGGTCAGGTGCGGATAATGCAGCGGGGCGATCTGCACGCCGCTCGCATCGACGAGCTCGGCTTGCGCCTCGTCGAGCCAGCCGTGCTCCAGCGCATCGCGATAGAGCTCGGTGCCCGGATAGGGAGCCGCGAGCGAGACCTGGATGGTGTGCGGATTGATCTCGGTGGCAAACCTGATGGTCTCCTCGATCGTCTCCCTGGTCTCGCCGGGAAGCCCGAGGATAAAGGTGCCGTGGATGGTGATGCCGAGCTCATGGCAATCCTTGGTAAAGCGCCGCGCCACGTCGATGCGCATGCCCTTCCTGATGTTGTGCAGAATCTGCTGATTGCCGCTTTCATAGCCGACCAGCAGCAGCCGCAGGCCATTATCGCGCATCACCTTGAGGGTTTCCCGCGGCACATTCGCCTTGGCGTTGCACGACCAGGTGACGCCGAGCTTGCCGAGCTCGCGCGCGATCGCCTCGGTGCGCGGCCGGTCGTCGGTGAAGGTGTCGTCGTCGAAAAAGAACTCCTTCACTCGCGGAAACGCGGCCTTGGCCCAGCGCATCTCCTCGATCACGTTGCCGACGCTGCGGGTGCGGTAGCGATGGCCGCCGACCGTTTGCGGCCACAAGCAAAACGTACACCGCGATTTGCAGCCGCGCCCGGTGTAGAACGAGATGTAGGGATGCTTGAGATAGCCGATGAAATAGTTCTCGATCTTGAGGTCGCGCTTGTACACCGGGGTGACGAACGGCAGTTCGTCCATGTTCTCGAGAATGGCGCGCGGCGGGTTGTGCCTGATCGCGCCGGCGGCATCGCGATAGGACAGGCCGGCAATCGCGCTCCAGTCGCGGTCCTCGGCGATCTCCTTGACGGTAAAATCGAATTCGTTGCCGGCGACGAAGTCGATGGCGCGCGAACTCTCGAGGCTCGCCCGCGGCTCGACCGCGACCTTGGCGCCGACGAAGCCCGCCTTCAGACGCGGGTTTGCCGCCTTGAGCGCCGCGACGACCCGGACATCGGAGGCGAATGAAGGCGTCGAGGTGTGCAGCACGGCAAGGTCGTAATGCGGCGCCTCGCGCACGACATCGGCGAGCGTAAGCCGATGCGGCACGGCGTCGATGAGCTTGCTGTCGGGCACTACTGCGGCGACCTGGGCGAGCCAGGTCGGATACCAATAGGAGCGGATTTCGCGCCGCGCCTGGTAGCGCGAGCCGGCGCCGCCGTCGAATCCGTCGAAGGAAGGAGCTTGCAAAAACAATGTGCGCATCATAACCGCGTCTCTCGGTGGAGCATGATCTTTTCGGAAAACCGGTGTCCACTTTTCCGGATCATGCTCTAGGTCTTATGTCCTTCGATCAAGCTGCCGTCCGCCGTCACGCGATAATCGGCACCCCGCCAATGAACCGTCGCCCCGAAGAAGCTCGCCACGTAGACGGCGAAAGCAATGACATCTTGCAGTGGAATGAGCCAGTAATTTTGCCGCGGCAATCCGAAGCGCCATTCGACGCAACGGCAAAGCATCACGCGCGAGATCAGCACGGCAAGCGTGACCAGCACCGCGGCCGGGCTTCCCGACAATAGCGAGAGGAGCGCAAGCGGCCAGGGATGGGTCACGATGGTGCCGGCATAGGCGATCGGATCGATGCTCCGGATCGTGCGGGCGACGCGTATCTGATGCAGGAGCAGTTGACGGAAACTGCTTTCGAAGCAGCGGTGGCCGACCAGGAACGGCGCCGTCACGACATCGTATCCGGCGGAGCGCACCGCAAGCCCGATCGCACGATCGTCGGCGAGCACGTCGGCAAGGGCGCCGAAGCCGCCGATGCGGTCGAGCGTCGACCGGCGCAAGGCGATGGTGGCGCCGCAACATGGTTTCACCAGCCCGAGACTGACCGCGGTGACCGCTTGCGGCAGGAATTGCGAGTTGATGGCGAGAGCGGACAGCCGCGTCCATAGTCCTTCGCCGCTGATGCCATGATAGAGGCAGGTCACGGCGCCGACGCGCGGCGACCCCAAGAGCGCGGCAAGGGCCCGCAGATAGCCCGGCCCGACGATGATGTCGCTGTCGGATAGCACCAGCGTATCATGGCGGGCGCGCGGCATCAGATTGATCAGGTTCGATATCTTGCGGTTGACGCCATGACTGCGCTGGTCGACGGCAAGCTCGATCGCCGTGTCAGGGAAGTCGGCCTTCAGGCCTCGCACCGCCGCAACAACCGGCGAAGCGTGGTCTTGCGCACCGCATAAAATCTGCACCGGAGCGCTGTACTCCTGCCGGCAGAATGCGGCGAGACGCGCCGGCAGGCCGGGCTCTGCACCGTGCAAAGGCTTCAGCACCGTCACCGGCGGCTGCGTAGCGGGTGCGACCGTCTCCTGCTCGGGAAAACCCAGCACGCAAGCCGACGCCACCAGCATGAATACGCATCCCACGAATGCGACGAGGAGGCAGCCGTCGCCCAGCGACCGGATCCATGAAATCGCTTCGGGAATATTCTCGGCGATATTCATGACTACTCACACGGTAGACGCCGCTCACCCATAGCGCTGAACTTTTGTTCCAGGACGTGGGGCGAAAGATAAATCGGTACCCGCACGCGCTTGAGCGTGTCGCCGCGAAGCGCGGCGGCATTGCTCGCGAAGATGATCAGGGAAATCAGGATATTTTCGCCAAAGCGGTGCACACGTTGGGCGATCGGCAAAGACTCCGGTTCGGCGACTGTCTCGAACCCGTAGCGCGCCATAATTCGTGCTAGTTGCTGGCTCTGCGCCCGGGTACCGGAAGGCACGTCGCCGCAGACCACGGCGATGTCGCGCAAATCGGACCGCGACGCGAGAAAGCGCGCGAGTTCAGCGAGCGAGATCGCGATCGCCTGCTGCATCCGGCGCGCCCATGCAATCGTCGCCCCGCTCGCGGGCAGCGGCGGGACCTGCTCGTTCCAGAAATGGAGCCGTGCGATGCGCTGCCCGGGATGCACGCGCGTGCCGTCGCGCAGCGCCAGCGCGCGGGGCGAACGGCCGATATCGAGCCGAAAGACGCAGCGCGGATCGCGGCTATATTCGAACACCGCCTGACGGCGGCGCAAACGAGCGTCGAGCGCGAACAGCAGCTCGGCCAGCCAGGGATGGCTGTGCCGCCACCAAATCCTTCGCTCTGCGGAATCCCACACCGCCATGAGCGGGTCTCCCGCGATTTCCAATCCGACAGGCAACTCTTCGGCGCCGAAAAAGTTGCTCGCAGGCTGAGCAATATAGCCCGAAATTGGCAGCAAGTGGGGCCGAAAACAGCCTCGCGGCCAACGCCCGGCCTATTCGGCTTCATCACCGTAGAGCGTCGCCAGCGTGCTCTTGACGACCAAGGCGACCGGGACGGCGAGGATCACGCCGGGAATGCCG
>JBEKSB010000328.1:0-3582 GCA_049517455.1 Xanthobacteraceae bacterium
GCCGCTCACTACGAAAAGGAAACAAACAACTCCGCTCTTGTCCAAAACGCGAAAGCCGCTTAACGTCATTCACGGCAACGCCCGCTTCACAAAGTTCAACAAAGACCGGGGCGATCCCTCCGGCGCTCCTGCAGCAATTAATGCATTTGAATTTGCAATGATGTCGTACCTGACATCAGCTTGGACGTTATTTGAAACCGCCGCGGGCGATCTGTGGGAAGCGGCGCTCAACCATCGGCCGCACGGCCTCGCCGATCTGCGAGGCGAAAGGCGCTACCAGAGACGCGAAACCAGACGCTCTAGTGATGACTCTGGAAAATTGGAAAAATCCGTAAAGCTCGATCTAATCAGAGCGGAGGATTGGGATACGAGAAACAAAATGGGAACAATCCTCCGACCCAAATTTGCCTTTACTACTTTGCAGGGGATACGAGACGCCTATGAAGCCGCTTTCTACAAAAAGGTGGATGATATTGACCAGATCGTTACAGATGATTGCTAAAGCGACGCCGAGACGGCGGTCGATTAGGTTGACCATGCGCTCGTCCGAAATTGGCACCATCACCATATTGCGGGCGCCTATTTGCTCCGCTACGCGCAAGAGGTTTCATGGCGTGAGGACAATCGCCGTGCTTCGAATGGCGATCCAGACTTACCGGATTGCAGGACTGGCGATGAAGCGGAAACAGTCAGTGGATTTTACGGGGCATTGGCAGCGACACATTCAATCGGGGTCTAACTGATAGATCATATGCAGCGGGTCATACCAGAGGACTTCGAACACATTCACAATGCGAAAGCTCGCAGATCGCCTCGGCGTCGGCAGCATCGTTCTTGTTGCGTTTGACGTATGCCTTCACATCCCTCGCCGGCATCAGACGAACCTTGTGACCAAGCTTCGTGAGTTCACGCGCCCAATAATGGGCGGTCGCGCAGGCCTCCATGCCGACGAGGCACGACGGCAGCGCCTTGAAAAATGCCAGCACCTGGCTGCGCCGAAGTTGCTTCCGAACAACGACTTTCTCGCTGGCGTCGATGCCGTGAACCTGGAATACGTTCTTGGCAATATCCAAACCGATCGTGGTGACTTGCATGTGGATGGCTCCCTGATGTGATTCGATCGCAACGGTTACCCTACGGCAACTCGTTGCTGGGAGCGGGCACCGTCCACCACATCAGGAACAGACATCCCGTCGACGTCCGGGCGAACTATCATTGACCGCGAAGGTGCACGCCGCAAATTTGTGCAGACCGAGTAAATCTAAGGCAGTGCCAGCCGGTCCTTATTCACGAAGCCGGCCCAATTTTTGGCCATGCGGAAAGCCCCTCAGAAATTTGTACTTTCCACTCGGAACCTTTCCAGAAATGAAGATTTCGATCGTTGGGGAGACCGCACGGCCCCGTATTCGGAGGGCGAGTGTCTTAATGTCTCTGAACAGACTCGCCCCAGCAGGGTGCCACAGATGTTGAATTGAGCGTCCAGCGATCGCCGCTGGCGAGCAAATTGGAGGACGTAATGAGCGTTATCGATCAAGCGCTGAAGTCAAATGAGCAATACGCCAAAGCTTATGATCCGAGACTAGGTGCAGGTCCGCCGAAGCCTGCCATCGCTGTGGTGGCCTGCATGGATCCCCGACTTTCCGACCTCGAGGGAATACTGGGCCTGAAGCGTGCTGACATGGACGTCATTCGCAACGGCGGTCCGGCCGTCACGGACGAGGTGCTGGCGGAACTTCTCGTTTCGACGCGAGTTTTGGGGTCGAAGGAGATCATGCTTCTTAACCACACCGGCTGCGGATTTACGACCTTTACCGACGAGGAATTGAACGCAAAGCTCTCAAAACTGACGGGAGATGCATCGCCAGTCCCCATGCGTTTCCTCTCGTACAAGGATCCGGTCGAGCACACGAAGGAACAGATAAAGAAGGTGAGGTCGCATCCTTGGATCGCCAAGGAAGTGCCTGTGCGAGGCTTTGTTTTCGATGTAGACACCGGGCGGCTTCGGGAAGTGACCATAGACGGTCGGCAAAGCATCGCGGCCTAATTTCGAAACTGGTTTTCAGGCGTGCAGTTCCTCAAGCAAAGCCTTAGCCTCCTTCAGATCGAGTGTGTCGAAGCCTTCGGTGAACCAATAGACCGGAGCGAGAAGATCGCGGGCCTGCCGCCGTTTGCCCCGATCGCGCCACAGCCGCGCCATGCTCATCGCTGCGCGCAGTTCCCATGATTTTGCCTGCTGTTGGCGTGCGACCGCGAGCGCGCTGTCGAAGTAGGCTTCCGCTTTCACGTTTGGCTGACGGGCTGGACCACGACGATCGGCGGAGGCCAGTTCGTGTCGCTGCTGGTCGAGATCGCCGACAAAGGCGGGAGGCCCAGCCGGTGATCCGTTCGCCCGCCCGTGCCGCCGAGCGCGTGCGCCGAGGGAGGCCCGTTTATGCCTAAGGCGCCTTCAACCCCCCGCTTCAACGACGCACGGACATTGGTGAACGCGGCCACGGCCCCGCACAGTAAGGTTATTTTGCCTTTCGGCTTTGCCTTAGCCCCTTCGGCGGTAGGTTGAATGATTGGCAAAGCTTCGACGCGGGTTATTGGTTCCTCTCGCCGCGTCGGAGGGGGCGGCGAGCCCGCGCGGATGTACTGCGGGCTTCGACCGCTCTCTCTTCCTAGGAAACCGCCTTCTGGCTGCGAGTGGAAGAGTTACCAACCGACTCGCTCTCATGTTGTCTGACAGCCGCCGCGAATGCCGGGTTATCTGGCGCACAGGCAACGACTACGGCCGCGATGCTGCGGACCACAGACGTCCGCCGCCGTCGTAACAAACACCCGGTAGCGACCTTTGAAAGCTATTAAGGTCCCGCGCAGCGCACCGCGTTAGCGTGGTGTGCAGAAATTCAGTGCAACCTAAATTCGCCGTCGACTGCGCGAATTTCGGCCGGCTTGATCAAGCGCGCATGCGCCACGGTGACCGAGTGCAGCGGGCCTTCGAGCTTTTCCAGCCAAAAGTTCAGGAACTTATTTAGCTGCGGAAATATCGGGCAGAGATCGTAATCCTGCCAGACGTAGGTCTGTAGCAGCCAAGGATGATCCGGTCGCCGATAGAGGATATTGGCCGTGGTCAGTCCGTAGCCTTCGAGCTGCCGGCGAAAGTCTTGCGAAACCATAGTGCTCTCCGTCCCATCACGGGATTGTTCCGAGACGCGCTACTTCATTGCAAGCCTCATGCCTAATCCGACAATATTTTGGCCCTGTCGTGGAATCCCTGCGCCGTCACGATTCGTCCGAAATTGTTGGCAATCCTGTTCAGTGAGTGCTAAAAAATTTTCAGGCGCCTCTTGCGGCAGAAAAATCGCGCCCCATGTCGTTACCAAGCGGTCGACCGAGAACACGATCGGGGGCCGTCCCAACAACAAACTTTAGTCTCTTCAAAATCTTGGGAGGACAACATGAAGTTTCGTCCGCTTCACGACCGCGTCGTCGTCAAGCGCATCGATGCCGAGGAGAAATCAGCCGGCGGCATCATCATTCCAGACACCGCCAAAGAAAAGCCCTCACAGGGCGAGGTCATCGCCGTCGGCCCCGGCGGCC
>JBEKSB010000329.1:0-6246 GCA_049517455.1 Xanthobacteraceae bacterium
ATATCGACGTCTTGTAGCCGGGCGGAGGCTTGATGCCCTTCTGCCGGGCGAGGCTGTCGGCAAAGCGCTTCATCGCAGCCGTTGGCGGAAACGTTGCGGGGCCGTTGCCGACCGCAGCACCAGCAAGGGAGGCGCGCCGGCGGTGGCGCCTTCCTTCAGCTTGCCGATGATTCGCTCGGCGACATCGCATACGGCGTCGATCGCACCGACCATCTCCTGCTTGCCGACAACGACGTCGTCGAGCAGGCATTCAAGTTGTCGCCATGCCCTCATAACGGCGGGCACAAACGGCGTTCTGTTCGGTTCGGGCGCAAGCTGTTAGATGGGAGTGCAGGCATTCTGCATCCGCAACACCAGCAAATCTTGCGCCTCCTGACTGATGAAGAAGCAAAAGACCGCGGGCCTCCAAAATAGCGAAATGCCGCATTTGTTGGTGGCTCTAAATTTTAGAGCGGGCCTCATACCCGATGTCCGCGGTTGTCCCTTCCGCTACAGATATGGCGGCACACCATTTCGTAGCGATCGGAGCAATAGCGGCCATGCCTAGCGGACGCTTAAATCGACGCTGATGCGAAGCGGACATCAGAACGGTTAGTCTGTGTGGATAGGGGCGCGCCGGCCTCAGATCGCGACTTCCCGGCCGATCTCGACGACCGCGTCGCGCGGGAGCTTGAAGTAGTCGCTGACATGGGCGGAATTGCGCTGCATCGCCGCGAACAACGCCTCCAGCCACCGCGGCAGCCCCTTGTCGCCATCGCTCGGGACGACGGTCTCGTGCCCAACGTAATACGTCACGTCCGACAGGTCGACGCCGCAGCCGCCAGCATGGGCCGTCTGGAGCAAGGCTGGAATGTCGGGCCGCTCCATGAAGCCGTATCGGGCCCTGGCCCGCCAGAAGCGGGGCGCGATCTCTTCGACATTTAGGCGCGTGGCGTCGTCGATCCACGGCACCGCCTCGGTCAGGACCGTGAGGACGAAGAGACGTTCGTGCAGGGCGCGGTTGTGCTTCAAGTGCCAGACCATCACCGGCGGGGCGTCGCGCTCGGTCCGGGTGAGAAACACGGCGGTACCCGGCACGCGCGGAATCCTGCCTGCGGTGATCCGCGCCATAAAGCTCGCGATCGGCGCGACGGTCTCTTGGAGCCGGGCCGAGACCGCCTGCGCGCCTATGTGCCAGACGAGCATCACGCCGTAGACCGCGGCGGCGAGCAGCAACGGCACATATCCGCCGTCGGCGATCTTGGCGAGGTTGGCCGCGAGGAAGGCCGCATCGACGAAGAAGAACGCGCTGGCAACAGCAGCAGCCGCAGGCAGGGTCCAGCGCCAAATCTCCCGCATCGCGATGAAGAGAAGCGCCGTGGTCATCAGCATCGTGGCCGAGACCGCGATGCCGTATGCCGCCGCCAAATTGTCCGACTTGCCGAAGCCGATCGTCAGACCGAGCGTCACAATCATCAATAGCCAGTTGACGGCGCCGACATAGATCTGACCGTATCCTCGTTCGGACGTCTGCATGATGTGCAGCCGCGGCAGCCATCCGAGCTGGATCGCCTGCCGCGTCATCGAGAAGGCGCCAGTGATGATGGACTGGCTGGCGATGATCGTGGCGATCGTTGCGAGCAGCACCAGCGGCACGAGCATGAACGGCGGACACAGCCGATAGAAGATATTATCTGCCGTGGGAGCACCTTCGAGAACGAGCGCGGCCTGGCCGGCATAATTGAGGACGAGGCTCGGAAAGACGAGCGCCGACCAGGCTAGGCGAATCGGCCCGGCGCCGAAATGGCCCATGTCGGCATAGAGCGCCTCGGCGCCCGTCACGCATAAAAACACGCCGCCAAGCACCAGAAATCCGGTCATTCCGCCCGTGCGCAGATAGGCGAGGCCGGCGCGCGGGTCGATCGCGAACAGCACCCCGGGATGCTGCACGATCCCCCAAACCCCGAGCACGGCCATGACCAGGAACCACAGCGCCATGATCGGGCCGAACGCCCTGCCGATCCGCGTCGTGCCAAGCGGTTGGATGGCAAAGAGCGCAACCAGGATCACCACGGCGGCAGGCAAGATGTACGGCCGGAAAGTCGACGTGACGATGTCGAGCCCTTCGAGCGCCGAGAGTACGGAGATCGCCGGCGTGATGGCGCCGTCGCCATAGATCAGCGCAGCCCCAAACAGCCCTACCGCCACGATCGCCGGCCGGTGCTGCCGCTTCACGCCGAGAAGCGACATGAGCGCCAGAATTCCACCCTCGCCGTCATTGTCGACCCGCATCGCGAACGATACGTATTTGATCGACGTCACGACGATGAGCGTCCAGATCACCAGCGATAGCGCTCCGAGCGTGGCGATGGGATCGGGATTGGCGCCGGTCAGGCCGAGAACCGTCTTAAGCGTATAAAGTGGGCTCGTGCCGATGTCGCCGAACACGACGCCCAATGCAGAAAGGCTGAGCGCTGGGACGCTCGAAGCGACCGCCTGCTCTCGTGGGTTCAAGAGCGCGATCTTCGGCAAGCACAACTCCACGGTTGAAGCCAGCTCATTCCGGATCGGGCGGCCACATCCCTAAGCGTCGATATGCATAGCATTTGGCTAGACGAAGAGAAACGTCCGCTTTCCAGGGGCACTTTTCTGGATTGCCTCGAACCGAACACGAGGTGTGCGCCCATCAGCATCCTGCGCGACTCTAAGTGGAGGTCGCCGGTGTTGCGGCTTCGATGAAGCGCCGGAAGTCGTCGTGCCTCATCCTGCGCGACTCTAAGTGGAGGTCGCCGGTGTTGCGGCTTCGATGAAGCGCCGGAAGTCGTCGTGCCTCGATTCACGGAATGGAGGCTTTACATGATTGACCTGCGCCGCCGGCCACCCGTGGCGTCAGCGCAAACTCTCAACTACCATTACAGGTTGACCGCTTAATGAAGCCGGTCCGTGTCGCGGAGAGCACCGCAATTGGCGCAGCTTATCATAGTCTCCAACAGAGTCGCCATTCCCGAGAAAAATGCAAAGCCGCGCGCCGGCGGGCTTGAAGTCGCCGTCAAAGCGGCGCTCAAGCACAAATCTGGCATTTGGTTCGGCTGGAGTGGAAAGGTCGCCACTCGCACCAAGATCGCTACGCAGCGGGTCATACACGACGGGATTACTTACATCACGCTCGATCTCTCCAAAGAGGACCACCAAGAATACTACAATGGCTTCACGAATCGCGTGCTATGGCCGATCCTGCATTACCGCGTCGATCTCGCCGAGTTCTCGCGCCGGGATCTGAGCGGTTATCTGCGTGTCAATGATCACTTCGCGCGCGAGTTACACGAGGTGCTCGGGCCGGATGACCTTGTCTGGGTGCATGATTATCACCTGATGCCGCTCGCCAAGGCACTGCGCGAGCTCGGGCACAAGAATCGCATCGGCTTTTTTCTTCACATCCCATGCCCACCGCCGGAAATGCTGACTGCGTTGCCAAACCACGAGCGCCTCATTCCATCGCTCTGCGAATACGACCTCGTCGGCTTCCAGACCGGCGATGACGCCTTCAATTTCAGCCGTTATCTTACCCGGGAATGCGGTCTGCACAGCCGCGATTTCAATTTCGTTGTCGCCGACCGGACGATCCGGATCGACGTGTTCCCGGTCGGCATCGACACCGCGGCCTTCGCCCAGCTTGCCCAGCGTTCAGTGCGATTGCCGTTCGTTAAGCGCGTGATCAAGAGCCTAAATGGCCGTGCGCTCATCATCGGGGTCGACCGCTTGGACTACTCGAAAGGGATCCCGCAGCGGCTTTCGGCATTCGAGTTGTTCCTCCAGACGCAACCTGACTGGCGGGGAAAAGTGACTTATCTGCAGATCGCGCCCAAGAGCCGCACCGAGATTCCGGAATATGCCGATATGGAGCAAGAGATTGGATCGGCCGCGGGACGCATCAACGGCGCTTATGGTGAGGCAGACTGGACGCCAATCCGCTACATCAACCGTGCCTATAGCCACACGACACTTGCCGGGCTTTATCGTGCCGCACGCGTTGGGCTCGTGACCCCGCTGCGTGATGGTATGAACCTCGTCGCCAAGGAATATGTCGCCTCGCAGAATCCCGATGATCCGGGTGTGCTCGTCCTATCGCGTTTCGCTGGCGCGGCTCATGAATGCAAAGCCGCGCTGCTGGTTAATCCCTACGATCCTGACAGCGTCGCGGCGGCCATCGGACAGGCGCTCTCGATGCCGCTGGCCCAGCGGCGCGAGCGGCACGACGCGCTGTTCCGAGTGCTCTCACACAACGACATCCAACACTGGGCCGACCGTTTTCTCGCCGCGCTGGAACGTGAGCCCAGGGCTCTAAGCCAGCTCGAGCAAATGCCCTCTGTGGGATCGTAAATCGTCGTCTCGACTGCCTTCCTATCGCTGCACTGCGGCGCACTGGCCTGCACCCGATTCGGTTGACACCCGCCCAAACTAATCCCGCCTTCATTTCGAACTCCACGGGGCTTAGATATCCGATCGTCGAGTGCCGGCGTTTCGGATTTTAGAAGCATTCAATGTAGTCAAACACATCAGCCTTGGCTTCGTCACGCGTCCGATATGTTTGACGCTGCACCGCTGTTCTTCCCGCGCGGCGCACCGCGCGACTGCTCACCCCTCGACCGGCTCGGTTCCCACGATCTCGATGCCGAAGCCGGAAATCCCGACATAGGTCATGTGGCGCGAGGAGGTTAAGAGCCTGATGGAATTGACGCCGAGGTCCTTGAGAATCTGCGCGCCGAGACCGATCGCCCGCCATTGCCGCGTGCGCGCCTCGCCGGATGGGGTTTCGCCGAGTTTTGAAATCGAAACGATCGGCACCCCTGCAGTGCCGTCGCGCAGGAGGACCAGCACCCCCCTGCCCTCGGCCTTGAAGCGCCCGAGCGCATGGTGGATCGGCTTTGCGCCGCCGAATACGTCGGAGATGATATTGGCGCGGTGCAGCCGCGTCAGCACGTTCTTGCCGTCGCCGATGCGGCCGTAGACGAAGGCCATGTGGTAGACCTGATCGAACGGCGTGAGGAACGCATAGCCCGTGAGCGTGCCGATCTCGGTCTCGACCGGAAACTCGCCGGCTCGCTCGATCAGCTTGTCGCGCGACTGCCGGTAGGCGATCAGCTCCGCGATCGAGATGCGCTGGAGCTTTTGGCGCTCGGCGAAGGCGGCAAGCTCGGGGCCGCGCATCACCGTACCGTCGTCATTCATGAGCTCGGCAAGCACGCCGACCGGTGGCAGACCGGCGAGGCGACAGAGATCGACGCTGGCTTCGGTGTGGCCCGAGCGCATGAGCACACCGCCGTCCTTCGCCACCAGCGGAAACACATGGCCGGGCCGTACGAAATCCGCCGCACCGCTGTTGCCGTTGGCGAGGGCGCGCACGGTGTTAGTGCGTTCTTCCGCGGAAACTCCGGTCGTGAGGCCGTGGCGGACGTCGACCGACACGGTGAAGGCCGTGCCCAGCGGCGCATCGTTGAGCGCCACCATCGGGTCGAGATGCAGGCGGCGCGCTTCCTCCGGAGCGAGCGGCGCGCAGACGATGCCCGAAGTGTGGCGGATGATGAACGCCATCTTCTCGGCCGTGCACAGGCTCGCCGCGACGAACAGATCACCTTCGTTCTCGCGGTCGTCGTCATCGGCCACGACGACGAGCTCGCCGCGCGCGAAGGCGGTTACGGCGGCCCGAATACGTTGGTGAGGATCGTCCATGTTTCGACCTTCGCTCCGCGGCCGCGCCGTCAGCGCGCCAGCGGCGGAAACGGCCACGCCGGATTGTCGCCGATCTGCCCGCGCTGGCGTAGATAATGATCTGCGATCACGCACGCCACCATGGCCTCGCCCATCGGCACCGCGCGGATGCCGACGCACGGGATCTTGGCGGCCGAGCGGAAAGCGCGCCACTACCGGCTGCCCGGTGGAAATGCGCCCGAGCTACGGGGAGGCTTGGACAACAGGGCCGATCGCCAAATCCGCCGCGCGCGTTAACCAGCTTTCGGCGATTTCCTCGCGCGCGCGAGGGCCGCGGCGGATCCGGCCCGAGCTTTGGGTCGAGCCGCCGCCGATTTCTTTTTGCCAAATTCTTTTTGACCGGATCGGTTGGGCGGGCGCCGCCCCAGCGCTCGCTGCCGTCGATCAAGTCAAAAAGAAATCGGCCGGCGCCGCAGTCCAAAGCTCGGGCCGGATTCGGCCCGCCGCTCGGCTCCGCCTCGCGCGCGCGTATAGCGCACAAAGATGGTCAACGCGGCC
>JBEKSB010000330.1:0-3531 GCA_049517455.1 Xanthobacteraceae bacterium
TGCCGGCGATGTCGCGGACGCGCGGCGGACGAAAGCGCTCCCTGTTGGCGATCAGCGGCCTGATGTGCCGCCACAACGCTTCCTCGGCGGCGGTCAGCCGCACTTCATGGCCGGGCAGTCGAACCCAGGCGCCGTCGAGCGCTACCTGCTTGGCCCGCGCCAGACCCTGTAACGCCGCGGCGAAGGCCGGCGCCGGCAATCGCGGCTCGATCAAGAGCCGCAGCCGCTCCAGTCCCATGCCGGGCAGATCCGGATTGTCGGCGTGAAAGGCCGTGAGCTTGTCGAGGATGCCTCGCTTGAGCTCCGTCCAGCGCGCCGGCGACAGCGCGACGTATGCACGTTGGACCGGAATGCGGATCAGCCCGAGCTGTTCGGCAAGGCGCTCAACCTCGTTGGCGCTGAGCGCACGATCGCAAGCAAAGGCCGTGAGGTCGACGTAACCCGCGGCGCATTCGAATAGCGCGGCCAGCGCGCGCCCGGGATCCTCGATCGCGTTGGCGTCGAGCTGCGCCATGCGTTCCGGCGTCCGCCGCTTGCGCGTGGGCGCGCGCAAATCGAGAAACCGCCCGCCGCCGATCGTGCGCTGGCCCGACGTGTCCCGCAGCACAAAGCGGTCGCCCACCGCAGCCGCGATCGGGCGATCGAGCACGATCTGGACCCGCGCGCTTTCCCCAGGCGCAATCGGCCGGTCGCCGAGGAGAACTACCCGAGCGCCGGCTTCCGCGGCCGCATGATGCAGTCGCGCGGGCATCCACTGCGTGATCGGCTTCGGCTCGGAGGGGAGCACGCGGAGCGCCGCATCGATGCGTTCGGTCGGGGCGTGCAGTTCGGGATCGAGAACCACGTCGCCGCGCCGGATGGCGTCCTTGGCGATGCCGTCGCCGGCGAGATTAAGCGCGCAGCGCTCGCCGGCCTGGCCACGGTCGGTCGGCCGATTTTGCGCATGGATGGAGCGAACCCGCGCAGCCAGGCCCGACGGGCTGATCGTGACGTGGTCGCCGATGGCGACCGTTCCAGACAACACCGTGCCGGTGACGACGGTGCCGACGCCGGTCAGCGTGAATGAGCGATCAACGGCGAGGCGGAAGCGCCCTTTGGCGGTGCTGTCCGCGACCGCTTGCGCCTCTGCAAACAGCCGGGCGCGGAGCAAATCGATGCCTTCGCCGCTGACGATCGAAACCGGCAGGACATCGGTTCCGGCAAGGCCGGTGTCGTCGAGCGTCTGCGCAATCTCGGCGGTGACCGCTTCGCGCCGCTCGATCGAAACGAGATCGACCTTGGTCAGCGCCACAATGCCGCGACCGACCCCGAGCAGATCGACGATGGCAAGATGCTCGCGGGTCTGTGGCATGACGCCGTCGTCGGCCGCTACGACCAGCAAGACGAAATCGATGGCGCCGGCACCGGCCAGCATGTTGTGGACGAATTTCTCGTGGCCGGGCACGTCGACGAACCCAAGCACTCTGCCATCCGGCGCCGGCAGATAGGCGAAGCCGAGGTCGATGGTGATGCCGCGCGCCTTTTCTTCTTTGAGGCGATCGGTGTCGACGCCGGTGAGCGCGTGCACCAATGCGGTCTTGCCATGATCGATGTGGCCTGCGGTGCCGATGATCATGGCATCGGCTCCGCCAGCGGCGTCGCGGCGCGGCGTTCCGCCTCGGCGATTTCGTCTGCCGACAAGGCATCGCGGGCGGTTTTGAGGAACGGTTCGGCGAGTGCGCTGCCGCCGGCTCGTGCCCGCAGCAGCCATGCCAGCGCCGCGACGCCGTCGCGCGGCACGCCGGCACCGAGCACATGTGCGGCGCCGAGCATCGCCTGGCCATCGGCATCGCCGCGCGCCGTGGCTTTGGCCCACCATGTCGCCGCCGCCAGCGGGTCGCGATCGACCGCGAGCGCGTTGTGGTAAATCATGCCGAGGCGCGTCATCGCCGCCGCGACGCCTTGCTCCGCCGCGGCAAGGGCCCAGCGGCGGGCCTCGACGGCATCGAACGGAATGCTGTCGCCTTCGAGCAGCATCCAGCTCAGCATGTCCTGCGCCGGCCCGTCGCCGGCCTCGGCCGCCGCACGGTAAAGATCGGCGGCGCGTGCGTGATCCTGTTCGACACCCTCGCCCTTGAAATAGAATGCGGCCAGATTTCGTCGACCGACCGGGTCGCCGGCTTCGGCCGCCAAACTCAGCCAGCGCAACGCCAGTCCCTGATCGCGCTCGACACCGAGGCCTTCGGCGAAGCAGGCGCCGACATTGTTCTGCGCCCGCGCAATCCCGCCCTGTGCCAGCGGCCCCCAGATGGCGAGCGCCGCCGGATAATCGCCGCGCCCGGCTGCGTCATAAGCCTCGGCCATGCGGGCGGCGACATTCTGCTCGCCTTCCATGCGACCACGCATCGCCAGACGATCAGGCCAGCCCATGACCATCTCCGAGATCGAGCGCGGCAAAATTCGTCGCAAACGCCGCCTCGTCCTCGAGACAGCGCAGATCCAGGATCTGCGCGCCATCCTCGACACGTCCGATGACCGGAACGGGGAGACGGCGAAACGCAGCAGCAAGTCGTCCGAGCGTGCGACCAGCGCCACGTTCGGTACGCGGGCGGATCGCCAAGCCGGCGCTTGGCATGGTCTCCAGCGGCAGTGCGCCGGAGCCTATCTGGCTCGCGCAGGCAACGACCTCGACCTTAAATCCATCCTCGAGCTTTGCCGCGACGATCGGCAACAGCCGCTGCGCCATGGCTTTGATCGCTGGCTGCGGACGTGCCAGGAGCCGGATCGTCGGCAGCTCTTCGGCGAGCCGGTCCGGATTGCGGTAGAGGCGCAATGTCGCCGCCAAGGCCGCCAGCCTGATCTTGTCGATCCGCAAGGCCCGTTTCATGGGATTGCGGTTGATCTTCGCGATCAAATCCTTGCGGCCGACAATGAAACCGGCCTGCGGCCCGCCCAGCAGCTTGTCGCCGGAGAAGGTGACGATGTCCGCGCCGTCGGCGATCGTCTCGGCGACCGTCGGCTCATGCGCCAGTCCCCAACCGGCCAAGTCGACGAGCGTGCCGGAGCCAAGATCGTGCACCAGCGGAACGCCGCGTTCGCGCGTCAGCGCGACAAGCTCGTGCGCGCCGACCTCTTTGGTGAAACCGGCGATGCGATAGTTCGAGGTGTGGACCTTGAGCACGAGCCCGGTTCTGGGCCCGATGGCATCCGCATAATCCTTATAGTGTGTGCGGTTGGTGGTGCCGATCTCCTTAAGCCGCGCGCCGGCGCGCGCCATGATGTCGGGCATGCGGAAGGCGCCGCCAATCTCGATCAACTCGCCGCGCGATACTACGGCTTCGCGACCCTTGGCGAGGGTGTTCAGCGCGAGCAGGACGGCGGCGGCGTTGTTGTTGACGACGGTTGCGTCCTCAGCGCCGGAAAACTCGCAGAGCAGGCCGCGCAGATGATCGTCGCGCTCGCCGCGCTTGCCGGTCGCGAGGTCGAATTCCAGAGCGACGGCGGAGCGCATGGCGGCAACGGCGGCTTCGACCGCCGCTTCGGCAAGCAGCG
>JBEKSB010000331.1:0-3530 GCA_049517455.1 Xanthobacteraceae bacterium
ATCGAATACACCGACGCGCTCGGCAAATTCCTGCCCGACCAGGACCGGCCCAACGAGGGCGTGTTTTCGTTCCAGGACGACGACGAGCAATGGCTGTCGTTGCGCTATGACTTGACCGCGCCGCTAGCGCGCTACGTGGCGGAGAATTTCGACGCGCTGCCGAAGCCGTATCGCTCCTACCGCTTCGGCTGGGTTTTCCGCAACGAAAAGCCCGGACCGGGCCGCTTCCGCCAGTTCATGCAGTTCGACGCCGACACCGTCGGCTCCGCCTCGCCCGCCGCCGACGCCGAGATGTGCATGATGGCCGCGGACACGATGGAGGCGCTTGGCATTCCGCGCGGAAGCTATGTGGTAAAGGTTTGGAATCGAAAATGCCTGGACGGTGTTCTAGAAGCTTCTGCAGGGGTACCCGCGGAAAAAAGTCTGACCGTCCTACGGTCCATTGACAAAAAGGATCGCATCGGACTCGTCGGCGTGCAGGAGTTGCTAGCGGGAGGTCGGAAGGACGACAGTGGTGATTTCACCAAGGGCGCGGAATTATCAATCGCGGCGAACAATTTCATTACCTACAGTTTGACTCCAATGAGTTTGGGCGGGATCTATAGAATAGACATTCTAACTCCACGCGACGAATTGCAGGCCGCCGAAACTGCACCTCGTCCGCCATTCGATTTTAAAGAGTACCGCTCACGAATTAGCGCCGGCTTGGGCGGACGTGTGTTTCCTGCGGTTTTGGAGGCTGGCTTAGCTGATCTAAAAGAGCTTCAGAGTTTGGTCGAGATTGCCGGATATAAGGATCGGATAAAAATTGACGAAACTGTCGTCCGCGGCCTCGAATACTACACCGGCCCGGTTTTCGAAGTTGACCTGACGTTCCCAATCACCGGCGATGATGGAAAGCCGGTGCGGTTTGGCTCGGTCGGCGCTGGCGGGCGCTACGATGGGCTCGTCTCGCGCTTTCGCGGCGAGCCGGTGCCGGCGACCGGCTTCTCCATCGGCGTGTCGCGGCTCGCCGCCGCGCTCCAACATCTCGGCAAACTCGAGAGCAAGCCCGAGCCGGGCCCCGTCGTCGTCACCGTGTTCGACCAGGACCGCCTCGCCGACTACCAGAACATGGTCGCAAAACTGCGCGCGGCAAAAATCCGCGCCGAGCTTTATCTCGGCTCGGGAAAATTCGGCCCGCAGATGAAATACGCCGACAAGCGCAATGCGCCTTGCGTCGTGATCCAGGGCTCCGACGAGAAGGCCAAGGGCGAAGTAACCATCAAAGACCTGATCATCGGCGCCGAATTGGCCAAGCTCGAAAAGGGCCGCGAGGAGCATTTGCAGAAGCAGGCCGAGGCGCAGTTCGCCGTCGCCGAGGAGAAGCTGATCGAAGCCGTGCGCGAGGTTCTGGCGCGCCACGGACTGACGTCGGATTGATCCGCTCTGAACCGGACGGACGAACGGGACAGCAGATGCTTCGGGTATTTCTGATTGTCGTCTGCGGCGTTTTGGTCGCCACCGTCGCCGCGCTGGCTGGCATGATCGCGTTCGGGACGAGCGATGCCCCGCCCGTGCTCACATCGCTCGGTGAGCCGTTCCGGCACGTCGATTTCAGCGATCTGCCGCCGGTGGAAAAAATTCCCGCCAGCCACGGCACGCCGATCGCGTTCCGCGTCTGGCGGGAAAAGCCGCCGTCGCCCGATCCCGCCCTCGTCGTTATCGCCATCCATGGCTCTTCGGCGCAGAGCGCGAGCATACACCCACTCGGAAAGGCGCTCAGCGCGGCGGGAATCCCGGTCTACGCCCCTGATATCCGCGGCCACGGCGCCACCGGCACGCGCGGCGACATCGACTATGCCGGCCAGCTCGACGACGATCTCGCCGATTTTGTCGGCGGGGTGCACGACCGGCACCCGAATGGGAAATTCGTTCTGCTCGGCTTTTCCTCCGGCGGCGGCTATGCGCTGCATGCTGCGGCGAGCCCGCTCGGAAAAATGTTCGTGCGAACCGTGCTGCTGGCGCCGACGCTTGGCATCGACGCGCCGACCTTCAAACCCGATCAACGATACGCCCGACCCTTCATCCCGCGGATCATCGCGCTTCTTTTGCTCGACCGCGTGGGGATTCACGCCTTCGACCATTTGACCACGCTCCTCCTCGCCATCGATCCGGCGCGGACGGACATCCTCACCGGCCATTATTCGTGGCTGCTCACGCGGGCGTTCGGGACCAGTGGTTACGCCGCCGATCTGCGCAACGCGCAAACATCGCTCGCCGTCGTGGTTGGAGAAAAGGACGAGCTGTTCACCGCCGAAAAGTTTGCCCCAACCGTCGACGCAATCAAACCGGCGACTCCGGTGACCGTCGTCCCCGGGCTCAGTCATACTGAGCTTACCACCGACCCCGCGCCGTTCCGGCGATCACCGCCGCCGTGCGCGGCGCGGATCAGCGCTGACGGCCCCCGGCCGACATCGCTACTTCGATTTACCCTCAAGCGATGCGGCAACACGTGCAACGGCGGCGGAGTCGCCGTCAAGCTTAGTGATCAAGACTTCAAGAATGTGGTCAATTGCCGCGATGGCTCTGGCAATGTGATCCAGTGCCTCGGCAATATCGTGTTGCGCGTTGTTGTGTCCTTGCGTTGGAACGAAGGGGCGTCTGACGCCGACTGGCCCGCCGACGCGGTCTCTACGAGACATCGTATTTTTTCCCTTGGTTCATTAAATCTTCTTCGACAGACCCAGGAAGAAGCCGCGGCGCGGACCGTATTGCGGCGCGAACACGCCAATGCCGGTACCGCTGCGGATGAGATAGACGCTATCGAACAGGTTGACGACGTCTAAGCGGACCGTCACCGGTTTCGGATCGTCGGGCAGCAGGAATTCGCGCGCGACCCCGACATTGAATTGCGTGTAGGGCGGCACCGTAGAGATATTTGCATCGCCTTGGCGCAAGCCGCTGCCGTAGATCATATCGGTGGAGAGCCTGGTCCCGCACCACGATAGTGCATCGCCGAAAGTTTCGGCCGCGTAGGCTGGCCGGCCGCAGAACTGATAAACCGCGCCAGCCGACGCGGTCACGAACTGGTTGTGATCGGTGTAGACCCAGTGCGTCTGGATGTACTGGAACTCGGTCAAGCCGCCCAGATCGGCGAGCGGCGTGGTGTTGTCGAACAGATATTGGTTCGAGACCACATTGGTCGCTCGCTGCTGCGCCACGGCGAGGTTGCCGTAGGCTTGAAAATTGCCGCTGTGGAATTTGGCGCTGAACTCGACGCCGTCATTGATGCCCTGCGCGTAATTGAAGCCGCTGAGCACCAGGGCCTGACCGAAGTTGCCGTTATCGATGAGGTCGGTCGCGGTCTTGTAATAGGCGTCGACCCCAATGAGGATTGAGCAGTCCTTCGCCGTCGGCGTGACGCATCCGAACGGAATCTTCTGGTCGACGCCGGCATCGAAATAATGCGAGCGCTCCGGCAGCACCGGACTGTTGCCCTGACCGGCTGGCGGCGCACCGGTCGTGTTGTTGAACAGCGCAATATTGGC
>JBEKSB010000332.1:0-3511 GCA_049517455.1 Xanthobacteraceae bacterium
CCGACAAGCGGTGTCTAGCGTCTCAATAATGTCGTTTTCGAAGGCCGATGACTCGGCGGCACAGCCCCCGGTGGCATCAAGAGAACGAGATTTTTTGTCGCCCCGGCGCAGACTAGGCGAGTCCCCCGACAAACGCTATTGGAGCGGTCGTCGCATGTACCATACGTCCACAGGAGCCCGCCGTCATCGTGCAGTGCACCATCAAGGTTTGGCCGACACGGGCGCCGACTGGGGCGCCCGCGGCACTGCTCATGGTTGTTGATCGCTTGGCGGTGGCCTACGTCCATCGTCCTTATGCCGGAGGTCTTCGGTGAAGAAACTCGCCTCGACGATAGCCTCGATCTGGGGGTTGTCCATTCCCTACTTTCGCTCGGATGACCGTTGGGCGGGGCGGGCGCTGCTTGGGGCGGTGATTGTTATCGAGCTCTCGCTCGTGGCGATCCAAGTCATTCTCAACGAATGGTACAATCGTTTCTACAATACGCTGCAGGATCACAACTGGGACGCTTTCGTCAGCGCCATCCTGTTCTTCTGCGTGCTGGCGGCCGTCTACACCGTTCTCGCGGTTTATCAGCTCTACATCACTCAGTGGCTGCAGATCCGGTGGCGGCGCTGGATGACGCAGATCTACTTGCGTCAATGGCTCGATGCCGCCAACCACTACCGCATGCAGCTTCTTGGCGACAGCGCCGACAACCCGGACCAGCGCATCGCCGAGGACCTGCAGCTGTTCGTGCAGTATACGCTGACGATTTGCACCGGCTTGCTCAACTCCATCGTGACGCTGTTTTCGTTCATTGTCATTCTGTGGACCCTGTCCGCGCATGCGCCGCTGCATCTGTTCGGCGCAAATTTGAATATTCCGGGCTACCTGGTGTGGGCGGCGCTGATCTATGCCGTGATCGGCACGCTACTCACGCATCTGATCGGCTGGCGGCTCATTCCGCTCAATTTCCAGCAGCAGCGCTTCGAGGCCGATTTTCGCTTCAATCTCGTGCGCACGCGCGAAAACGCCGAACAGATCGCCGCGCTGGGCGGCGAGGCGGCCGAGCGTGAGGGTCACCTCAATCGCTTCGGCTTCGTGGTCGCCAACTGGCTCGCGCTGATGCAGCGACAGAAGCAGCTCACCTTCTTCACCCAGAGTTATTCACAGGCCTCGGTGATCTTTCCCTATATCATGGTGAGCCCGGCTTATTTTTCCGGCGCCATGCAGCTCGGCGGCTTGATGCAGACCGCATCGGCCTTCAACAGCGTGCAGAACGCGCTGTCCTATTTCATCACCGCGTATCGGCAGATCGCGGAATGGCGTGCGGTGATCGCACGCTTGACCGGGTTCGAACAGGCCATCGCGGCCGGACGCGCCGCCGCGGTGACGCCGCCTGCCGTCGAGATCGTGCCACGCGGCGGCGCCGTGTTCGCGGTCGATCGCCTCGACGTGCGCCTACCCGACGGCGAGCGAATCGTCGCCGCCGAGCACGTCGCCTTTCCAGCGGGCGAGCGGGTTCTGGTTACCGGACCTTCCGGGTCGGGCAAATCGACTTTGTTCCGCGCCATCGCCGGCATTTGGCCGTTCGGTTCGGGCCGCGTGATGGTGCCGAAGGGGGCCAAGGTCATGTTGCTGCCGCAGCGGCCTTATTTCCCGCTGGGGACGCTGGCGGCGGCGGTCGGCTACCCGGCGAAGGCCGGCACGTTCGACGATGCCCGGATCGCCGAAGCGCTGGTCGCGGTCGGGCTGCCGGAATTGGTCGAACGGCTCGGCGAAGAAGCCCACTGGAACCGCATGCTCTCGCTCGGCGAGCAGCAGCGGCTTGGCATTGCGCGAGCGCTGCTGCAGGCGCCCGATTACCTCTTCCTTGACGAAGCAACCGCTTCGCTCGATGAAGCGGCAGAGGCGGCGCTCTACCGTTTGCTGCAGGAGCGGCTCAAGGACACCACCATCATCTCCATCGGCCATCGCTCGACGCTCGGCGCCTTCCACGGCCGCCGCGTCGTGCTGGTGCCGGACGAGGATCTCTACCGGGTACGGGACGTGCCGCTGGTTTCAGCGGCGGAGTAAGCGGGCGCTAAACGAAGTGGCTGGCGGCGTTGCCGCCACCGGCCCTTATGCTGTGCAGTGTTCGTCCCGCGCTATTTGAACGCGCTCAGCGCGGTGGCGATTGAAAGCTTGGCGATGAAAGCGGCGCCGCACCAGTCGGAGCCAGGACCGCCCGGGTTGATCGGCGTGCTGGCAACGCCGGAAGCGGTCTGAGAGCTGGTGAAAGCGTTGCAATCACCCTTGCTGAGGTTGCTCTGATAATAGCGCAGATCGAGCGTAAAGACCTTCCAGGTGACGGCGAGACCGGCGTCCCAGTTCAAGTAGCTGGTATAGGGTATGCCCGCTGGAAAACCTGCAACCGCGTAGAAGGCGTCGGAAGTCCCGAGCTGCCACCAGCCGACATCGGCAGACGCATAAGCGCCGATACCGTTCGGGAACCACGTGGTTGGAGCGGTGAGCGTCACATTGCCGGTATAGTAGATGCCGGGAGCGCCTGAATTGAGCACCGACGGCGAACCCCAGATTTGGCCGGCGAAACTGAAATTGTCGTTCACCGTAACGGTGGCTTTGCCGTAGCCTTCGTAGAAGCTCAAATCCTGCTTGACGACATTACCGTTTGGCAGGGTGGCCGCTACGGAAGGGCCGCCGCCGAGCGAGTTGCAAAGCGCCGCCGTGTTAAAGCACTGGCCGTCCGGATAGTAGTAGTACCAAATACCGAAATCGAGGGCGAGCTTGCCGAAGGTCGGGCGAATACCGCCGTAGAAGTCGATCTCGGCCGCAGCGCGATTAGGGAAATCGATGCTTTCACCCGACACGCCGACGTAGCCTTGCAATGCCGAGGTAAAGTTGTAACGCGGTTCAAAGCCGGCCTGGACCGACGGCTGATGGTTCGACTGGGTAATGCCGCGGAAATTGTAGTCCGACATCAAAGCGCCGGTGATGGCGATGTCCCATGGCGACGGCGCCGGCGCCGGCGGCGGTGCCTTGACCGCCATATCGGCGGCCAGGGCCGAGGTAGAGGCCAGGCTGACGGCGACAACAACCGAAAAAACAAATCTCTTCATAGTCCGCCCCTTTTTCTCTGCCTGTCCGTGAACGATGCTTTCGCCAGACCGGATACAGACAGACCCATTCTCGCGGCGCGCCGGCGCGGCCGGGATCGGATGTAATTTTTTTATTACTTTGTCACGGGGCCAAGATGAAACATGCAGCAAATGCCGAGTTTATATGCGGTTTTGCGATTTTGCTACTAAATTTCTATGTCTGTGGCAGCCGGGACACACTTAAACCCGGCCAAAGCGGGGTATTGTCTCAGTTTGAAAATTTAGGGCTGCTGACTCCCTGAGTTGCCGTTCCCTCAACCCATGCGTCCTTCTGCTTCCACTTATGAATCTTCTTACAGGCAGGGCAGCGCAGGGTGAGCATGATTTGCAAGGTATCGAGCTTGATCATGGTTAGCCCAGTCGGAACGGCCGT
>JBEKSB010000333.1:0-3444 GCA_049517455.1 Xanthobacteraceae bacterium
CGGGCCGGTTCGCCGGCAAAGTTGGCGTATTCCTCTTTGTTGAACCAACCCACGGGGTTGTACCAGGGCTTTTTCTCGACCGGCGGATTCGGAGTCTGGACGGCAGTCTCGGGAAGAATCGCGGGTGTGCCTTTGGCGTGCTTAGCCGGCTTGACCGAGTCCTTCGGCCACTCAGGGCCGGGCGCCGCCGCCCCCGCGGCCGGCGGCGGCAGGTCGCGGCTGGGCGGCACGACCAGCGGCGAGCGCTCGATATAGTTGATGTCCGAATTGGCGTCGGGCGGACCTTTCACGCCTATCGTTCGCATGAATTTATTCCAGGCGCCTTCGTTGTCGCTGCCGGAGGTCTGCGCCAGCGCAGCGGACGCGTCGAGACCGGCGACGAGACTGAGGAAAGCAGCGCCAACGGCCACGCGCAGCATTACAGCGCGCGCGCGGCTTACGTGGCCGCCCCGGCGGCCGAAATTTCGATCCTGTGGCATACCCTCACCCGAGGTGCCGATACGGCACATCCCAGAAACCAAGTCTTTCATCCGGGATCAGGGCGCTTTTGCGGCGCTCCCACCCGGAGCGAATCGTACAGGAGGCCCACCACACCAGCAACGATGGCCACGTCGGAAAGGTTAAAGACGTACCAGCTGAAGTTCCAGGTGGCGGTTTGGACGTGAAAAAGCACAAAATCCAGGACGCCTGGCCAGTGTAGCCGGTCGATGGCGTTGCCGAGCGCCCCGCCGATAATCAGTCCGAGCGCAGCCGCGGTCAGCCTGGACGATGCCCGCGCGAGCCAAATCCAAAGAAAAACGACCGCTGCAGCCTTGAACGCGAGCAGCGCCCAGAGGCCGATGACTCCTTGTTGCGGAAGGAGCCCGTAGCTGATGCCGGTGTTCCAGGTGATCACGAGGTCGATAAATGACGTGACCGCCGCCCGGGCGCGGCCGGCGAGATCGAACGCATACAAAAGCCAAAGCTTCGACGCTTGATCGACGATGCCGGTGACCACGGCGATGCCAAGGCCGAACGCGCTCAGGGGCCCCCAGACGTAGAGGCGCTCCGCGTTTCTTTGCACCGCATCCGACATGCCGTTCGTTCCCTACTCCGCCGCCTTGCGCATGGCGTCCCATTCGCGCAGCGCCTGCGCGTCGCGCGGCGTCACATCGGCATGTTGCGGGTCGGAACCGACGGACGGCGAAATCTTCCACGAGCGGGCGCATTTGCGTCCTTCGGCGCGGCGCGGCTCGACCGCGACGCCGGCCACGTCGTCGAGCTGGAAGGCCGAGGGCGGACCTTCGCCTTCGACCAAAGTGGCGGCCGACGTAATGCACAATTCGGCAAGATCGACTTCGGTAGCGATCCCGAAAAGCTCGAGGTCTGTGACATAAACGATCGGCGCGGCTTCCAGCGAAGAACCGATGCGTTTGGCCGCCCGCTCGACTTCCAGCGCGCCGGTGACGACACGGCGCAAATCGCGCAGCTCACGCCATTTCTCCGCCAACGCGTCATTGCGCCAGGATACCGGCACAGCGGGAAAAGCTTCGAGGTGAACAGATGCCGCGGCGGGATCGCGCGCGAGCCAGGCCTCCTCGGCGGTAAAGCACAGCATGGGCGCAAGCCACGCCACCGTGCAACGGAACAGATGATCGAGCACGGTGAGGCACGCGCGGCGCCTGACCGAGGAATAGGGATCGCAATAAAGCGCGTCTTTGCGGATATCGAAATAGAACGCCGAGAGGTCGACGGTCATAAATGCGTTCAGCGCGGCGAAAATGCGCTTGTAGTCGAAATCGCCGTAGGCGGCGCGAATAAGCAGATCGAGCTCGGCGAGCCGATGCAACATCAAGTGTTCGAGCTCCGGCATTTTGTCTTCGGAAACGCGGTCCGCTTCAGTGAAGTTGCCGAGATTGCCGAGCATCCAGCGCAAGGTGTTGCGGAGCTTGCGGTAGGTGTCCACCGTGGTTTTAAGGATTTCCGGCCCGATGCGCAGGTCGTCGGCATAATCGGCGGCGCATACCCACATGCGCAAAATATCGGCGCCCGCCTGTTTGATCACATCCTGCGGCGCCGTGACGTTGCCGAGCGATTTCGACATTTTGCGGCCGTTCTCGTCGAGTACGAAGCCATGCGTGAGCACGATGTCGAACGGCGCGCGGCCGCGCGTGCCGCAGGACTCGAGCAACGAGGATTGAAACCAGCCGCGATGCTGGTCGGAGCCTTCGAGATACATCACGGCATCGGCCCCGCCATCGGCCTTGCGCGCAATGCCTGCGAGCGAGGGAAAGTGTTTTTTATCTTCAAGCACGAAGGCGTGCGTCGAGCCGGAGTCGAACCAGACATCGAGAATGTCGTCGACCTTTTGCCAGCCCTCGTTGGCGAGCTTGCCGAGGAAGCGCTCGCGCGCGCCAAGTCTGTACCAGGCGTCGGCGCCCTCTTCCTCGAAAGCGTCGATGATGCGGACATTCACATCGGGGTCGTTGAGAATCTCGACCGAGCCGTCCGGATTCTCTTTGATGAAGACCGTGATCGGTACGCCCCAGGCGCGCTGGCGCGAGACCACCCAGTCGGGGCGGGATTCGATCATGCCGTTGATGCGCCTTTCGCCCTGCTCCGGCACCCAGCGCGTCGCCTTGATCGCCTCCCGCGCAAGCTGCCGCAGCGTCAGGCCGTGTTTCCCGGTGCGGCTCAACAACGTGATGGGCTGATCCATCGCGATGAACCATTGCGGCGTGTTGCGGAAGATCACCGGCTTTTTGGAGCGCCAGGAATGCGGGTATTGATGTTTGAGCCGTCCGCGTGCGATCAGCATGCCGGCGTCGATCAAAGCCTTGATCACCGCCTCGTTGGCGTCACCCTTCTCGCCTTTTTCGGTGAGCACGCGCTTGCCGGTAAAGCCGGGCGCTTGCTCGGTGAAGCGGCCGTCGGCGTCGACGGTGTAGGGAATAGTGGTGCCGATGCCTTGCGCGGAAAGTTCCCGAGCATTCGCCGTCCAGACATCAAAATCCTCGCGACCGTGTCCAGGCGCGGTGTGGACGAAGCCGGTCCCGATATCTGCTGTGACATGATCGCCTTCTAGGAGCGGGACAGGAAAATCGTAATCACCAGAAAGTCCTCGCAACGGATGAAAACAGATCGTGTCCGCAAGTTGGGACGGAGATAGATCGCGTTCCTTTTTAAAGGCCGTGACACGCGCTTGTCTAAGCACGTCAAGAGAAAGACTATTTGCTAGAATCAACCGATCGCCCCTTTGGGCCCAGTTGCCCGAAGGCGCGTCCTCTATCAGATAGACACCGTAAGAAATTTTTGATGAATAACTGACGGCTCGATTGCCGGGAATGGTCCACGGAGTTGTAGTCCATATGACAACGCTCGCGCCCAGTAAATTCTTCTCATGCTTGCCGGGATTTGGTTCCGACGTAGATTGGACCGGAAACTTCACCCACACCGTATCGCTGA
>JBEKSB010000334.1:0-3433 GCA_049517455.1 Xanthobacteraceae bacterium
TTGGCGACCGTGGGGGCCGAGACCACGTTGACGTCCTGCAGCATGGGGCGAAGGAGGCCAGCGATCGCCGCCGAGGTCAGCGCCCGGGTGTTCATCTGCGCGACGATGCCCTCATAGGATACCTGCACCCGTTGGATGCCGGTCTCGGTGAGCTGGCCGGCAAAGGAGCCGAGTTTTTCCGCCAGCGCCACGAAGGGCTTGAGCTTCGGCGCTTCCTCGGCGCTGATCGAGGGGAAGTTAACGGCGTTGGAGATGGCGCCGCGTACGAGGTAGTCCGACATCTGCTCAGCGATTTGCAGCGCGACGTTTTCCTGCGCCTCCGTGGTCGAGGCGCCGAGATGCGGCGTGCAGACCACGTTCGGCAGCTTGAACAGCGGGCTCTCCGTTGCCGGTTCCGTCGCGAACACGTCGAGCGCGGCGCCGGCAATGCGTCCCGAAGACAGCGCCTCGAACAGCGCCGCTTCGTCGACCAGCCCGCCGCGGGCGCAATTGACCAGGCGGAGGCTCTTCTTCGTCAGCTTGAGCGATTCGGCGTTGATGATGTTGCGGGTCTTGTCGGTCAGCGGCGTATGCAGCGTGATGAAGTCGGCGCGGCGCAACAACTCCTCAAGCTCGACTTTTTCGACGCCGATGTCGAGCGCGCGGTCATCGGAAAGATACGGATCGTAGGCAACCACCTTCATTTTCATCCCGAGCGCGCGGTCGGCGACGATCGAGCCGATGTTGCCGCAGCCCACGACGCCGAGCGTCTTGCCGAAAATCTCAACGCCGAGAAATTTGTTCTTTTCCCATTTTCCGGCGCGGGTCGAAGCGTCGGCCTCGGGGATTTGCCGCGCCAGCGACAGCATGAGCGTGATGGCGTGCTCGGCGGTGGTGATCGAATTGCCGAACGGCGTGTTCATCACGATGATGCCGCGTGCGGTCGCCGCCGGGATGTCGACATTGTCGGTGCCGATGCCGGCGCGGCCGATCACTTTCAGGCTTTGCGCCCGTTCCAGCATTTTTGCCGTGACTTTGGTCGCGGAACGAATCGCCAGCCCATCGAAGCCGCTGATTACCTCCGCGAGTTTCTCTTTGTCCTTGCCGAGACTAGGCTGGAAGTCGACCTCCAGCCCGCGATCTTTGAAGATCGCCACTGCGGCAGGCGACAGCGCGTCGGAGATCAGAACTTTGGGAGGCATGAGAATGGTCCTGTTGTTTTTGAACCGTCACCCTGAGGCGCGAGCGAAGCGAGCCTCGAAGGGCGACGGCCCGGTCACCCGTTAAGCCGCCTCGGCGAGCGCGTCCTTGGCCTTGGCGTAGGCCCAGTCGAGCCAGAGCGTGAGCGCTTCGATATCGGCGCGTTCGACGGTCGAGCCGCACCAGATGCGAAGCCCCGGCGGGGCGTCGCGATAGGCATCGATGTCGTGGGCAACGCCTTCCTTGTCGAGGGCGGCGGCAAGGCCCTTGATGAACGCCGCTTGGGCGTCGGGCGCGAGCCGTGTAACGGCCGGATCGACGACTTTCAGACAGACCGATGTGTTGGAGCGGATCGCAGGATCGCGCGCGAGGAAATCGATCCATTTGGCGCGGCTGACCCACCCGGCGATGACCCCGGCGTTACCATCGGCGCGCGCGCGCAGCGCGGTGAGACCGCCGGCTGATTTCGCCCACTCGAGCGCGTCGAGATAGTCTTCCACGCACAGCATCGATGGCGTGTTGATGGTTTCGCCTTGGAAGATGCCCTCGATGAGCTTGCCGCCCTTGGTCATGCGAAAGATTTTCGGCACCGGCCAGAGCGGCGTGTAGCTTTCGAGCCGTGCGACCGCGCGCGGAGAGAGGATCAGCATGCCGTGCGCGGCTTCGCCGCCCAGCGCCTTCTGCCAGGAGAAGGTGACGACATCGAGCTTGCCCCATTCGAGCGGCTGGGCGAAAGCAGCCGAGGTCGCGTCGCATATGGTAAGCCCGGCGCGACCGGGCGCGATCCAATCGGCATTGGGAACGCGCACGCCCGACGTGGTGCCGTTCCAGGTGAACACGACGTCGCTGCCCGGATCGACCTTGGTGAGGTCGGGCAATTCACCGTAAGCGGCCTTGAGCGTGGTGACGTCTTTGATCTTAAGCTCTTTGACGACGTCGTTGACCCAACCTTCGCCGAACGATTCCCACGCCAGCAGCGTCACTGGGCGGGGGCCGAGCAGCGACCAGAGCGCCATCTCGACCGCGCCGGTATCGGACGCGGGCACGATGCCGATACGATAATCGGCAGGGACCTGAAGGACTTCGCGGGTAAGCTCGATGGCGCGTTTGAGCTTCGCTTTGCCCGGTTTCGAGCGGTGCGAGCGTCCGAGAAAGGCGCCGGTGAGGTTTTGCAGACTCCAGCCGGGGCGCTTGGCGCAGGGGCCGGACGAAAAATGCGGCACAGTCGGCCGCAAAGCGGGCGTAGTGATCTTCATGGTCTATCCTTCCAGATAGGCGCCCCTCGTTGGGGAGGGGTGTCCCGCTCCTGCAACTAAGGAAGACAAGCCGCGCCGTCAAGCGGCTGTTGCGGCGCGCGTCATGAATTTGCGGAAATAGGGTGTGGACTCACAACGGCCAGTCGAATGCAGACGTGGGTGGCAGCAGTTCTAATGTCCGCCAATAAAACCCCAGTAGAGAGATTCAATGCCTGTGTTGCATCGACCGGTTGAGCCGACAGGATAAAGCGGACATCGATGCCCGCCAATAACTCAAAGCAGAAAAGAACCCCAAGCGGATCCGCTTGGGGTTCTTGAGTTGTTGTATCAACTCACATTTATCGGCCGGGCGGCGGGGGGTGTCGGGGGATGGGGAGCCGCCGGGTCAATGCGAAGACACTAAGACCGCGCGACCAATTGCTCCACTGTACGTAGGTAGGATCGCGATATCGAAAGAGATCGGAAAGGTAATACTAAGGTTTAGGCGCCCGTTCGAACGCCGCCGGCGGCGCGTCGCAGGGCGACGTTTCAGCTCCGCCGACGTCCTCAGACCAAGCCGATCGGTGCGCCCAACCGTCACAAACCCGCTTGCGGTGCCGACGGCAAGCCGCATAATGTCATCAACCAGACAGGCCGGGGCCTTCTTCAATTAAATTGCTCGCTGTCTCGTACCTTTCGATGACGGACACTCCAACCCGATGATCCGGTTGGCACGCGTTGCGATCACCGACAGTCGCAATGGAGCGACGGCGAGTGATCGGAAAGGTGGTGCCGATGACCGATGAGATTTACATCGAAAGGGCGGCGACCACCGGCCGTGCCGCTGCGGCATCGTTCGAAGAACTTCTCACGTTTGAGCGGCTGCTTGCCGATCTTTCCGCCAGCTTCGCCAACGTTTCCGGCGACCAACTCGAGACCGAAATCGAGAGCGCGCTGAGGCAACTCCAAGCGTTTCTCGGCTTCGATCGCAGCAACTTCGTCGAATTCACTGCCGATGG
>JBEKSB010000335.1:0-3393 GCA_049517455.1 Xanthobacteraceae bacterium
AGTCACCGGTGAGTTCATCACGAGATGACGTGACCCCCCACATGTTTATTTCAACGTCGCGCCTACAGCCAGGAAATTTCATGATCAATGATGAGAAAAGACTTTTGCAACAATATCGGCCCCTTTCGTCCGTTGCCGTAATGCAGCAAATCGGTAGCGATCGGAAGGAAAGCGGACATCGCGCAGACATCGTCAATCGGTCGAAGATGACCGGGACCGGATCTCGCGACGTGCTTTCACAATCTTCCCGCGGATTGGCGCACTCGCGACGCCAGCGGCGAAGTTTTGAGAGCGTCAGCGGCTAGCCGCATAGCGCATTTGCGGCACGGCGTTAGTCTGCCAATGGACCGGTCCAGGCGTCATAGCCGTAGACCCAGTCCGGATCAGTCTGATTGCGAAGCCAAGTGTTGGTTCGCGAACTGAGTTGGACCCGCGACGTGCGAGGCTTGCGGGTCGATTCGAAACGGCGAAAGGCGTCCGCCGCTCCCGACCGGTCCACGCCGTCGAGGCAGCGCGACAGCACGGCGGCGTCTTCGAACGCCATGGCCGCGCCCTGCGCCATGTAGGGCGTCATGGGATGGCAGGCATCGCCCAACAGCGTGACGTTGCCTTCCGACCAGCGGGGCAGCGGATCATGATCGATCAGCGGTCTTTTGTGAACGGCGGGACATGAAGCGAGCACGTGCTGAACCTGCGGATGGAAACCAGCGAAGGCCGCGCGCAACACGTTCACGTCGCCCGTGGCGGACCAGGATTCGAGAGCGAAGCCGGGTTCGGGCTGACTGGTCACAAAATAGACTTCGCTGCGGTCAGGCTTGACGTAATAGATGACGATGTGGCGATCCGGTCCCCACCATTTGGTGCAATCGTCGATCCGATATCCGTCCAGCAGTGTCGCCGGGTATACGGTGCGGTAGGCGACGCGCCCGGAAAAAGCCGGCGTGTCCCCGCCGAACAGCGTATCCCTGACGACCGAGTGAACGCCGTCGGCGCCGACGACGGCATCGGCGTCGGCCCTCACGCCGTTGGCGAAATCAAGCCTGACGCTGCCGTCAGCGCGCTGTTCGAACGAGACGAGCCGATGATCGAGCCGCAGCACGCTGTCAGGCACGACGCTCGCCAAGGCGGCGTGGAGATCGCCGCGGTGCGCCAGCAAGTAAGGTGCGCCATAACGTTTCTCGGCGATTTCGCCGAAGATCATGTCGAAGCGAATCTCGCCCGTATCGAAGTCCCTGTTATTCCAGGAGCGGGGATAGAAGGCGGCCGCCCGCAGGTTCGGCTCAAGTCCGAAGGTGCGCAGGACTTTCATCGCGTTAAAGCCGATTTGAATGCCGGCTCCGACACGGGCGAAGTGCCGAGCCTGCTCATAGACGGTGACCTCGATGCCGACCCGCCGCAGCGCCGCCGCGGTCGCAAGTCCGCCCATTCCCGCACCGATGATTGCTACGGAAAGCCTTTTCACGCGGGTACGTCTTGATGTGGGGATAGTTTTTCCAAAGGGATCGGAAACCGTCGCAACGTTCTATCTCGCCTGTTCCGTTTTGGCCGGGACCTTAACGGCCGCGAACCTCTCAAACTCGACATTGTAGAGTTCGCCATCGACCCGTTCGACCCGCCGAATATACACGTCCTGAATCATCTCACGGGTTTCCGGATCGATCGAGACCGGCCCGCGCGGGCTTTCCCAGGCCATGCCTTTCATCGCGGCGATCAGGGCATCCCCATTCGTGTTACCGCCAGTCTTCTTTATCGCCGCGTACATCAGGTGCAGGGCATCGTAAACGGCTACCCCAATATGGTCCGGCCGGATGCCATTGCCGGCACTCTTGAAGCCTTCCACGAAGGCCTTGTTTATTGGTGACGGGTTGCGCAGCGGAATATTGCATCGATGTAGTGACGCCGAGCATCGAATCGCCTGCCTGGTTCAGCACAGCGTCGTCGGTGATATCGCCGACGCCGATCAGCTTGATGCCGGACTTGTTCAGACCGCGCTCGGCATATTGACGCATCAGCGCCGCAGCGAGGCCGCCCGGCACCCACACGAACAGCGCATCCGGCTTGGCGTCGCGGGCGCGCTGCAGGTAAGGGGCATAGTCCGGATTTTGCAACGGTACGCGCACCGCCTCCACGATCTCCCCGCCGTCAGCCGTGAATTCGTCAATGAAAGCCTTTTCGGCATCCAAGCCTGGGGAATAATCAGACACGAGGGTGACTACCCGCTTGATGCCGTTTTTTGCCGCCCATTGCGCCATCGGGACGGTGACCTGGCTTTGAGCGTACATGGTGCGCACGATGTAGGGCGAACGCGCGGTGATGATCGAAGCCACGGCGCCCACCACGATCTCGGGAATTCTCGCCTCAGTGGCGAGCGGCGCAACCGCAAGCGCCGTTGGGGTCGGGTTGTAGCCTGCCAGAACCGCGACCTTGTCATTAACAACGAACTCCTGCGCGATGCGCTTTGCCTGATCAGGCACCCCGCCGTCGTCACGGATGATGAGTTGGACCTGGCGGCCAGCGACTGTCGTGCCATTCTGCTCCACGAACAGCTTCGCGGCGGCGATCATTTGCTTGCCGTTCTCGGCGAAGGGTCCGGTCAAGGGCGCCGACAATCCGATCTTGATTGCGTCCTGTGCGCCAACTTCGGCGCCAGCGATCACAAACGGGACACTTCCGGCGATGGTCGCGATGGCACCCACAAGCAACCGTCTTCCAAACTTCTCAAGCGTAAGGTGGAGCATGGTGGCATCTCCTCCTATCTTGTAATTCGAAAGCCAGTGACGCCGGGCGTGGATGAGTTCCAGAGAGAGAGTTCGTTGGAAGCGAGGTGCCACCCGAGGGAACCAACGTGGCTTATGGCAGTGATCCGTTTCGGCACGCCCTGGCAATTCTCGAATGAAACTACCCCGGTTTTCGACGCACAAGAAGGGTCACTCGACGTCCGTTCCGGGCCCATAGCGTCATTCGCGACTTGTCCGCGATTTGGTCGCTTGCGGGGAACAGCAGACATTGATCCGCACCAGCTCCGAATGGCTCGGTAGCGTTTGACCCATCTGCGACATACGCTTCGCAAAATTGCTGCTGTGCAAAATGACCGGTGAACCCCATTTCGCGGGCTACAAATCCTTGCTTTAATCACACCATCGTAAGCGATACTTGCCTTGTTCTGAGCTTTGGGGAAGACAGTAAGACGGCGCTCCAGAGCGGGTGGCGATTAGTAAAAAACGCGAAGCCGTAGGGCGCTGGCGCGCCGCGATGCGGGAAAGGCCTGGGCCGCCATCGTTCCTCCGATCCGGGAAATAGAGGTCGCGGTCCTCGTTAGGAGTTGTCGATGTCCGATTTTAAGCTCTGGCTGCAGAGCGTAGGCCTCGAAAAATACGGCGAAGTCTTTGCAAG
>JBEKSB010000336.1:0-3789 GCA_049517455.1 Xanthobacteraceae bacterium
GACGTCGAGCGGTTCCTGAAATTGTTCACGGTGCTGCCGCTCGACGATATCGCGCGGCTTGCCTCGCTGAAGGACGCCGAAATCAACGAGGCCAAGAAGGTTCTCGCCACTGAGGCGACCGCTTTGGTGCACGGCCGTGCGGCGGCCGACGAAGCCGCCGGCACCGCGCGCACGACCTTCGAGGAAGGCGGGTTAGGTGCGAGCCTACCGACTGTCGAGATTGACAATCTCCACACTCACATCCGCGTACTAGATGCCGCCGTCCGCGCGGGACTGGTTTCTTCGAACGGCGAAGCACGGCGCCTCATCCGAGGCGGCGGCCTTAAGGTCAACGACATAACCGAACACGATGAGACGCGGCTGCTCACTCCGGACGACCTTAAAGAAGGCGTCGTGAAACTTTCGCTCGGGCGAAAGCGGCACGTCCTGCTCAAGCCGGTCTGACGGAACCTCAGCGAATTGTGCCGTTACTGAATGTATTATTATCTATATTGCCGTCGCCGCCGTTGGCGGGGAATTCGAACACCTTGCGCAGCAATCAATCCCGGCGCCAGCGCCGATATCGGATTGACGCGCAGCACGGGATTGCCCGGCCGGCCTACTACCTCGTAGGTGATGCCGAATAGACCCTCCTTTTCGCCTCCCATGAACAGCCCGACCAGCGGTATCTGGCCGAGCAGATTGTTGGGGCCATAGAGCGGCACCAGCGTGCCGCGCAGATGCACGTCGTCATGAGCGTAATCGACCACTCCGTCGATGGTGCCGCCAAGGAGCGGTCCGCGCACGACCCCGTCGCGCAGGGCGGCGCGCCCGGGCATGCGGGTGAATTCGACTCGCATGCCGGAGAAATCGATAGCGTTGCGGCGAGCTTGCGTCCCGTTGTTCACGGCACGCTCGAGCTGGGTTTCGTCGTGGACGGCAAAATTGCGAACGTTGAGCGTGCCCTGCTGGGTTGAATTGTCCGCCGCCGGCGATTCCATTGCCAGCGAAACCTGCCCGCCAGTCATGCGTGAGTACACGTCGATGAAGCGAAAAAACGCGCCAGCATCGCTGCTCTCCAGATAGATCACCGATCGTCCGGTGGAGCGGCCGCGCAAATCGCCGGTCAGCGTTGCGTCGCGCCCGATCTTGGCGTTAAGGCCGAAGCTGCGAATCTCGCCGGCCCGGCGCGACAATTTCAGTTCGACGCCGCGCAATGCTTCGCCGTTGAAGCCGACGACGGCGCCAAGCTTCATGTCGAAGTCGACGTCCACCGGGCGGCGCTTGGGATTCGGATTTGCCGAGGTCCCGCCGGCGGCGCTTTTGACGAAGCCGCGTCCATCATACACTTCGCCACGCATGACAGCGCGCAGCGCCCCTTCCGGGCCGCGTTCAATCTTGAGGCTGGCGCGGTCACCGTCGGAGAAGCCGTAGGACGGAAAATTAGCCGACTGGACCTCGCCCGAGGCGTCGAGCTCGATCGTCCCTTTGACGCCGCCGCCGGCACCCTCGATCAGAAGATCCTCAATACGGATCGATTGCGGCTTGGTCGCCAGCGTGAAGGTGGCGCGGGCCGGTTTGCCGGACGGCTTGGCCCAGCCCGGCAACAGCCCGTCGATCTGCGCCGGCGTGAGATCGGCCTCGACGGCGAAGCGGCCCTCGCGGTCGGCCGCGGTGGCGACGCGGCCGGAAAGCCGGATCGGAACAGCGCCACTGACCGTTTCGCCAAAGTCGAAACCGAGATTGCTCCGCGCCGTATCGTCCAGCATGCCCTGGATGCGGACTTCGGCGTCGGCATCGCCGCGCGCCTTGCGATATTCGAGACTGACCGGTGCGCCGGCGATCTTGACATCGCCCTTAAGCTGGAAGCCTTGCGGGGTCGCGCTCGCGCGCAGGATCGCGGCGTCGACTTTCTGCCCCATGATCATATGGTCGGCGGAAAAGTTCGTGGCCTCGATGGTGATTGCATAATTGGTCGCGCCGGTCGGCAAATCGGCTTTCAGCGGCATTCCGAGCGTTACTTGCGCGCTCAAGTTCCCGCGAGTCTGCACAGGATCGAAAGGAGCTTCCGAAACGTCGCGCAAGCGGTCCATGCGCAGGAGTTCGACCGCCGCCGGTACCGGTCCCTCAAGCTTGAAGCGCACGCGCGCCGGCGGCGCCGTCAGCGCGGTATCCGGCACTTCGAACACGCCCGACGAAAGTGTGAGCTTGCGCCCCGAGGCCAGGTCGGCCGTCGCCTTGCCGAGCGAGACAACGGCGTCGCGCCCAACGATATGCACGTTGAGGTCGGCGTCGCGCAAAGCCGGCAGCCCCTCCACCGGCCGGATCACGCAGCCCGTCGCGAGCGCATCGATCGAAACTCCGTCGTCGGGAACCGGCGGACCCGTGGTCTTGAGCGTGTCGAGCGGTGCGTTCACCGCGATCACGATGCGCTCGAGGGTACCGCTCATGAGGTGCTCGTTGAACCAGTCGCGCACCTTGGGCATGACGAAAACTGGCCACAACCGCTTGAAGGCATCAACCGGCATGCGCGTGCCGGCGAGACCCGCCGCGAGGCGGGCATTACCGCCGGAAAAATCTACATTGCCGGACATAGCAAGGCCAACGCCGGTATTGCCGATATCCCCCTCGTCGACGGACAAGCGCTGCTTCGCCGCATCATAGCGGCCGCTCACGGCGATACGGTTGAGGACCAGAGGCTCGCCCCCGGCTTTGGAAGTGTTCAGCACGACCGTGCCGCCGCCGATCTTGAACTGCCAGGTGCCGCCGGTCTCTTTAGGCGCTTCGATCTGCCCCAGGAGCGTGATGCGGTTGCCGCCGGATAAAATCTGGAACGGCACCGACAGAATGTGGGTCTCGGCATCCCAATTCAGTTTGAACTCGGCGCGATCGATCGCGACGAGGCTGTCCTTGTCGGCTGCGTCGCCGATCGAGCCGGCATCGGCGACGATGCGGCCGGTAAAGTTTTGCGGCAGTCCGTCCGGACCGATCTCGCCGCTCATGCTCGCGGACAGCGGCATGTCGACGTGCAGACTTCCATCGTCGAGACGAGACGCCAAAAGAAGATCGCTCGCCGAGACGCGGCGGGCTTCGAGCTGAATCTTGCGGTATCCTTGGCGGGTCGGCGTCACCGCGACCGTGAGCGCCCACGGCCACGCGGGATTCGCGGAGCCGACCGTCACTTCGACACCGCCGTGCACCCGCTCGGCGCTAAGGCTGATGTCCTGAAACGTCCAATGCTTGCCGGTGCGCTCATCATCGACCGTGAGGTTGCCGTTCTTGAGGCCGAGCTCACGCAGATCGTGGCCGTCCAGTCCGGTTTCGCCAATGCCGTCGATCCAGGACAGCAGCGCCGCGAAGACGTCGCGGGCGCGGTGCGCGGCGGCCGGCTGGACGTCCGAAGACGGAGCGGTGGCGGGAGCAGAACCCGCCCGCGGCGCCATCGCCGAAGCCCCTTGCGCGATTGCCTCGCGCTTTTGCTGGGCGGAGCGGAGCAGCGCAGCGGCGGCGGTGCCCGGTACCGAGGCGGTTGCTATCGGGTGTTTGTCGGCGCCGGCAAAGACAGTGACGCCGCCATCCGCCTCGATACGCACGGCCATTTCCGCGCCGACCAGATTGAGGCTTTCGGCGCGCATATGGCCGCTCAACAGGCTCATGCCGGAAATGTGGACTTCCGCTTTTGGCGCGCTCGCCACCACCGTACCGTCGGCGTCGCGCACCACGATGTCGCGAATACGCACAGCAGTGTCGCCATTCTCGGTGCGCTCGATCTGGGTGCCGCCGACCTCGACGTGATGGCTGTTGCCGAAA
>JBEKSB010000337.1:0-3336 GCA_049517455.1 Xanthobacteraceae bacterium
GCAAAACGGCACCCAAAGTTGCTCGTTCGGCAACCACGGCAATCATGGCGCGCAATTTCCACGCCAAGCATGAGGCCACGCATCCACAACGCCCTCCGCACGAGAAACGCCGTGTCGCGGAGGAAACGTTCATGCAGCGTGTAAACGTGCCCGTTTAAGCCGCGAGCAGTTTCTGCACTTCGTTGACGAGTTCACGCAGGTGGATCGGCTTCGAAAGCACCTTGGCGTGCTTGGGGGCGCCGGAATCGGAATTGAGCGCGACCGCGGCAAAGCCGGTGATGAACATGATCTTGATGTCGGGATCGAGTTCAGCGGCACGGCGCGCCAGTTCGATGCCGTCCATTTCCGGCATCACGATATCGGTGAGTAGGAGCGCGAACGGCTCCTCGCGCAGACGCTGGTAGGCGGAGAGGCCGTTATCGTAAGACTTCACATCGAAGCCGGCATTCTGCAGCGCCTTCACCAGGAATCGGCGCATGTCGATATCGTCTTCGGCAAGCAGGATTTTTGGCATGATCGCTCGATCCCGGCTGGTAAGCCGGCCCCCTTAGATTCCATTAGCCGGGTTGCGGGTAAACATGAGGTGAAAGTTTCACCGCTAAGCCGCACCAACGCTGGACAATAGCCGTTGGCGCACGCTAGGGATCGATATTCGATTGCTGGATCGTTAAGCCCCGGGAAGCCCGTCAGGCCTTATGTCGGAAATCCAGGACGAATTCGACCCTCCATTCGAGGCGCTTGAGCCGGCGGACTGCCGCGCTCCTATCCTGTTCAATTCGCCGCATAGCGGCCGGGTCTACCCGCCGGAGTTCCTCCTGGCCTCGCGGCTCGATCTCACGACGCTGCGCCGTTCCGAGGATTCGTTCGTCGACGAACTGATCGCCGGCGTAGTGGCGCGCGGCCACCCGCTGGTGCGGGCGCACTTTCCGCGTTGCTATGTCGACGTCAACCGCGAGCCATACGAGCTCGATCCGCGCATGTTCGACGGCCGGCTTCCCTCCTTTGCCAATACCCGCTCCATGCGCGTGGCCGGCGGCCTTGGCACCGTGGCGCGCGTGGTCGGCGACGCCCAGGAAATCTACGATCAGCGCATTGCCGTCGCCGAAGCGCTGCGGCGGATCGACGGCCTTTACAAGCCGTATCACCGCACCTTGCGGCGCGTGTTCATGCGCCTGCACCACGATTTTGGCGCCGCCATGCTGATCGACTGCCATTCCATGCCGTCGGCCACAGGGGCCAAGGATGAGCGGCCGCGCGCCGATCTTGTGCTCGGCGACCGCTACGGCACCAGCTGCGTGCCGGTCGTCGCCGAGACGATCGAGGCCACCATGCGCGGCTTCGGCTATGTCGTCAGCCGCAACAAGCCTTATGCCGGTGGCTTCATCACCGAGCATTACGGCAATCCCACCGCCGGCCTGCACGCCATCCAGCTTGAGATCAATCGCGCGCTTTACATGGACGAGCGCCAGTATCAGCGTGCCGCCTCGTTCGCGCAGCTCGCGGCCGAATTCGAAATCCTGGCGGACCACTTGGCCGAGATCCCGCTCGAGGAGCTGCGGCCCTATCGCGCGGCCGCGGAATAGCCCAGCGGGAACGCCGCGGTGGCTCGCTTGTGGTAAGAAAAGAAAAAGGGCCGCTCACCTTGCGGGAGCGGCCCAAGTCTAGGGAGGAAACGCCCAAGGAGGGCGACGGTAACGCGAGACGAATCTCCCGCTACCGCACTGCAACAACATACACCGCGCCGCACAAAACGCAAGTCCTGTTGACCTAATTCGCCGGCATTTTCCCCCGAAATCTCCTGCAAATTGTGCAGAGCAGGTCTTCCACAGGTCATAGGCCCCCAAGCGGACCCCAGCACAAACACGAAAAATTTTGTTCGTCCAATATGTTAACTCGACGCGCCGGGGCCTTTGTGCACTTGCGTAAAATTGAGGCAATGAGGCCTCCAAGCGCGGCTCATCAAGGTGTGCAAAGTGATTTAGTGGGCAAGCGTGTCCCATAGGCAACACCCGAATTGCCGTGGTTACACTCCGGTACTCGGAACACAGGTGTCCCAACCATGACAGCGATCGACTTTGCAGCGTTCGTCGGCGAGCTTGCCAGCGTCTCGGGCGAGACGATCCGGCCGTTCTTTCGCACGGCGCTGGGCGTCGAGAATAAGAGCCTGTCCGGTGGCTTCGATCCGGTCACCGCGGCGGACCGCGCCGCCGAGACCGCGATGCGGGCGCTGATCAAGAAGACCTTTCCCGAACACGGCATCGTCGGCGAGGAACTCGGCGCCGAGCAGCCGGATGCCGAATATGTGTGGGTGCTCGATCCGATCGACGGCACCAAATCATTCATCTGCGGCATGGTGGCGTGGGGCACGCTGATCGGGCTGACGCGGCGAGGAGAGCCAGTCTACGGCATGATGCACCAGCCGTTCACGCGGGAGCAATTTACCGGCGATGGTGCTGCCGCCAGCTATCGCGGCCCGGCCGGCGATCGGACGTTGCGCGCACGGCCATGCGAGGCGTTGGAAGAGGCGGTGCTGCTCACGACCAGCCCGCTGTTGATGCGCGACGCCGACCGGCGACGCTTCCATCGCGTCGAGCAGGTTGTGCGGCTGTCGCGCTACGGTGGCGACTGCTACGCCTATTGCATGCTTGCCGCCGGTCATGTCGATCTGGTGATCGAAACCGAGCTCAAGCCTTACGACGTACTGCCGTTGATCCCGATCATCGAAGGCTCTGGCGGCATCATCACGACCTGGGACAACGGCCGGCCGCATGACGGCGGACGCATCATCGCCGCGGGCGACGGCCGCGTGCATGCAAAGGCGATGGAATTGTTGCAGGGGTGATGATTCGCCATTGCGAGCCAACGGGTCCGGCCCGAAGTGGCCGGCCCGATGACAGGCTCCGTCAAACGATCCCGAAGTCCGCGCAAGCGTACTGGATTGCTTCGTCGCTTCGCTCCTCGCAATGACGGAATATCAATACAGCGGCGTGCCGGGGACGAACGCGTCGAACGCCGCCCAGAACTGCGAGCGGTAGCGATCCTGCTCCATCAGGAGCTCATGCTGCGCGCCGCCGACGACGAGCTGCGAGCCAGAGCGCAGCAGTGTGGCGAAGTCCTCGATCGCCGTATTCGACACGATGGAATCGCGCCCGGCAGTGACGATGAGGATCGGCTGGCGGATGCGCGCCGGATAGCTCGGCTCGCTCATCGCGCCCATGGCGCGGAACGCGGCGTCGCACCAGGCCACCGTCGGTCCGCCCAGGCCGAGCTCGGGCTCAGCTTCGAGAATGGCCGCATTGCGCGCAAAGCGCACCGGATCGCTGGTCAGGATATTGC
>JBEKSB010000338.1:0-3314 GCA_049517455.1 Xanthobacteraceae bacterium
ATCCGGCGCGGGCAACGGCCTGCCGCTCGCGGTAATCGGGCGCGCCTGTAACAGAAGACAACGCCCTGACTCATCAAACGCCCATTCGATGTCCTGACCGGACCCAAGCGCCCCCTCGACATGACCCGACAATTCGAGAAGGCGGTCGAGGCCATGGTGGGTCAGACAGGGAAGTCGACGCCGCTCGACCGGGACATCACGGCGGACCGAACCAGAGCCGGTACATACGAGTTCGAATGCCCTGTCGCCGATCCGCTGCTCGACGATGCGCCCACTCCGCTTGTCGACAACATAACGGTCGGGCGTTACCTCGCCTCCGACCAGCGGCTCGCCGAGCCCGCCGATCGCTTCCACCACGATGCGGGACGAATCGCCGGAGATCGGGTCCACTGTGAACATGACGCCCGACGCTTGCGCCTGAACCAGGGCTTGAACGCCGACGGCCATTCCGGGTAGATCGCCCCCGTGATGCAGGCCGCGCTGCATTCGGTACGAGAGCGCATTGTACGAAAACAGACTGGCCCAGCATTGGAGTACGGCGGCGATCAACGTGTCGTCGCCCGAAATATCCAGGAGCGTCAGTTGCTGACCGGCGGCGCTCGCGGTCTCCAGGTCCTCTGTCGTCGCGCTCGAACGCACGGCGACCCGAGACTTAGCGATACCGGTGCGCGTGCCGAGCTGAGAATAACCGTCAAGAATCGCCCGACGGAACGCTGCAGGCATACTCGCCCGCGTAAACAGCTCCATTATGCGGGCCGCGGACACCTCGTCAATCGAAGTCGCCGCTGACTTCATTTCGCGGTCGAGTTTCTCGCGCAATTCGGCCGCATCGATGAAAGCGAAAAACGTTTCAACCGGAATCGCGAAGCCGGGCGGAACGGGCAGGCCGGCTCGCGTGAGCGCAACGAGATTACGGCATTTGCCGCCAAGGGTCGGTGGATCGAGCGGGCCCTTGCCGTCAAACCAAACGATCTCAGCCTCGCCCAGCATGCGATGGCTCCTTTCCTTCCGCGCAGAACTGAACGAAGCCGAGCAAACGCATTGTCACGCGCTCTTCTGGGGCGGCGTTCCCCTGCCAGCGTCCGCGAGAAGCCGCGCAAGTGGGCCATTGTTGAATGCGGCTTCGAGGCAACGGTCGGCTTCAGCGAAGTAGGCTTCGATGGCAGTAATCGGCACGCCGGCAACGTCTGGCGTATTGGGGTCACCGCCGCTCTCCCCGGCGAGTTGACGCAAGGTGCAGACCTTGCCGTCGTTTAGCTGAAATACCTGACGCAAGGCTTCAGCTTGCCAGCCTTCCATCACGACGATCAGATCGTATTCATCGAACCTGCCGGCATCAAACGGGCGGGCGCGATGTTTGCTGAGATCATAGCCGTGGCGCTTTGCTACATCGGAGATCAACGGGTTGACGGCGGCGCCGGCTCGGCCGAGCTCGTAGACGCACATGCCCGCCGATTCGACCCTGACGTCTGCGAAGCCGCGCGCCTCGAGCTTTCGTCGCAACATTGCCTCGGCGAGAGGACTTCGGCCACGGTTAGCGGTGCACATGACGATGACACTGACCATGACGTTGCGTTCTTACGGTTGACTTTGGACTCACGTGAATTGCCCGACCGTCGGCCGGTCTTGGATTCCGACTACACCCCGCACGGGCAATATCAATGCGCAAGCCGGCATCCCGCCAGACTTCGGGTGAAAGTGCTGGGGTGGGCCACCGGCGAGATCAGGCTCTTGTTGATTTGGGACGAGTGAATCAAAAACATCCGCGATTGCAAAGCGAAAAGGATAGCGGTGCGCTGGTGGCCAAACGATAGTGCGTTGCAGCGCTACGCCATTACGCTGCTGTCCCCCATTTCCTATCCCAACTTGGCTAGTGAATGCTTTGGAACGCCGCATGCAGCGGCGAGGTCTGCTTTGATGATCGCCAACTCTATCGATCCGTGGGACCTTATACAGCCGCGTGACTTCCGCCGCATGGGTGATGTCATTGCCGACCGCAAAGAGCAGGAACGATGGTGCCGCGCGATTATGCTTGCCGGCGCCCTACCATATATGTGGCGAAGCTCGGCCTCGGTCGTCCGCGAGTTCATGTACGATCAGCTGCAGCTGAAAAAGGGGGACAAAGTCCTGATCCTGGGCGAGGTTGTAGAAGGCTCGGGATTTCCTGATGACATTCGCAAGCGAATCGGCGCCGAGGGCGAGATCCGCATTATCGACATCACCGATGAAGCTAGGGATGCGTATTTTAACATACGCCGCGGATCCGGCGGTCAGCTCGCCACATGGCGTTATGATTATACGACGAAGGTCCCAGACGAGTATTTCGATTGCGTCGCGGTCCTGCAAGCGGTCCAACACAGTGACGATTGGTGCGAAACCGGCAAGGAACTACTGCGCATCATGAAACGCGGCCGCAGAATACTGCTCGCCGAAATCACGTTCAAAAACATCAACGAGTATGCTGCACTCGACCTGCACCTCGAATATTGGCTGAAAAAGATGTTCGCGCGTGTCGGCATTCCACGGCGCGAATTTCCTTATTATTCACCGGAGGAATTGCTCCATGCGTTCTCCGAATTGACGACGGACCCCGAGGTATTCGCCTGGCGTGGCCTTGAATTGTTTTGGGCGACCAAGGCGTAAGAGACCATTATTGCTTTGCATTCGCCCGTATGCAACGTTTTCGAAACTACGCGTCAGCGTTGCGAATAGTCTCGATCGCTCCAAACAAAGGGAGGTTTCCTAATGAACTCAACAATGGCTGCCGTGGTAGCGGGACTTGTCGGGGCGATTGCCCTGGCAGCGCCGGCATCTGCGCAAAAGGCGAAACGAGTCGCCTTTCTCGACGGTCCGATCGCCGACAAATACATCGGCGGCATGACCCGGGGCTTTACGGAAACGGCCAAGGCCGCCGGTCTTGACGTTTCGATCGTACAGAGCCCGTTCGATCCTGCGTTGCAGGCGCAGCAGCTCGACGACGCGGTCGCAAGAAAGGTGGACATCATCGTTTTGATGGCCATGAGCCAAAAAGCGTTGGTTCCGGCGCTAACGCGCGCCAAAGAAGCTCACGTTCCGGTCGTACTGATCAACGGTACCATTCCGCAGGAAGAGCTCTATACGGCGTTCGTCGGCGAGGATAGCGCCATGCTAGGTCAACTGGCGGCGCAGAACATGGCCGAAGCGCTCAAGGACCGCGGCCCGGCCAAGATCGCAATCGTCGCCGGCAGCATGGAGGAAGGTATCGCGCCGGCGCGCGTCGCCGGCTTCAAGAAAGAACTCGAGAAGCATCCCAACCTTTCCATTGTGGCAATCGA
>JBEKSB010000339.1:0-3299 GCA_049517455.1 Xanthobacteraceae bacterium
CTCGGATGTGATCCTCGACGGCGTGATGATGAATCCGCTGCGCACCGGCCTCTTCACCACGCTCGGCGAGATGGGCGCGGTCATCGAGCGGCTCGAAACGCGTAACGAAGGCGGCGAGGAGGTCGCCGACCTGCGCGTGCGTGCCGGCGCGCTGCGGAGCGTCGACGTTCCCGCCTCCCGTGCGCCAGCTATGATCGACGAATACCCGATCCTCGCGGTCGCGGCGGCGTTTGCGGACGGCGTGACGCGCATGCGCGGATTGAAGGAGCTGCGGGTCAAGGAATCAGATCGGCTTGAAGCCACCGCCACCATGCTGCGGGACAATGGCGTCGAGGTCGAGATTGTTGGCGACGACCTGATTGTTCACGGTTGCGGCCGCGCGGAGGGCGGTGGCTTGGTCACCACTCACATGGATCACCGCATCGCCATGGCGGCGCTGGTGATGGGATTGGCAAGCCAACAGCTGGTGAAGATCGACGATGGCGGCTTTATCGCGACCAGCTTTCCAGGATTCGTCGAGCTGATGCGGTCGATCGGCGCGGACCTGAGCTGATCGAGCGGCCGGTCAACGGTAGAGGTCGGCGCGGGTTGGCGGAAGTCCGGACGGTCCGCGCTTGCGCTTCGATGCCAGCGTTTGAAAGATACCGATAGAGGCGCGTTCAAAGCCAATCGAGCACCCGGCGAGATAGGCAAGAAAGAGCCGAGTCGTGTCACGGCCGACCAGGTTCTCGGCCGCGGACTGGTTCGCCAGCAGGCGATCATGCCAGAGGCGGCAGGTCCGCGCGTAATGCTCGCGCCAACCTTCCACATCGTGAATTTCAAATCCAAACCGATTGAGGTTTGCGGTCGTCATGCCGAGGTGATCGACCTCGCCGCCGGGAAATATGTAGCGCGTGATGGCGGCATATCCGGGTTTTTTTTTGCGAAAGCTTTTGTCGTCGCCCTTGGCCGGCCGGCTGATGGCGTGATGCAGATAAAGCCCATTAGGCTTCAGCAGCCGATGCACGGTGCGGAAATAGGCGGGATGATTGTCGATCCCGACATGTTCGAACATGCCGATGGCGGCGATCTTGTCGAAACTGCCTTCAAGCAATGAGTAGTGGCGCAGTTCGAGCGTGACGCGGTCTTGCAAGCCAAGCCGCGCGATTTGTTCCTTGGCGTAATCGTATTGTGTCGGCGACAGCGTCACCCCATGGGCGCGGACACCGTAATGCTGGGCGGCATAGCAGATCAGCGCCCCCCAACCGCAGCCGATTTCCAGCAACGTTTCACCGGGCTTTAGGCGCAGCTTGCGGCACGAGATGTCGAGCTTGTTGCGCTGGGCAGTCACGAGATCATCGGCCCAATCGGCGAAATACGCGCAGGTATAAAGCAAATCGGGGTCGAGAAAGAGTGCATAGAATTCAGTCGGGATATCATCGTAGTGGTAATGGATGTTGCGCTGATCGGCGGTTTCGCTGCCGTCGGCGATTGGGTTCTTGCGAATCTGTTCCAGCGGCCATGGCCCGCCCCGCGGCACGAACAGGAATTTGGCGGCGACGCCCATGACCAACTTCTTGTCGAGGACGCGCAGGAATTCGTTGCCTCGCATTTTCAGACGCCGCGCGAACAGATCGAACAGAGTGCCGTTGCGCAGATCGATGCGGCCGGACACCCAAAGATTGAGAAGGGTATCGAGCGTCGGCCAGCGGATCAGCGCTGCAATCGCACCGTCGTCGGCGATCTGCAGCGCCAATGCGCCGGGTGTGAGCCCTGCTGGAATGGTCGAGCCGTCCCAGAGGACAAATCCGAAATCGAGACCGAGCAGTTCGACCGTATGACCTAGCAGTTTTTTCAGACTAGCAAGGCGGGTGGTAGCGGACATTAGTCACCTAAGCGCTTGGCGCGATCGGCAAGTCGTCAGCGATCGGCGCCTGAAGTGCATCAGGCGCGGCCGAGGACCAGAACGGCATTCAATCCGCCGAACGCGAACGAGCTCGACATCGCGTTCTGGATCGGCGCGTCCCGAGCGACGTTGGGCACAAAATCGAGATCGCAGTCCGGGTCGGCTTCTTCGAAGTTGGCAGTCGGCGGAATGATTTGGTGGTGCAGCGCCAGCGCGGTCGCTGCGAGCTCCAGCGCCCCTGCGGCGCCGAGGCTATGGCCGAGCACCCCCTTGCTCGACGAGATTGCCAGACGCTCGGCGCTGGCGCCAAACGCTTTGCGCAGCGCCGCGGTTTCGCCCTTGTCGTTGAGAATCGTTCCAGTCCCATGCGCATTGACGTAATCGATGTCCTCTGGGTTCATCTTAGCATCGCGCAGCGCTGCACGTATCGCGCGGGCGGCACCGTCGGGATCGATCGCCGTGACATCGTGCGCGTCGGCGCTCATGCCGAACCCCAATATCTCGGCATAGATCGGGGCGCCGCGCGTTACCGCGCGCTCGCGCGTTTCGAGAACGAACATTGCCGCGCCCTCGCCGAGCACTATTCCCGAGCGCGTTTTCGAGAACGGCCGGCAGGTGTCCGCACTCAAGACCCGCAGTGCCTCCCAGCACTTGATCGAGCCAACGGTCAGAGATGCTTCGGTACCGCCGGCGAGCGCCACCGGGGCCTGCCCTGTCCGCACCGATTGAAATGCCTGCCCGATCGCGTGGGTGCCGGAAGCGCAGGCGGACGCGATCGTGTAAGTGGGTCCCCTGAGACCGAGATCCATGGAAATTTGGCTGCACGCGGCATTGGCCATCAAACGCGGAATCGACAGCGGGTGCACCCGCGGCGCATTTTGTCCGTAGAATTTGAGGTAGGCATCGTCGACTGTATTCTGTCCGCCGGCCCCATTGCCGACGATCGTTGCCGCCTGCAGCGCGATCTCCTCGGTAATATGCAATTGCGCATCTTTAACCGCAGCGCGCGCGGCGACCACTGCAAATTGGGAGAAACGATCAAGCAGGTTTTCACGTTTCGGATCGAAATGCTGCGACGGATCGAAATCGAGGACCTGGGCCGCGATCCGGGCGTTCAAACGATTGGTCGGGATATTTGTGATCGGGCCGATGCCGGATCGGGCTTCAACCAATCCCGACCAGAATTTTACGCAAGTATTGCCAATCGGCGAAATGACGCCGATTCCGGTCACCACGACCCGGTTCATCGCGATACTTTCGCCGCAACCAGCTTCTGCACGATGTCCGCAACGTCGCCAATCGTGGAAAACGGCATATCCTGGCCGCCGCTCTTGCCGGATGTCGCGAGACGGGTCGCTTCATCCGCCTTGAGCGGAATGGTGATATCGAACTTCTCCTCGAGAGCGAAGACGAT
>JBEKSB010000340.1:0-3292 GCA_049517455.1 Xanthobacteraceae bacterium
GTTGACTGCCGGGCACGGCGGCGCCGGCCATGGCGGTTTGATCGGGCTGCTGCTTGGCGCAAGCCGCAATCGCGAGCGCACCCAGCACGACAGCTGCGAATTTTGCGCCGCGGACGATGCTCATAAACTTCATTCCGCTGCCTCCATTGTTCCGTTGATGCCGGACATGGTTGGTCTCTGGAGCGATCTAGCAGCGCCTTCGTTAAGCGAAGGTTCCGTCAACCTTGATGAGGCCTTGCAAAGAAGCCCCAAACCCACCGATCACCCCTAAAGCTTTGGCAATGGTTAATAGGGCGTGAATGCGGCAACGATATGTGGGGATTGGCGCGTTTTTGGCGCGCCAAGAGAGGCCTATGAAAGAAGCGGCGACCAAGCCGGATCGGAGGCGAAACTCGGCGTCGGCTCACGCAGCTCGTTACGTCCGCCAATATCGATGGTGAACAGCGAAGGCCCGGCACTCCCGCCGGGATCGCGGAAAAACATGATCACCCGCCCGTTTGGCGCGAAGGTCGGTCCCTCGTTATGGAAGCCCTCGGTGAGGACGCGCTCGCCAGTGCCGTCCGGTTTCATCACGCCGATCGCGAATTTGCCACCGGCCTGCCGAGTGAAGGCGATGTAGTCGCCGCGCGGCGACCACACCGGCGTCGAATAGGAGCCTTCGCCGAAGCTGATGCGCTGCGCTGAGCCGCCGGTTGCGGCCATGACGTAGATCTGCGGATGACCGCCACGGTCGGATTCAAAACAGATCCTCGCGCCGTCGGGCGAGTAGGACGGTGAGGTGTCGATCGCCGGCGTATCGGTCAGCCGGGTCATCGCCTTGGAGCGCAAGTCCATGACGAAGATGTTGGAGTTGCTTCCCTCCTGAAGACTCATGACGACACGCTGCCCGTCCGGCGAAAACCGCGGTGCGAAGCTCATGCCGGGAAAGTTGCCGACGATCTCGCGCTGCCCGGTCTCGATGTTGAGGAGGTAGACGCGCGGCTCGCCCTGGCCATAGGCCATGTAGGTGATCTCTTGCGTTGACGGCGAGAACCGCGGCGTCAGCACAAGCTCGTCGCCACGCGTGAGATAGCGCACGTTGGCGCCGTCCTGGTCCATGATCGCGAGCCGCTTGATGCGGCGCTCCGCCGGCCCGGTTTCGTCGACGAATACGACGCGGCTGTCGAAATAGCCTCTTTCGCCGGTGAGGCGCTCGTAGATGGCATCCGAAATGATGTGCGCGATGCGGCGCCAATTGTCGGGCGTCGTGAAATATTGCTGGCCGGCGAGCTGTTGGCCCGCCAGCACGTCCCACAGCCGGAACTCAGCCTTGAGACGGCCGTCGCTCTGACGCGTGACGCGCCCGGTGGCAAGCGCCTGTGCGTTGATGGTGCGCCAATCGGGGAAGTGGGGCACGGCGTCAACGCTAGAGATTTTCTCGAGGAACGCGGCTGGATCGATCGGCGCGAACAGACCGCTTCGCTTGAGATTCGCGGAAATGATCTGCGACACGCCTTGTGCGGTTTCGGTATCGCCAGCAGCGCCGCCGAGAAAATCCGGGATCGCAATTGGCATCGGCTGGGGGTTGGCCTGCGTGATATCGACGGTGACCGCCGCGGCCGGGCGCGGCTTGATCACCAAGCCGGCCAGTGCGGCGCTACCGAACGCCAGCGCCCCCCGGCGGCTGAAGCGCGCAACGCGGGCTCCGTCCAAGCTCGATATTGGCAACGTCAGAAGGTTATGGCGATCAGCCACCGAAAACCTCGCGCGGATCGAAGTTGATATCCATTTCCTTCCACTGATCATAGGTGGTCTGCGAAAGCATGTCGTATGGCTGGGCCTGGAACACGGCGCGCACCGCGCTGTCGCGCGTGGCCTCGAACAGAGGGCCATCGCCGTTGGTCAGCACTTCGGGCTGACCGTTGAGCCGATGGTCGCGCGAGAGCCTGATACGAATGGTCACAACGTACTGATCCGGATGGGTGCTGATCGCCGCCGGCGGATTCCACAACGAGATCAGTTTTGCCCGCAGCGCTTCAAGTTCGCTCTGCGACAAATGCGCGGCGTGACCGGTCGACGTTCCAAGCGACGCCGCGCCGTTAAGTGTTTCGGCGGTCGCCACCTGGCGCTGCGGCTCGCGGTGATCGAGCAACGCCGCCACCTGATTGGCATCGAATTTGGACGGCGGCTTCTTCGCCTCGTCCTTCTTCAACGCCTCGGCGATCTGATCCGGCTTGAACTCCGGCTGCTTCTTCTCCGGCTTCGGCGGCTTCTTCGCCTCATCCTTTTTCAATGCGTCGGCGATCTGGTCGGGCTTGGCCTTGGTGTCCTTCTTCTCCGGCTTCTCGGCCGGTTTCGGTTCGGGCTTGGGTTCCGCCTTCTCGGCGGATTTGGGCGGCGATGTTGGTTCCGGCTTCGGTTCAGGGGCCGGCGCTGGCGCAGCCTCGGTCTTGATCTCCGGCTTGTCCGCAACTTTTGGCGCCAGTTCCTTTACGGGCTTCGGATCACCGACTTTATCGGCGAGCGGCTTTGAGTTTTCGATCGCCTTCGGCGCATTTTTCTGACCCGCGGTCGCGCGCGAAATATTGTCAGGCGTGACGATCTCAACCGGCATGAAATCGGACATATCAACGCTCGGCTTCGAGCTGGCAAGGGTTACGAGCCCGAAGATAAGGATAGCCGCGTGAGCGCCCGCCGACATGATCCAAGCCGCACGCAATCTATTCTCCCCGCTCGGGGACGATATTTAAAGCAGCTCCGAATCCAGCGCTCCGGAGTCTGCCAAGGGTTTTCATCACCTCAATATAACAGACGTCCTTGTCTGCATTTACCAGCACATTTGCACGTGGCTGTCCCGTATCTTTGATTGCCCGCAACTTTGACTCGATATCTGTCAGCCCAACCGGGCTTTGCCCGAGAAAAAGATCGGCCTGACTCGTGCACGCTCCACCACTTTTTTTGAGCGTCAAGATCAGGGGTTCTTTGTCGGAGTTGTTTGCGCTGCCGCCACTGGCGTCCGGGAGATCGACGGTAATCGACATGGTCATTAGCGGCGCCGAGACCATGAACACGATGAGCAGCACCAGCATGACGTCGACGAACGGCGTCACGTTGATCTCGCTCATAACGGCGTGCCGGCGGCGCTTGTGCCTGCCGCCGCCCGACGACGTGCTGACGACGTTGGCCGCCATGTCCCCTCACCCGCGCTCGTCGATCTGCCGCGACAGGATCGCCAAGAATTCGTCGGCAAAACCCTCCAGACGCTGCGCCTGCCGGTTCACCTCGGAAATGAACTTATTGTAGAAAATCGTCG
>JBEKSB010000341.1:0-3258 GCA_049517455.1 Xanthobacteraceae bacterium
ACTGCGCGCGCTGCGCCGGCGTGCACACACGCGCGATCGCGACATCGCCCATATGCCCGCGCGCGACGTCGTCGTCAAAGCGGTCATCATAGTCGATGAAGTAGCTTAACAGCGGCGGCTCATCGCCGCGTCGGATGCGCCACGTTCCATTGCCCTGCAGACCGTCGACGTTCTCGGGACCGGATTGGCGCAGGCGGGCGGCCAGCGCAACATCGGCGGATTTGCGCAGCTGCTCGCCCGTTGACCACAAATATCCCCCGCAGTTTTCCAGATCGATATCGCCGTTGGGCTTGTAGAGATAACCGATATCGACGCCGCCATTGCCGTTGCGCAGGTCGAGCGCGAAGCCGATTGCGTATTCGTCAGGCACCGGCTGCCAGTTGAGCTCGGCGTTGGGGTCGCCGCCGACATTCGCATAGCGCAAGACACGGCCGATGCCTTGCGGCGTCAGCGCTTCGAAATCGAAGGCGCCGGTCGGCGCCGGCCGCTCGGCGAGCAGCATGCGACCTTGCTCGTCGAACGTGATCTTCGAAATCTCGGTCGGCCCTGCTCCCGGCGGCACGGCGACTTCGAGCGTCGCGTCGTTGCCGAATGAGCCGTCGGGGCCGAGCCCGACCGACCAAATCTGCAAGCCGGCGGCGACCGCGTAATAGAGGCGATGCTTGTAGACGGCGAGGCCGAAGAGGCGGCGCTCCGGCGCGGCATAATTCCACGTCGCCGAGTCCGCGCTGTCGAATTTCGGGCTGGTGATGTTGAGCGCTGGCGCCGGATCGAACGCGACCGGCGGCAAGCCCTGTGCTTGACGCCCCACCGTGCCATGATCGTAGCGGTCGCGTTCGGACCCATCCAAGGAGAAGCGGTGAACAAATCCAGTTTCGCGGTCGGCAACGTAAAGCGAATTGGTATCGGGATCGAATGCGAGGCCGCCAAGCGCGGCGCCGGAATTGGCCCGGCCGTCGAGCTTCACGTCGGCGAACAGACTGACGGCGCCCGTCACGCCGTCGATCTTCCAGATCGATCCCGGCCCGCCGCCGGCCGCACTGCCCCAAAGGCCCTGCATGTATGTCGCGTTCGGCGCGCCGTTACGTACATGCACGGGCTCGCCGTCAGGCCCGGGCGCAACGATCGGCAGGCCATAGGCCGAGGTCGCCGCGGCATAGATGTCGGGCGGGCTGGCGCTGTCGATCGCGACCGCGAAAACTTGGCCGATCTGCGCCGCGAACCACGTCGTCGGCTTCGGCGCCGGCACGAGCTGCGCCGCCGGCGGCCCGCCCATATGTGCAAGATCGACGATGCGTAGCGACGGTCCGTCGGGGTCGGTGAAGGTCTTCTCCGCCGGATCAACTCCCGGCGGGATTTGCACTGGCGGCGTAGCGCCGGAAAATCCGCTGACTGCGGCATTGCCGACGCCAAGCACGCCGGAAGGAATCTGCTGAGCGGAAGCCGGCGTGGTTGCCGCGGCCGCCAGTACGACCAGCGCCGCCCAGAATCCATATCGTGCATGCTGGCGGATAGCAGCCGGATTGCTGCGCGCGGCGCTCATTGCCGGATCGGCTTGATCACGACCGGTGAGCAGTTGCCGGTTCTCGGATTCGGGCTCTGGCCGCTCGGGCAACACGTGCCGCAAGCTGAAACTCGCTCTGGATCGCAGCACGAGCCGTCCGCCATCTGCAGCTTGGTCGGATCCGCGCACGGCGTGACGCACTGATTATCGACATTCTCCTGCCCTTTCGGACACTGCTTCCCAGTCAGGTCCGGACAGCTGCCATATGTGCTGTTGGTTGACCTCGCGACTTGCCCGGTATTGTTGCAGATGCACTCCAAGGGTGGGTTTACGCCGGGCGGCGTCGGCGGTGCATGCGTGTTGTTTTGATCGTTCGGATTGCTGGGATCGTTGGGACACTGGCAGGTAAACATCGCGGTATTTTGTGGGTCCCAGTCGACCGGCACCTGCACGAGCTTCATGGGACTAGGGCAAGAACAGAAATGCTGCGGGGTGCACCAGCTCGAGCCGTTAAAGCCATCACTTTCATCGAGAATATAATTCCCACTGATCTGGTAGTTCGGGGGATTTTGGGTGACGTTTTCGTAAACGGCATCCGCGCATTCCTGACCGGGATTGGAGTGTGCGGAGGCGTAGGCGGTTTGGGCGCACTGCAGCGGCGCCGCGCAATCGTCACCGGCGACCGGCAGCGGATGCGTGCAGTCGCACGGTTGTCCTGGATGTCCGCTGATAAGCTGGATGCCGGCGCAAGCCGCCGCTTCAAAACACGATCCGATGTCGTTGGCGATCTGACCGACGCCCTGATCGATCGAGCAGGCGCACGACAGCGTCGCCAGCGGACCGGCCACTTGTGACAGAACACCGATCAGCTCCGACCCGGGACCGAAGCCGGAGCCGAAATAATTGTTCAGCAGCTGATTGATGTTGGCGGCACTTTGGCCGTTAGAGAAGAGGTTCTGCACGTCGCCGCACAGAGTTTTGCCCGCGCTCGGATCGGCGGCGAGCAATCCGCCGAGCACGCTCGCCGCGACGGTCAATGTGGCGGAATCGCCGTAGGCCTGGTCGCAGGCTGGCCCGGTCAGAGCGTCGCCGACATTCCCGAAGTCGTTGACGATACTGCCGAGGTCGCAGCTTTGGCTGCGCGCCGGACTTGCAAGGAATACAATCCCGGCCGCGAAAACCGCGGTCCATGCCGCAGCAACAATTGACCGGCCGAGCCCCATGGAGCTACCGATGCAACGGCGTAAGTTGCTAGGCTAGGCCGCCTGGACCCAAAACGCAATCAAGCGCGGCGGCGTCTTCGGCGGACTCAAACCCGCCGTAGCTCGCGACAGCAAGCGTAGGCCGGACGCTTCTCGCGATAACGCCTTTCAGCGCACCATGGAGCCGTCTTCAAAACAACGGTGTCCCCGGAACGAAAGCGTCGAACGCCGCCCAGAACTGCGAGCGGTAGCGATCCTGCTCCATCAGGAGCTCGTGCTGGGCGCCGCCGACGACGAGCTGCGAGCCAGAGCGCAGGAGTGTGGCGAAGTCCTCGATCGCCGTATTCGACACGATGGAATCGCGCCCGGCGGCGACGATGAGGATCGGCTGGCGGATGCGCGTCGGATAGCTCGGCTCGCCCATCGCGCGCATGGCGCGGAACGCGGCGTCGCACCAGGCCACCGTCGGTCCGCCCAGGCCGAGCTCGGGCTCAGCTTCGAGAATGGCCGCATTGCGCGCAAAGCGCACCGGATCGCTGGTCAGGATATTGC
>JBEKSB010000342.1:0-3617 GCA_049517455.1 Xanthobacteraceae bacterium
TTCTCGTGAGCGCATCCATGACAGTGCGGCCGCGCGTTGCGGTTCGGAGCCTGATCGTCTCCGGGAGCACCCCGCATGCGGCGGGCACGGCAAGCCTCACGGCCCGCGCCGCGAAGGTCGCGGCGGTCGCGGCGAAACATGCCGCGGTGGTGGACCGCGAGTCACGGTTCCCGGCGGAAGCAATCGCCGCCGCGCGCACCGAGCGTCTCTTGGGCGCCGCTGTACCGCGCGAATTCGGCGGCGAGGGCGCGAGTATCGCCGACATCGTCGATGTTTGTTACGTGCTCGGCCGCGCCTGCGCCTCCACCGCGATGATTTACGCCATGCATCAGACCAAGGTCGCCTGCGTCACGCGGCACGGCCGCGGCAGCGCCTGGCATAAACTGCTCATGCGCCGAATTTGTAACGAGCAAATGCTGCTGGCGTCGTCGACCACCGAGGGTGAGCGCGGCGGCGATGTTCGCAACAGCTCAGCGCCGATCGAGCGGCACGATTCGCGCATTGCGCTCGAACGGCAAGCCACGGTTATTTCCTATGGCGAGGCCGCCGACGGCATCGTCACCACGGCGCGGCGCTCGGCCGATGCGGGCAGCGCGGACCAGGTGCTGGTCGTTTTCCTCAAACAGGATTACGCGCTCGAGCGGCAGGTCGGCTGGGACGCACTCGGCATGCGCGGCACCTGCAGCTCAGGCTTCAAGCTCACCGCCTCCGGCGCAAGCGAGCAGATCCTGCCAGTGAGCTACGACGAAATTCACGCGCGCACCATGATGCCGGTCGCGCATCTGATGTGGAGCGGCGCGTGGGCCGGCGTCGCCGCCGCGGCGGCCGATCGCGCCCGCGCCTTCGTGCGCAACGCGACCCAGCGCGCCGAAGGCGAACTGCCGCCCGGGGCCGCGCACCTGACGCGCTGCAACGCATCACTGCAGAAGTTGCGGAACCTCGTCGCCGGCGCTTTGCAGCGCTTCGAACAGGCGGCGGACGATCCGGTCGCGCTCGAATCCGTCGACTTTCAGTCCGGTATGAACCTCCTCAAAGTAAACGCGTCGGAGCTCGCGGTCGCGACCGTCATGAGCGCGATGCAGGCCTGCGGGCTCGCGGGCTATCGCAATGACGGCGAGTTCAGCATTGGCCGCCACCTGCGCGACGTTCTGTCGTCGCCGGTTATGATCAGCAACGACCGCATCCTTGCCAATCTCGCCATGGCGTCGCTCTTGAGCGGCGTTCCGGCATCGCTGCGCGACTAAACAACCAAAAACATCCCAAGAAGAATACCCGAGTGAGGCGTTATTCCATGAACGTGGCATTCAAGGAACCGAAACCGCCGATCCCGTCGCTCGATGCGCTCGCCGAGGCGCTGTTGTTGCCGTCGGGTATCGACGGCGTTTACGCACGCACCGCGGCCTTCGAGGATGTGGTCAGCGGTCTTGCCGCGTTCATCTCGCGCCACCGCGAGCCCGACACGGAAGTGCTGCGGTTTCCGCCGGTGATGAGCCGCCGGCAATTGGAGAAATCAGGATACCTGAAGAGCTTCCCGCACTTTCTCGGTTGCGTGTGCTGCCTCAACGGCGCTGAAGCCGAGGTCAGGGGCGCGGTCGAGACATTTGAGGCCGGTGAAGATTGGACGCCGGCCCTATCGGCCGCTGATCTCGTGCTCACGCCCGCCGCCTGCTATCCGCTCTATCCGTTGGTGGCGAGTCGCGGCGACGTGCCGGCCACGGGTTTGTTATTTGACGTGGCCAGCGACTGCTTCCGGCGCGAGCCGTCACGCGATCTCGATCGCCTGCAGTCATTCCGCATGCGCGAAAATGTCTGCGTCGGCACGGCGGAGCAGATCGACGATTTCCGCCGGCGCTGGATGACGCGCGCGCAGGATCTCGCCGGGCAATTGGGTCTGCCTTATCGCCTCGATCAGGCGAGCGATGCGTTTTTCGGCCGCGGCGGCAAGCTCATGGCAATGAGCCAGATCGAACAGGCGTTGAAGTTCGAGTTGCTTGTGCCGGTGCGCTCGGCGGACGATCCGACGGCATGCATGAGCTTCAACTATCACCGCGACCATTTCGGCGCGGCCTGGAACCTACGCAACGCGACCGGCCAAGTGATGCACACCGGCTGCGTCGCCTTCGGCATGGATCGCTTGGCGCTGGCACTGTTTGCCACGCACGGGCTGGAGGTGGCGCGCTGGCCTGCGGCGGTGCGCGCGGCGCTGGCGATGTAATCGCTGCTGTCGCCCGTCATCCTTCGAGGCTCGATGAGCCTGTGATCGGGCCGGCCACTTCGGGCCGGACCCGTTCGCTCGCACCTCAGGATGACGGAAAAGGGGAAGGAGCGTTTCTAGACCCCCAGCACCGCGTGTTCGGTGTAGGCGAGGTCGCCGAGGCGCGGGCGCTGCGGGCCTTTGAAATATTTCGGCATGTTGCCGCGGCTGTACCAGCCGAGAAGGCCGGGTATCGGAGCGTTCGCGTCGATAATGACGAACGGCCTGCCGTGCCGCGCCAACAGGCGTCCGATCGGTCCGGCGACGCGCACCAAATCGGTGACGTCGCGGCAGTAGATCAGTTGCGCGCAAGGTATGCCGCCCCTGACCACGCGCGGTCGGAACACGAAAGGATAGGCACGCTCGGACGCGGCGCACCACAAGCTGATGCAGCCGAGCGCGGCGTGTTGCAGCAATATCTCCTGATCGCCGGGATCGAAGCCGGCCTCAGGCGTCCGCGGCGCTTCGAACACCTCGACCTTCGGTCCGCCGAGCAGTCCGTTCAGCATCGGTACCGCGATGAAGATCCCGTCGCAGTAACGCAAAAAACCTTGGGCTTCGATGATCGGCCGCGTGTGCGGCGCCGACGAGACGTTCAGATAGGTAACATTCTTGTGGCGGAGCGCTTGCGACACCAGCATCGGCGCGTAAGCGCGGAAGGGCGGGTCGACATACCAGCTGGAAAGATTGCAACGGGTGGCGTCGGTGTCGCCCGTCCGCATCGTCGAACAAATGAGCAAGATGGCGCCGACGACGACGCCGCCACTCTCCAAAAGGTAACCATATTTCGGCAAACCGGACGGCGGCTCGTGACGGGTCAGCCGGGCGAAGGCGCCCAGCCAGAACCGACAATTGTGAGCCGGGAATCCGCGCGCCAACAGCGACGCGACGGCTTCGATATCGGCTTCATCGATTTGACGGCAGCGCAGTCCCGATACGGGGGAAGCCATTCGCGTTGACCACGAGCATTTCGTGAACTTGATAATATACGGAGGCGAAGTGAACAAACCGTAGGCGCGGCAATGTCGGTAAAATTAACTATAATCCAGCAGATGGAACAGATAGCGCGGGAGCACGGCAAGATTCTCGCGCCGCTCAAAGAGGATCTCGTGCTCGCGGATTGCGGCCTCGACTCGCTGGGCTTTGCCGTCCTCGTCGCGCGCCTCGAAGATACGCTGGGCGTGGACCCGTTCACGGCCGCCGAGGACGCTTTTTTCCCGGTGACGCTCGGCGACTTCGTGAAAGTCTACGAACATGGCGGGCGTTGAAGCGCCATCGCTGCGGGACTCGATCGCCAACGTCCCGGCGCCGCGGTTCTTTTGGGATCGCGCCGCGGCCGCTCGGTACACCGACCTCGATCGCA
>JBEKSB010000343.1:0-3227 GCA_049517455.1 Xanthobacteraceae bacterium
GAGGCGGTAAACCGTTGCAATCGCGTGTTTGAGCTCCTGTTCCTTTCCGCGCCGAGCGATGACGGTCGCCAGAGCCAAGTCGGTCCGCTCCTCAATCACGAGCCCTGAATTTGGCGTGGCCGCGCCGAACCGGCCGGGCCGAGCGAGGCCAGTGAGCGGTGCGCGGGCTTGCAGAATACGATCAGCCATGGAGGCGGACTCGCTCGGGATCGACAAAAATCGCATCGCAGACCTCAACCTCGACGCCGCCGTCGCGAACGGGATCATAAGCGCGGACGCGCTCGCCGATGCGTTGCGGTCCGCGCTGCAACAGACCGAGGCCGACCCAATGACCGAGCGTCGGCGAGAAGGCGACTGACGTCATGTAACCTTGGTCACTGTCCGCAACGGCCGCGGCGCCAGGCGGCAGAAGATGCGCGCCAGCACGCAGCCGCTGTGCGCGGTCGACGGGCTTGAATCCGACGAAGGTGGGACGGTCCGGGGATTGCAGAGCGGGCCGTTGCGCCATCACCCGGCCGACGAAATCCTTGCGGGCTGATAGCATGCGAGCAGCACCCAAGTCGTGCGCGGTGGTCTGTCCATTGACTTCATTGGTCGAGATGTGGCCCTTCTCGATGCGCATCGCGCCCAGCGCTTCGATGCCATAGGGCGCAATGCCGAACGCCTCGCCCGCCGCCATCACGGCGCGAACCACCGCGTCGCCGTAGCGAGCGCGCACAGCCAGCTCAAAGGCAAGCTCCCCCGAAAAGGAGAGGCGAAAGAGCAGCGCGCTCAACCCGCCCATGATTGTGACCGGCTGTGCGGCGAGATGGGGAAAGGCTTCGTTTGTCAGATTATGCTGCGCGTCCACCAGCTTGCGCAGGGTGTCGCGTGAGCGCGGCCCGGCGATCGAATACTGCGCCCATTGTTCCGACACCGAGACCATTTGCACATCGAGATCGGGCCAGAGCACCTGATGGCAGAATTCGAGATGCTGCATGATCTTCGCGGCGTTGGCCGTAGTGGTCGTCATGAAATAATGGTCGGTCGCGAGCCGCGACGTCGTGCCGTCATCCATGACGAAGCCGTCTTCCCGTAGCATCAGGCCATAGCGCGCCTTGCCGACCGGCAGCGAGGAAAACGCGTTGGTATAGATGCGATCGAGGAAGATGCCGGCGTCGGCACCCTGAATGTCGATCCTGCCGAGTGTCGAGACGTCGCAGATGCCGACCGCCGAACGCACCGTCCGCACCTCGCGGTTGACCGTCTCGAGCCAATCGGATTCGCCCGGCCGGGGATAATATTGGGCGCGCAGCCACGCCCCGGTTTCCATCATCACGGCGCCCTGCTCCAGGGCCCACTGATGCGACGGCGGCAGCCGCGTCGGCCGGAAATCCTTACCGCGGTGATGTCCGGCGAGGGCACCCAGCGCAACGGGTGTGTAGGGCGGGCGATATGTCGTCGTTCCGATCTCGGGGACTGGCCGCTCCACCAGTTCCGACATTATCGCCGCGCTGATGACGCCGCCGATCTTGCCCTGGTCGGTCGCCATGCCCAGGGTGGTGTAGCGTTTGAGAAGCTCGACCGAACGGAATCCTTCCTGCTCGGCGAGCATGACATCCGTCACGGTGACGTCGTTCTGGAAATCCACGAAAGTCTTGCCGCTTCCCTTCACCCACCACATCGGTGTGATGGCTATGGATTCATCCTCCGCACCAGGAAGCTCGGCTGGCGTGGCTGCAAAACCGCACGCCGATGCGGCGCGGGCTCCCGCGTCCGCGCCCGTTTTGAGACAATCCGTCAAGCTCATAGCGCCGTGCGCGGCGCCAGCAACGATCATCCCGGGAGGCGTTCCCTTCGGCACGAAGGCGGCTATGTCGTCGCGCCATTGCGGCTTGTCGCCGAGGTGGCAGGTAAGGTGCAGCGAAGGATTCCAGCCGCCAGAGATCGCGAGACCATCGCACGCGATTCTGCTCGCGCGGCCTTTCGCGTCGATGACCTCCACTGCGCGAAGCGACCGCGCGCCCCTCGCTTGAACGACCTGCGCTCCAAGGAGAACGCGCGCCGTCCCCGACAGCGAGGTGACGAGACGTTCCGGCGTATCGGCGCGCGAATCGACAATGGCCTCAACCAACACGCCGGCACGAACCGCATCGGCCGCGGTGCGCCAGCCGCTGTCATTGTTCGTGAACACGACTAGACGGGAGACAGGTACAGCCGCAAACCGGTTGAGATAAGTCCGCGCCGCACCGGCGAGCATCACGCCGGGGTGATCATTGCCGGCGAAGGCGATCGGCCGTTCGCTCGCGCCGGCGGCGAGCACCGCCCGCTTGGCGACGATCTTCCACAAGCGTTGGCGCGGCTGGTGCGGAGACGGCTGGGGAAGATGATCGCTGACGCGTTCCACCGCACCGTACTGCCCGTGATCGTACACACCGAACACGCTTGTGCGGCGCATGATCCGGACATCGGGCATCGACCCAAGTTCGGCTTCGATGGACGCCGCCCAACTTGCGCCATCACGATCGCCGAGGGCGAAACGCTCCGCCAGCAGCCGCCCTCCAAGCCAGAAATCTTCCTCGGCGAGAATCACCCGCGCCCCGGCCCGCGCGGCCGTCAATGCCGCCATCAGCCCGGCCGGACCTGAGCCGATGACAAGGACGTCGCAATGAGCGAACGCCTTTTCGTATTCATCGGGATCGCTGCCCGGCGCCGCCCGTCCAAGGCCCGCGGCGCGGCGGATCACCGGCTCGTACACCTTCTCCCAAAAGCTCGGCGGCCACATGAAGGTCTTGTAGTAGAAGCCGGCCGGAAAAAAGGGCGAGAGCCAGCCGTTGACCGCCATCACATCGAAGGCGAGCGACGGCCAGCGATTTTGGCTCGCGGCGACAAGGCCATCGAACAGCTCGACCGTCGTGGCGCGCGTGTTGGGTTCGCGCCGGCTTCCGTCGCGCAGTTCGACCAGTGCGTTGGGCTCGTCGGGGCCGGCGGTGAAAATGCCGCGCGGGCGGTGATATTTGAATGAGCGGCCGACGAGGCGAACGCCATTGGCGACGAGCGCCGAAGCGAGCGTATCTCCCGCAAGTCCGGCATAGCTGCGCCCGTCGAAGCTGAACCGTAACGGAGTCGAGCGATCGATCAGGCCGCCGTGAGGGAGGCGGTGCGGCGGAATCGAGTGCGTTTTGTTCGAAGGAGATGAAGCTGCCTGCTGCGTCATCGTCCGCCCTCGGGAGTCAGTGAGCGCACAC
>JBEKSB010000344.1:0-3208 GCA_049517455.1 Xanthobacteraceae bacterium
TTTGTTGATCGCCTGCGGCGCGGTCTCGCGGTAGTCGATGGCGATGTCCTCGCCGCTGGCGCGATGAATGATCATGAAGCCGCCGCCGCCGATATTGCCGGCGCGCGGATAGGTGACAGCCATGGCGAAGCCGACCGCGACCGCGGCGTCGACTGCGTTGCCGCCCTTCTGCAAAATGTCGGCGCCGACGCGCGCGGCGAGCGCTTCCTGCGCCACCACCATGCCATGCGCGGCGGTGACGGCCGGCGCGCCGCCATTCGCGGGCGCAGGGAGGTTTTCGCCCAGCGCAGCAAGCGGCAGCGCGAGAGCGGCGGCGAGCCCGAGCGCCGCCGGCTTGAAGTAAAAGATAAGATGGCGCGCGCGTTGGGTCACTGCACCGGCGCGGGCGTCGCGGCGGCAGACTTGGCGATGAGAACATAGCCGCGGGTCTTGTTGTCGTTCGACGCATCGGTCGTGTTCATGGCGTCGAACAGGTCGGATGCTTTCACCCAGACCGGCGGATATTTGTAGCGCGCAACGTCGAGGATCAGGAACCGGTCCACCTTGGCATCGTAGGCTGCGAGCGGCGAAATATGGCCGCCGGTCTGCTGCCCGATCGCCTTTCGCAGATAGTTCACGATCACGAAATGGTCCTTGGCGGCAAGATAGTCGCGCGCCGCGGCGCGGAAGGCGTCGAGCCCGCCGTCGGCGGCGTGATGAACCTCGACCGTCACCGGATGCAGCGCCAATAGCCCGCCGAGCTGATCGAGCGTCATGCCCTGTTTGGCGAGGACCGCTTGCGGCAGCACCGCTTCCGTCCGATCGTCGAGCACGTTGTCCTGGGTGAAGACGTGGTAGGGCTGATATTCCGGGGTCGAAGGCGCCGGCGCGCCCACCGCATTGAGCACCATGACGATGCTGGCGACGCCGCAATAGGCTTGCGTCTTCTGGGTCACGAAATTGTCGGCGATCGGAAAATAGGCGGCGAGCGCGCTGCTTTCGAGAAAGAACTTCTCGCCCTCGTCGGAACTGAGATCGGTCAGGTTGCCGGGCAGCGGCAGCGTTTCGGCGTGCGCGGCCGGCGCAAGAAGATTGGGCGCGAGCAGGCAGAGCGCGAGCGCGAGGTATTGAAAAAAGCGGCTTGGCATCATTGAGGTCTATCTTCCGCGATTAAATCGTTGCAGGTCAAACGGTTTGTACAGCTTCAGCGGCGGACGGCTTTGACATCCGCCGCGGTGACCGCATCCTGATAATTGTTGCCGAAATGCGTCCGCACATAATTCACCACGGCGGCGATCTGATCGTCGTTCATCATCTCGCCCAGCGGTGGCATCGCGCGCTGCCCGTTGACGACGACAGCAACCGGATAGCCGTTGGCCTCGAGGTTCTTGTCGCCGGCGAGCGGCGGATAGGTCCCGGCGCCGACCGCGCCCTTGCCGTCGGGCATGTGGCAGGCCTGGCAAACATTGGCGTACAGCTCTTCGCCGCTCCGTTCGGAGAATTTGAAGCCGGCGCTCAGCGACGGTCCGGGCGGACTGTGTTCCGCGTTCTGCGCCAGCGCCGCCGCCGGGATCAGCGACAGCAACGCGACGACGGTGATTTGTTTCAACCGCTGCGATGACATCTGATTCACGTTTTGACGACGCGATGGTGCAGCCGCGTGATGGCGTCGAGCGAGGACAGGATCGCGCCCTCCTGCCACGCCGGAAGATAGGACGCGTGCTCGCCCGCCAGCACGATCCGGCCGTCGATCTGGCACAGGTCGTCGTAATGCGCCGCCCGCGCTTCGTCGGTCCAATAGCCGGCGCATCCGAGCGTGAACGGCACGCGATGCCACGCCACGGCGACGCCGTTTTCAAACTCGGCCGGGTATTGCGGGTGAATGACGGAGCCCAACGCAACGGCGCGCGCGACCCGTTCGGCAGGCGGCATCGCCGCGAACTCGTAGGCGTTCGCTCCCTCGAAGATGTACGCGCCCAGCAACACGCCGCGGCCGCTGCGATTGAAGCCCGTATTCGGATAGGCGATCTGCCGGATCGGCAGATCCGTGTAGCTGATGCCGCCGTAGATCGCCTCGTCTTCCTCCCAGAACCGCCGCTTGAATTGCAAGCCGACTTTGACGGCCGAGGCGTAGGGCACCGCATCGATCGCCGCCTTCATGCGGGCGCCGGCGTCGATCGGAATCTGGCTGAGAATGGACAGCGGAATGGTGCAGATGCACCAGTCGGCCTTCGCCGTTTGTGCGGCGGCGGGAGTTTTGGCATCCACGTAGGTGACGGTGACGCCGCTTTCGTCCTGCGCAATCCGGGTCACCTTCGCATCGTAGCGGATGAGATCGCCGACTTCCCGGGCGAACGCCTTGCCGATCATGTCCATGCCGCCCACCGGCTGGAACATCGTGGTCTGGAGCTCGTGCACCGCAAAGGTTTGCAGCGCGCGCCACAGCCGCGACTTCAGGATGTCCGACAGCTTGAGCGGTTCGCCCGGCACCGGCGCCGCGTCAAGGCCGCCGCCGGGACCTTTGGCATAGCCGCGATAGCGGGCGGAGATCAGGTTGGCCTTGTAGGCGTAGTTTTCATCCAGCGCGCCCCAGGTCTTGAGCGCCTGCAGCAGCATTTCCTTGTCTTCCGCCGACACCGCTTCGTCGAGCTTGTTTTGCCCGGCCGCCTTGGCAAGCAGTTCGGCGATCTGTCCCTGAAAATCGGCTTTGATCTCGCGAATGCGTTGCGGCCGGCCGCCGAACGCGTTCGACGAATGCAGCACCGCGTTGTGGTTGAGCTCGACGAACGGCTCGAGCGCGACGCCGAAGCGTTTGCAGTAATCGAGCAGCGCGCGATGATGATAGGGAATCCGCCACGGCCCGGGATTGAAATAGAGGCCTTGCTCGAAGTTGCAGGTCTGCGTGAGGCCGCCGAGTTCGGTGAAGGAGTCGCCGCCGCGCAAAGTCCAGTTGCGGCCGCCGGCGCGGCTGTTGAATTCCAGCACCTGGACCTTGTAGCCGGCGTTGCGCAGCTCCAAAGCCGCCGTCATGCCGGCGAGACCGGCACCGAGGATCAGGACCGAGGCGCCCCGCACGTCGCCGCCAAGCTCGACGCGGCCCTTGTAGCTGGAATCCGACGCAAACCCGAGGCTCGACATCGCCTCGTACATCACCGCGCTGCCGGCCACCGTACCGATCAGCGCCAGAAGATCGCGCCGGCTTGTCGTGGTTCGCCCTCCGGCCTGCATC
>JBEKSB010000345.1:0-3186 GCA_049517455.1 Xanthobacteraceae bacterium
AAGGTGGCGTCGCGCGCATCCGTGCCGTCAATGTGGTGCGCGACTTCGGTACGACCGTCGAAGTAAGCGCCGGCGTGAAGGACGGCGACCAGGTGATCCTCAATCCCCCGGTCAATCTGACCGACGGCCACAAGGTCGATCGAAGTCCGGCCGGCCCCGCCGGCGCAACTGTCCTGACACACAGCGCAAACTCAGCCGGGGAACGCCAATCTGCATGCGCCCGCTTCGGCGGGCTCCGCGGCTTGATTGGCCTTGACCGTCGCGCGCGTCGTGAACACGTCGAAGGGATCACCGCTCGGTGGGTGCACCTCGCCGACGAGCACCGGGCTCATGAGCTGATGGTCGCGCTCGCGGAAAAACGCACGGTCGGGTCCGAGCGCCACGTCCGGGGGTAGCGCATATCCCTGCAACGCGCGCGCGAGGATGGCTGGATCGAGCGATTTCTCCCGATTGGCGATGCGCGCCACCGTGTGGACGGCGGCGTAACCGAACCAATGGCGCGCGCTCGCCGCTTTGCCGGTCCGGCGCCGGATCGCTTCATCAAACGCCTTGACCTGAGGAACGTCCGGCTGCTTCCACCACCATTCCATCGTCCACCAGCCGATCCGTGCCGCGTCGGACACGGACAGAATGCTCTCTAACTCGAACAACGCGCCGCCGACCGCCATGTCCTGGGAAAGGCGGTAACGCACGATCTGCTGCAGGCTATTCGCTTGATCCTCGCCGGCCATGAGGTCGATGAGAACATCCGGTCCATAGGCTGCTGCGTTGGTCAAGGACCGGGAATAGTCGACCGTCCCGAGCGGGAGGAGGTCGCCGGCCCACGTGCCACCGCGCTCGCGAAGCTTGCGCTCGAAAGCGGCCTGCAACGCATAGCCATAGACATAGTCGGGAGTGAGAAAATACCATCTCTTGCCAAATTTTTCGAGCAGCGTATCGGCGATCGCGTTTGCTTCCATCGTGGTCGACTTGCAGATACGAAATACGTTCCAGCTGCAATTCACACCGGTGATCTCGTCTGTGTGTCCACCGGTCACAATGTGTAACTTTCCTTTCTCGGCCGTCACCCGCATCGTCGCGAGCGCTACCGCCGAGTTTACGTCGCCCAGAAGGAATTCCACCTGATCGCGTTCAATTAACTGCCGCGTTTTTGCGACTCCGGTGCCTACGTCGTTCGCGGAATCTTCGATTAGCAACGCCGCTTGGCGACCGAGAATGCCACCGTTCTTATTGACCTGCTCGAGTGCGAGCTGGGCTCCAGCCGCTTCCGCTTCGGCGAGCTTTGAGTAGACCCCCGTGAGTGGCTCGATCATCCCTATCTTTACAGGCTGCTCGCCAAGCGCAAAGACAGGTGAGGGTGAGGCGATTTGCACAGCGCTCCAAGCCACGCCAGCTTTGAGGATGGTCCGACGACCGACCGAATGATGCAGATCGCCCATGGCGCGCTCTTCTCGATTTCTAGTCTACACTGCGGTCAACTAAAGGGCGTCGTCGGATGCATATACAGCAACACCCACCGACGGATCGATCTTATTTTCCCAAGGCCGCTTTTCGATCATGCGGCACGTATCAGCATAACCGGCGTGCCAGCGCGCTTCGATCGTGGTTTTTGTGAAGTCGTACTCCCGAGAATTGGTCTCGCCGTCGAGCGCCTCAGCGTTAATTTCCACCAGATGCATCACACTCGTACAGCCGAAGCCCGCGAGATCTTGAACTTCAGGCGTATTCCGCTGCTCCTCGGAAAGCATCCCGACCAAAGTACGGACGACATGCCGCATGCGGTGAAGCTCGGCCTGCCGCGCGATATGACTCTTTGATCGGCTACCGAACATGATGTCCTTTTGGCGGGCGAAGACTTGGGCAACGGATTTGGGCTCCTGGCCGCGCGTATGCCAGATCTGCACAGCGAAAATGACAGAGCTTTGCCGCGGTGAGTCGTCGAAAACGGCTTCGACGGGCGTGTTCGAATAAATGCCGCCGTCCCAATATGCTTTGCCGTCGATCCTAACCGCTGGAAAGGTCGGCGGTACGGCGCTTGATCCAAGTATGTGATCGAGACCAATTTTTCCGTAGGTGCTGTCGAAGTATCGCATTTGGCTGTCTGGAACGCCGACCAGCCCGAGGGTGAATCGTGGGTTCCCCGAATTGAGACGATCGAAGTCAACAAGCTCAGGCAAAAACTTCCTGAGCGGATCGACAGAATAGATGGCGGCATGCTCGACGCCGACTGGCGCATCGACGCCCTTTAAAAATGCGGCGTTGGGTGAAAAGAAGCCGGGGACGCCGCTTAGCAGGGTCGCGAGATCGGTCGCTGGGCTCCCGAACATTGGTGCGAACAAGCCCAATATCCCGGGCGGCGGACTTTCAACGTGCGACCAGAATTGGCGCAACCGCTCCAGCCGGTGCGAGACGGCATTCCCGGCAATGATTGATCCATTGATTGCGCCAACCGAAGTGCCAATGACCCAATCAGGCTCAATCCCGGCTTCATGCAGTGCCTGGTAGACGCCTCCCTGATAGGCCCCCTGAGCGCCGCCACCCTGCATGACAAGCACGATCTGGCCGGGAAGCTTCGCTGCCTTCGAAGGCGGTATGCCGTCACCCAGAGTCATAAATTGATAATGCCTGATAATTTGCGGCCGTAGTCACTATACCGACAGATTGCGGAACAGCGCGTTGCCATTTTATGTGCCTGCTTGCTGCGATCAGGGCGAAGACAAGCCCGCGTCTCCTCCAATCATCGGCCGGTAAATACCGGGGTACGTTTTTCCACGAACGCTCGCGCGGCCTCCTTGTGATCGTCGGTGCGACCGGTTTCGATTTGACGTCGGGCCTCGAGGTCCAACAGCTCAGCGAGGGTGCCGTTTTCGGCGGCGTTGAAGTTTTGCTTCATCAGGGTCAGCGCAATACGCGGACCTCGCGCAAGCTTGCGGGCGAGCAGCATGGTGGCGTCGACGAGATCGGCGTCCGGAACCACCTGATTGACCACTCCCAGTGCAAGCGCCTGCATCGCGTCGATTGGCTCAGCCGTGTAGTAGAGTTCTCGGGCCTTGCCCGTGCCGACTAGCTTAGAAAGAAAGTAACTGCCGCCAAAGTCGCCAGAAAATCCGATATTTGCAAAAGCGGTTACGAAGCGCGCCGATTGTGCGGCTATTCGCAGGTCGCAGGCAAGCGCGAGGGACATCC
>JBEKSB010000346.1:0-3183 GCA_049517455.1 Xanthobacteraceae bacterium
CGAAATTGCCCTGCCCGTCGATCAGCGGCAGGCGCATGGAAAAATCCTGCGCCATGCGCACCAGCGCGTCGTAGATCGACTGGTCGCCGTGCGGATGATATTTACCGATCACGTCGCCGACGACGCGCGCCGACTTCACATATTTCTTGTCAGGCGTGTAGCCGTTCTCGTGCATCGAATAGAGGATGCGCCGATGTACCGGCTTGAGCCCGTCGCGCGCGTCGGGAAGCGCCCGCGCCACGATCACGCTCATCGCGTAATCGAGATACGAGCGCTTCATCTCCTCGGTGATCGAAATCGGACGAATGTCGGAAGTACCGCCGTCCGCCGGCGGGAGATTTTCTTCGTCTGCCAAGGGCAAGAATCCTACGCGAATCTAGTGCTATTTTCATAGCCGATCGAGCGGCGGCGCGCCACCTCTTTCGGCGCCCTAAAGGCATGATTTTCCACTTCAATTTCAAGGCTTTATTGCCCGCAATCGCGGCGTCACCGCGGCCGCGAGCGCAATGCCGCAACGGCGCAAATTTTCCTGGTTTATTGGCGCTGACACGAGACCGCGATAGGTGAAGCTGCCACACTACGCCTCGTCCTCAATCGCGAGGAGGCTATGCCTCTCGACTTCGCCATTTCGGCGCTGGTGACGCTGTTCGTCGTGGTCGATCCGATCGGCCTCGCTCCGACCTTTTTGGCCGTGACTGAGGGCCTGCCACGCCGCGCCCGCGGTAGCGTGGCTTTGCGCGCCAGCATCATCGCCGGCGCGATCCTCATCGGCACGGCACTTCTCGGCGACTGGCTGTTCCGCGCGCTTGGCATTTCGCTGCCCGCGTTCCGCATTGCCGGCGGCCTGCTCCTGTTCGCCATCGCCTTCGAGATGGTTTTAGGCGTGCGGATGCGCCGCGAAGGCCAAGCCGCCGAGCAAGCGATCGAGGAACATGTACGCAACGTCGCCGCTTTCCCGCTAGCGATCCCGCTGATGGCCGGGCCCGGCGCCATCACCGCGACGGTGTTGTTGGCGGGCCGCGCCGCCGGCAATCTGCTGCTCACCGGGTTGCTGATGACGGTCGTGGTGTTCGTCGCCGCTGCCTGTTTTGCCGTCTTTCTCTTCGCCGGCCGGATCAGCCGCTTGCTCGGCTTGACCGGTAATATCGTGTTGTCGCGGCTTCTCGGCGTGCTGCTCGCGGCGCTTGCCGTGCAATTCGTCGTCGACGGTATCCGCGCCCTCCTGGCAGGGTGAAGCCGCTAATCGAACATTAACCATAAAAGCCCACGCTCGGCTGGGCGGAGTTGAGTCCAGCTCCCACCTGGAATCGCCGCCTGGAGATCGTGTCATGTCCCCTTCCAACGTTTCCGCCGCTAGCGCTTCCGCGGCGAGCCAACTGGTCCAATCGCTCGGCCAGCACAAGCATGGCCGCCATAAATCTCAGTCAATTAGCGATCTCGGCGCCCAAAATTCGAGCGGCACGTCCGCTGCCAGTTCGGCCGGCAAGGCCGGAAGCAAAGTCGACATCACCGCATAGCGCGCAACGCGTATGATCCCGAAAACTGCAAACCGGTTTTCGTTTCGCGTGCGACCGGCGCAGCCGGCCGATATTTCGGCGCTGATGCGGCTCAAGCGATTGCTGGCGGAGGGCGAGAATTCGCTTCACGCAGTGCGTGCGACCGCCGCCGATTGGCTGCGCGATGGCTTTGGCCCCGCCGCCGGCTTTACCGCCTTCGTCGCCGAAGCGGAGAATACTGAGACCATTTCGGGCATGGCCACGTGCAGCCAGCGCACCATCACCGGGTGGAGCGGGCCCGTGATCTTTCTGCAAGATCTGTTCGTCGAACCGGCCTACCGAAAGCACGGTATCGCAAGCGCGCTCGTTGCGCGTGTCGCGTCCTATGCGCATGACCTTGGCAGTCCGATCGTCGAACTTACAGTTCGCGCCGACAATCCGGCGCAATCCTTCTACCAGCGCAACGGCTTTGCGCACTTGCCGCACTGCTTGACCTACGTCCTCGCCGGGCCCGCGCTCGGCACGCTGGCCGAACGCGACAAGAAAGACCTCGCGCTCGCCAGCTGAGGAGCACACGGCGTCTTTGTCAGGTGTTCTTGCAGATGGGTCGGCGTCGCCCGACGCGTAAGCGCCGGTGGAAATCTCACGCAGGCCGCGGTTGCCACACCATCAGCAAAAACAGCACGACCATGCCGCCAAGAGCCGGCCAGACGAGGACGCTGTAGAACCGGAACAAGCGGCGATACGCGTCGGGCAGAGGCACGGCATCGAGCGCGGCCTGACGCGTCAGATTGCGAATGCGAATTTCGATGCGAAGCACCACAAACCAGATCGCCACGACGACACCAAAGAGCGCGAGCGAAAATTCGAGCCAGAATTCGTCGAACGGCGCAACACCGATGGCGGACGCCAGCGCAAAACCGCTGATCGGCTGCAAAGCAATGGCGGCGATCATGACGATCAATTCGACGCTGACCGCAAAGCGCGAGGTCAGCGCCACCACGGCAGTGTTGCGGGAGCGATGGGCGAGCTGCATGAACACGGCCACGGCTAGCCAGGTTCCAAACATCGCTGCGGCGGCGAGCAGGTGGACGAATTTGATCGCGAAAATGAGTTCGATCATCGCCGGCCGGGGAAAAGCCAACCCAGTCGCACTGACGAGAAATTGCGCATCGCTTCGTCGCTACGCTCCTCGCAACGACGCTTAGCCATCCCTCAAAACGGAATCTCGTCGTCCATGTCGCCGCGCGGGCTTCGCGCGCCGGCGCCCGCTGCGGCCGCGACCTTGCGCGTCGGCCCGGATGAGCCAAACTCGCCGCCGGCATCGTCCGATCCAAAATCGCCGCCGCCGGAGCCGCCGGCACCGCCGGCACGATCAAGCAGCGTAAGCTCGCCGCGGAAGCCTTGCAGCACTACCTCGGTCGAATAGCGGTCCTGACCGGATTGATCCTGCCATTTGCGCGTCTGCAACTGGCCCTCGATGAAAACCTTCGAGCCCTTCTTGAGATATTGCTCGGCGATCCGGCACAGATTCTCGTTGAAGATGACGACCCGGTGCCACTCGGTCTTTTCCTTGCGCTCGCCGGTCGTCTTGTCCTTCCAGGAATCGGATGTCGCGACGCGCAGATTGGCGATCGGCCGTCCATCCTGGGTGCGACGGATTTCCGGATCGGCGCCCAGATTGCCG
>JBEKSB010000347.1:0-3174 GCA_049517455.1 Xanthobacteraceae bacterium
CCGATATCTGAATCGGCGTGAGCGTTGCGGAAATCAGAGCGTCATCCGGGGAATGCGGGATTAATACTGTCATCGTATCAGAAGCGAAAGCAAGCCGATTACCACAGCACGCTCCCGTCAATGACGGGCACCCTCCGCAAAATCCATTTTTACATCGAATGTGAGCAGGCGGTCGAAGAGTGCCGCCTTGCGATAATAGTGCCGCGCTGCGAACCTGCTGTCGGGGATGTTTTCGCTGCGATACTCCAGCAGTCCGAACCACAACAGTGGCCGCAGGATTCGCGCCTCCAAGGCGGAGGCCGACCTGTCCCAAGTCCCCGTCAGTGTGGCCGGCTCCGGAATGGTGCATAGCCGCGTCAGCTTCTCGCTGGTTTGCCAGTCGCCTGCTGAAACAGATAGCGACCACAGCACAACGCCAATGTCAGCCTGCGGCCATGAGCCGAGCAAGCTGCGGCCGAAATACCCGAGGTCCATGCGCCAGAACGCAATATGAAACAGAATTGCAGTCAAGCAACCTTGCCGCTCATCGCTCGGCATCGATTTCCCCAAGGGCGTCGTCACCAACTTGCCGCGCTGCGCGCGGACCAGAGTAGCTGCCTGCGCGAGGATGCGGACAATATGCAAGGGCAGGAAGTCGAGTTCGTTGATCACCTTGTTGAACTGAAACACAGCGGCTTGGTCATAGTCCGGCCTTTCGACGAGCTTGCAAATTTCGGCTACCACGGCCCGCGACAGGTTGCCGGTTGCGGTCACCGGAAGGCCACCGCGCTCGGTCGCCTATCGCAGTAGAATGAGTGTATTTCGCGCCACCGCTGACCCAGCGATCTCGTCGACACTGAGATCATTGGCGATGCGGATCGCATTCTGACGGGCCGACGGCTCCCGCCGCAGCGCCCGCAAACTGTCGAAGGTGAGTAGCGTCCACGCCGGCTCGACACCATCAAGCCACTGCCGCACTTGCTGATCCTGCAGAAAATCCTCTGCAACCATGGCTCAACTCGCCATGCCGTTTAGCCGTGAGGCGGATGGAGCAGCGCGCAGCCATTCGCTGAGCTTCGACCACCGCCGCCGGCCCGAGACGTTGCGCACAGCGATGGCGATGGCCTTCTTCTGCCCAACCAGAACGACAAGCCGCTTGCCGCGGGTGACGCCGGTATAGAGAAGGTTCCGCTGCAACATGGCGTAGTGCTGCGTCATGACCGGAATCACCACCGCGGGGTATTCTGAGCCCTGGCTCTTGTGGATGCTCGCGGCGTATGCCGGCACTAGGGCGTCGAGCTCGCCAAAGCCATAGGTGACCGAGCGGCCGTCGAAGCTGGCGGTGAGTTCGCCTTCCTCAGGCTCAACGTCCGTCACAAACCCAATGTCGCCGTTGTAGACCTCCTTGTCATAGTCGTTCTCGATCTGCATGACCTTGTCGCCCGGCGCAAAGGTCCAGCTAAACCTCTCAACCTTGCGTTCGCCCGCCGGATTCAATGCGGCCTGGAGTTCAATGTTGAGGGAGCGCGCTCCGACGCCGCCTCGGTTCATCGGGCAGAGAACCTGGACATCGCGGATGGGATCGAGACCAAAGCGGCGCGGGATGTGAGTTTTGACCAGCTCGATGATGCGCGTAACCGCGGTCTCGGGATCATCAGCCTCGACAAAATAGAAGTCGCTCTCCGCTTCGGGTTTGCGAAGATCAGGCATGACACCGTGGTTGATGCGGTGTGCATTCACGATGATCTGGCTTTGGGCCACCTGCCGGAATACTTCGGTGAGGCGCACCACTGGCACCGCGCCGGATGAGATGACATCGGCCAGCACTTGGCCGGGCCCGACCGAGGGAAGCTGATCGATATCGCCAACGATCAAAAGGGCGGCCCTGTCCGGCACAGCCTTCATGAGCGACTGCATCAGCATGACATCGACCATAGAGGTCTCGTCGACAACCAACAGGTCACAGTCGAGCGGGTTGTCGTCGCCGCGCTTGAAACCGCCGCCCTTAGGGTCGACCTCCAGCAGCCGGTGGATGGTCTTGGCCTCGAAGCCAGTCGCCTCGGTCAGACGTTTCGCGGCGCGGCCGGTCGGAGCGCACAGCAGAAGGTTGGTGCCCTTCGCCGCGAGGATGCGCAGAATGGCATTGACGATGGTAGTTTTGCCAACGCCGGGGCCACCGGTCATGACCAACACCTTGGACCTCAGTGCGAGCTGGATCGCGGCTACCTGGCTTTCGGCGAGGGCAAGACCGATACGACCTTCGACCCATGGCAAGGCCTTGTCCGGATCGATCCAGGGCCAAGGCAGCTTGCCATTTGCAAGCCGCATCAGCCGCTCGGCGATGGTGCGCTCCGCCCGTTGCAAGCCGGCCAGAAATACACAGGGTATTTCGCCAACCCGGTCGGCGACCACCGTGCCTTCCTGGAGCTCGAGATCGAGCGCAGTGCGGATGAGTTCCTGCGAGACCTCGAGCAGCTTTTCGGCAAGCGGTATCAGCTCTTCCGTCGGCAAGCCGCAATGTCCCTCATCCATGGCCTCGGTCAGTGCATAGGAAATCCCCGCGCGGACCCGCACCATGGCGGTCTTCTCGATGCCGAGCTTCATCGCGATGGCGTCGGCCGTCTTGAAGCCGATGCCGCGGATGTCGCGCGCCAGGCGATATGGATTCTCGGTCATGACCTGGATAGCGTCGGAGCCGTAGGTCTTGAAAATTCGCACCGCCCGTGCCGTGCCGACACCATGGCTATGCAGGAACACCATGATTTCCCGCACCGCCTTCTGCTCGGCCCACGCGGCGACAATGCCCGCCGCCCGCACCGGGCCGATGCCGTTGACCTCGCGCAATCGGTCGGGTGTTGCCTCGATCACGTCGAACACCTTCTCGCCGAAGGCGCGCAGGAGCTTCTTCGCGTAGACCGGACCCACTCCCCGGATCATGCCGGACGCGAGGTACTTTTCGATGCCGTCGGCCGAGGTCGGGGGCGATGTGCGCAGGAACCGCGCCTTGAACTGCTGGCCGTGGGTCCGATCGTTGACCCATTCGCCTGACGCCGTGATCCACTCACCGGCTGCAATGGTTGCGGCATGGCCGACAACGGTCACGACATCACGATGCCCGCGCGCCTTGGCCCGCAGAACGCAAAAGCCATTCTCGGCATTATGGTACGTGACGCGCTCGACGAGACCGGCAAGAAC
>JBEKSB010000348.1:0-3160 GCA_049517455.1 Xanthobacteraceae bacterium
CTGCACGAGCACCGCGTGGAAGCTTTGCTGGTCGAACACGGTGCCGGCGAATTCGTTGACAAGATCGGTTGCAGGTACTCCGGCGATAATCAGAATGATCGCCGAAATCAGAAAGCCCGTTACGATGGAGCAGCCGACGATGATGGCCTGCTGCCAGGCCGGCATGTCGAGCCTTACTTCCAGGACGTACCGCGCGAACCGCAAACGACCGCTGAGGAATTGAGGGCCATCCTGCGCCATTAGCGGCGGCAGGACGGCATTGTGCTCAGGCATGGTCCACCATAGCACGGCCAACGGCATGGCGATCGGCGGGTGCGTCAAACTCGGCGACTATGCGGCCGCGAGTCATCACGCCGATGCGGTCGGCGATGCCCAGCACTTCGTCGAGGTCCTCGCTGATCAGCAGCACGGCGGCGCCGGCGTCGCGTGCTGCCAGTAGCCGCCGGTGCACCGCCGCGCAGGCGCGAACATCGAGCCCCCGACTGGGGCTGTGAGCGACGATGATCGAAGGCTCGCGGCTGAATTCACGGGCGAGAATCAGCTTCTGCGCGTTGCCGCCGGAGAGCAGGGCCGCCCGTTGAGAAAGGCTGCGGACGCCCTGCACGTCGAATTCCGCGACCGCGGCGTTTGTCGCGCGTTTCATGCTGGCGCGGTCGATGCGCACGGCCGATCCGAACCGTCCGTCGTGGACAAAGCCGATCGCGAAATTATCGACGATCGAGAGGGAGGACGCGAGCCCGAACGCTTGGCGATCCGCGGGAACGGCGGCGACGCCGAGGTCCCGGCGCTCGCGGGCCGTCGCGCCTGTCACGTCGACCGACGTTTCCGACCCGGGTTCCTTGATCTCGATGGTGCCCGCGTCCGGCAGGCGCCCGCCAACCAGCGCCTCTGCCAGTTCAGTTTGTCCGTTGCCACCGACGCCTGCGATTCCGTAGATCTCGCCGGCGCGGACCGAAAAGGTCGCGTCGGCCAACGGCGAATGACCTTGCGCATCACCGCTCGCAAGCCCGGTCACGATGAGGCGGGGCTGGCCGGCCGGCTTGGCGGAACGGCTGGGCGTGACGACGTTGGAACCTACCGTGAGCGTCGTAAGTTCTTGCGCGGATGCGTTTGCGGCATCTAGCGTCGCGATCGTGCTGCCAGCCCGCATGATGGTCACCCTGTGCGCGAACGCCTTCACGTCGCGAAGCTTGTGGGTGACCAAAATGACCGCGGCTCCTCGCTGCGCAATTCCGCGCATGGTTTCGAGCAGACGCTGCGCCTCACCTTCAGTCAGTACGGCGGTCGGCTCGTCGAGGATCAGAATGCGCGCGCCGGCAACCAAAACCTTGATGATCTCGACACGCTGCTGCTCGGCGATCGACAGGCCGTCGATGCGGCGGGCCGGATCGAGCTCGAAGCCGAGCGCTTCGGCCTTCTCCCTGATTTCCCGCTCGATCGCCTTCTTACCGCTGCGAAATGCGCCGCGCGGATTGGCAAGGAGGACATTCTCGACAACAGTGAAGCGTTTCACCAGCTTGAAGTTCTGGTGAATCATCCCGACGCCCTCGAGCGTTGCTTCGCGCGGACCTGAAAACCTTTGCTCGATGCCAGCGACTTTGATGGAGCCGGAATCCGGCGAATACAGGCCGGCGGCAACGTTCATGAGCGACGATTTGCCGGCGCCATTTTCGCCGAGAAGCGCGTGCACCTCGCCGTATTCGGCGCTTAGCCGCGCATCGTTGAGCGCCAGGAAATCGCCGAACGATTTCCTGATCCCGCTAAGCTCGAGGGCCGCTGCCATGAGTGCGGGGAAACGGGGCGGCGGCAACGCTCCGCCGCCCCGCTCGACGCTAATGCTGGCTGACGACACCCTTTACGTACCAATCCATTTTCCACAAGCCGCCGTCGTCGAGCACTTTTCCGGCGGCTACGCGTTCCTTGCCCTCGCGATCGGCAAGCGGGCCACCAAAGACCTGTCTGGTTCCCTTCATGATCTCTTCGCGTGTCGCCATCACCTTGTCGACGACGTCCTTGGGCACGACGCTGTTGCAACAGGCGATATCGGTGCCGCCGCCGGCGATCCCCGGGAACGCCCCATAGGGATCCGGTGTCCAGTTGCCGGCCGCAATCTTCTTGATTTCCGGTACGAAGTAGCGGTCCCACACCCACACCGACGAACACAGCGTGGCCTTGGGAGCGAACTCGCGCAAATCGCGATTGTGCCCGGTGCCGTAAACGCCGCGCTCTTGGGCAACGATCTGGGTCGTCGGCGTGTCGATTTGTTGCCCCAGCACTTCCGCTCCTTGATCGATCAGGGCGGTGTCGGCGGCGCGTTCCTTGACTGGATCGTCCCAGGCGCCGGTGAATACGGTGCGCACTTCGGCTTTCGGGTTCGTAACCTGGGCGCCGAGCGTAAACGCGTTGATCGTCCAGTTCACGAGGCCCAACGGGTGCGCGGCGACGAAGCCGAGGTGGCCCGATTTCGACATCGCGCCGGCGACCATGCCGCACAGATATTGGCTTTCGTAGCTGCGGCCATAGACCGAGCCGAGATTGGGGCCATGGTGAATGCCCGAGACATCGATGAAGGCGACCTTCGGATATTGCGCCGCCAACTCCTTGAAAGCATCGGAATAACCGAACGAAGAGCCGAGAATGATATTGTAGCCGCGTTGAATGTAGCGCTCGGCCGCGGGCTTGATCTTCGCAGCATCGTCAGGGACGTTCTCGACGAAGGGAATGGTCGTGTTCAGTTCCTTTTCCATCTTTACCCGGGCTTCGTCGATCGCCTGCTGCCACCCGCCGTCATTCTTGGCGTTCAGATAGATCCAGGCGATTTTTGGCGGACCCTCTAGGGTGAATGCACCCGCCGGGGAACCTGCCAGCGCCATCAGGGCGCCCATGAGGATGAAGATTCTTCCCAACATTGCCGCTCTCCTGATTCAGCGCGTTACCAATCGGCCCCTGGCTTCCGTGAGCGCTGGGAATGCACGGGAAGTCAGCCAACGGAATGAGTGAGGATCAAAAATGTTATATTTATTGAAATTGTGCAAGCGGCGTAATAGGACATTTTGGGTTGATTGGACGCTTTTGGCGTGTAACCCGGGAGCCGGGGGGTGCGGCAGGTCGCCGGACAGCGCGGAGCCCCGCGCCGTAACTGGTCCCATGAGCCTCAAGG
>JBEKSB010000349.1:0-5814 GCA_049517455.1 Xanthobacteraceae bacterium
CCGGTGCACTTCGCCGATCATGGCGCCCAGGTCGGACTCGAGAAGATTGATGGTTTCGCGGATGCTGCTGACTTGAACCGTCTCCTGGACCGTCCGGTCCACTGCGACGTGGTCTTGCAATAGCTCGGGCTCGGGGCGCGGCGTTTGGTCGACGCGTTCCGCGCGCTTGAGGGGGAGCCACTGCATTTGAAGCCGGAGGTTAGGTAAGCCGATACACTGTGGGTAGGTATGGTGAATATTTGGTAAATTCGCCGATCGCGACCGGGCCGGCGAGCGCACATAAGCCGCTCAAGTCTGTGGCTACTTTGCCGCTTCGATCGCCAAGTCGAGCCATACCGGCACGTGGTCGGACGGTTTTTCCCACGTGCGCACGTGGCGGTCGATGCCGACGTCGGTCAGCCGGTCGGCGGCTTGCGGCGACAGCAAGAGGTGATCGATGCGGATGCCGTTGTTCTTTTGCCAGGCGCCGGCCTGATAGTCCCAGAACGTATAGAGCCCCGCTTCATCGCTGGTTGCGCGGACAGCATCGGTCAGTCCGAGATTCACGAGCGACTGGAACGCCAAACGCGTGCGCGGCAGGAACAATGCGTCGCCGAGCCAGGCTTGGGCGTTGCGCGCATCGGCCGCGGTTGGAATGACATTGTAGTCGCCGGCGAGAATGAGGGGTTCGCCGAGCGAAAGCCGCTCGCGGGCATAGACCAGCAGCCGCTTCATCCAGCCCATTTTGTATGAATATTTTTCCGTGTCCGGTGGATTGCCGTTGGGTAGATAGATGCTCGCCACCCGCACCGCGCCTTGCGCCGTGGAAACCACCGCTTCGATGAAACGCGCGTGATCGTCGGTGTGGTCGCCGGGTAGACCGTTGCTCACTTCGTCGAACGGGAATTTCGAGAGCAGCGCCACGCCGTTGAACGCCTTTTGGCCGTGGATCGCGACGTTATAACCGAGCGCCTCGAACGGCTCGCGCGGGAAGGCGTCGTCGACGCATTTCGTCTCCTGTAAGCACACAATGTCGGGTTTGCGCTCGACGAGCCACGCGAGCGCCGAGTCGAGGCGTTGCTTGATCGAGTTGACGTTCCAGGTGGCGATGCGCACGGGTCTAGCCTAGCTCAATCCGAGTCGGGCTCTCACATGTCGGTTGAGAACCTTATCGGAAAACCGCCCTAAAGCGCGAAGCTCGTGCCGCAGCCGCAGGATGCGGTGGCCTTCGGATTGTGGACCTTGAAGGCCGATCCGATCAGGTCATCGACGAAGTCGATCTCGGAACCCGCCATGTAATTAAGCGACATGGGATCGATCAGCACCGTGGCGCCGGAGCGCTCGATCACGATGTCGTCGTCCGCCCTGGCGCGCTCGGTGTCGAACTTGTACTGGAAGCCGGAGCAGCCGCCGCCCTCGACGCTGACGCGCAGCATTGTTCCAGCCGGTTCCTGACGGAGGATCTCGCTGATTCGGAGCGCCGCCCGCTCGCTTACCGTGACGTCGATCGCCATAATCTTCTCCAGCCGGGCACTTGCGCCGATTGCCACGGCATCACCCCGATAGTTATGTGCGGCAAATGCTAAGGTCAATTGGCTGGCCCAATTGCGGAGGCCGGGCTGACCCGGACAAACCGATGGCGATCGACGCCGCAACGCTTCGCGCGCCCTATGCGTGCGACCCAGGGCAAAGCCGTGGCCGGCTTCATCCGGAGCCCGCCAGCAAAGCCCGGAGCCCCTTTCGGCGCGACTGTGACCGCATTATCCACTCGACCGCCTTTCGCCGGCTGAAACACAAGACCCAAGTGTTCGTGTTCGACGAGGGCGACCACTACCGCACGCGTCTCACCCACACGCTCGAAGTCGCGCAGGTCGCCCGCGCGCTCGCCCGGGCGCTGGGCCTGGACGAGGATCTTGCTGAAGCCTTGGCGCTCGCGCACGATCTGGGCCATCCGCCGTTCGGGCATGCCGGCGAGCGTGCGCTCGATGAATGCCTCGGCGCCTTCGGCGGCTTCGATCACAACGCCCAGACGTTGCGGGTGGTGACCGCGCTGGAGCGCCGCTATCCGACCTTCGACGGGCTCAACCTCACCTGGGAAACCCTCGAAGGCTTGGTGAAACACAACGGCCCACTCACCGACCGGGAGGGAAAGCCGCTCGGCCGCTACCGCGCGCACGGCCTGCCCGAGACGATCCGGGATTATGTCGCCCTGCAAGACCTCCAATTGTGGAGCTTCGCGAGCGCGGAGGCGCAAGTCGCGGCATTTGCCGACGATATCGCTTATGACGCCCACGACATCGACGACGGCTTGCGCGCCGAGTTGTTCAGCCTCGACGACATCGCCGCGGTCGCGCTCCCGGGCACAATCATCGCCGACATCCGCGCGGCCTTTCCACGGCTCGATGCCGGCCGCGTCGTCCACGAGTTCATCCGCCGGCTGATTGGCCTTCTGATCGAGGATGTCACGGCCGAAACCCGGCGCCGCCTCGCCGCGCTGGCGCCGCGCTCGGCCGACGACGTGCGGCAAGCGCTGTCAGCCGTCGTCGGATTTTCGACGGCGATCGCGGAGGCGGAGGGTCTTATCAAGGGCTTTCTCGAAACGCGTATGTACCGTCATGAGCGGGTCAAACGCGTCATGAACGAGGCGGCCCGAGTGGTTTGCGACCTTTTTACCCGCTACAGCGCCAATTCCAACGATCTCCCGGCGGAATGGACCGAGGGGTTTTCCGGCCTTAACGAGGCGGTGCGCGCCCGGCGCATTGCCGATTTCATTGCCGGCATGACCGACCGTTATGCGCTTATGCGCTCGCCGAACATGCGCGCCTTTTTGACTCGACCCCGGAATTGCGTTAGGCGCGCGGCGCTCTAACTCGCGCCGCAAAGACGGATTCTAACGACGGATTCTTATGGTCGCGCACAACATCTTCGCCGAAATGCTCGATCGCGTTCGCCGCGCGAACGGTGATTTGATCGCAGCCGGCGTTTTACCGACCGGGATCGATGTGTCGCGCGTTACGGTCGAGCCGCCGCGGGATCAGGCCCACGGCGATATGGCGACCAACGTCGCCATGGTGCTCGCCAAGGACGCCGGCAAGAAGCCGCGCGAACTCGCCGAAGCCTATGCTGCAAAGCTCCGCGATGACGCATTGGTTGAAAAAGTCGACATCGCTGGTCCGGGTTTCATCAACCTCACGCTCAAGCCGGAGGCATGGGTCGACGCGCTACGCAAAGCCGTTCAGCTCGGCCTGGAATTCGGAAAGACCGATGTGGGGCGCGGCGGGCTGGTCAATGTCGAATATGTCTCGGCGAACCCCACCGGACCGATGCATGTGGGGCATTGCCGCGGCGCTGTGTTTGGTGATTCGCTGGCTAATTTACTCGCCTTCTCCGGCTTTAAAGTTACGCGCGAATATTATGTCAACGACGCTGGCGCGCAGGTCGATGTGCTCGCGCGTTCGGCGTATCTGCGCTACCGCGAAGCGCTGGGCGAAAATATCGGTGCGATCCCCGATGGGCTTTATCCCGGTGACTACCTTCAGCCAGTGGGTGCCGCGCTCGCGGCGGAGTTCGGCGATGCGCTGATAAAAAAGTCCGAAACCGAATGGCTGCCGATCGTCCGTGCAAAGGCGATCGAGATGATGATGGCGGTGGTTCGTGCCGATCTTGCGGCGCTAAACATTGCCCATGATGTCTTTTGTTCCGAGCGATCGCTTGTGCACGATGACGCTGATCTTGTGGCCGCGACGATCCACTGGCTGCGCGCGCGCGATTTTGTCTATGAGGGCAGGCTGCCGCCGCCCAAGGGCGCGCCGCCGGAGGATTGGGAGGACCGCGAGCAGACGCTGTTCCGTTCCACGGCATTCGGCGACGACGTCGATCGCCCGCTGAAGAAGTCCGACGGCTCATACACGTATTTCGCCTCCGATATCGCCTATCACCGTTCGAAGCTCGAACGTGGCTTCCGCGCTTTGATCGACGTCTGGGGTGCCGACCATGGCGGCTACATCAAGCGCATGCAGGCGGCGGTCGCGGCGCTCAGCGACGGTAAGGCCGATCTCGATGTGAAGCTCGTCCAGCTTGTGAAGCTGTCGCGCGCCGGCGAGCCGGTCAAAATGTCGAAGCGGGCAGGGGAGTTCGTAACGCTCCGGGAGGTCGTGGATGAAGTCGGGCGCGATGCCGTCCGATTCATGATGCTGTTCCGCAAGAACGATGCCGTACTCGACTTCGATTTGGCTAAGGTGATCGAGCAGTCGCGCGACAATCCGGTTTTTTACGTTCAGTACGGTCACGCCCGCGGTAAGTCGGTGTTCCGCAACGCCCGCGAGGCGTTTCCCGATCTGCCAGCGGACGTCACGAGTTTGCTTGAAACCGCGAACCTGGAACAGCTCTCGGACCCGGTGGAACTCGCCCTGATGCGGCGGATTGCGGTCTATCCGCGGGTCGTCGAAGCCGCTGCTGCGGCGCACGAGCCGCATCGAATTGCCTTTTATCTGTTCGATTTAGCGAGCGAATTTCATGCGTTATGGACGCTTGGCAACGCATCGCCACATTTACGCTTCATTATCCAGAATGATCGACAAATGACGTTGGCTCGCCTCGTGCTTGTACAAGGCGTAGTCACGGTACTTGCGTCGGGGCTCGCGTTGCTCGGCGTCGGGGCGCCGAACGAGATGCGATAATTCGCTGCCACCTTGGGGGGCGGCAAATGCGGTCGCAGGGAATCGCTGATCGAGATAGCTTCAACGCCTGGATCGGAGCTTAGTCCGATGGCCGATAACACTTTCCGCTCGTACCGCAGCCACGATCCGTTGGCGCGTGGTCAGGCCGGTCCGCGCGGAGCGGCAAGCGATCCGCTGGCGGAGCTGGCCCGGCTGATCGGGCAGGGCGATCCGTATGCCGAGGGTGCCGCCCACCAAGACACTACTGCTCCCGGCTGGGCTCCCGAGGAGCGCTACGCCGAAGCAGACCATCGCGCGGACGAGCCGTACGATCCGCCCGATCCGCCGGCACCGCCTCCCGTGACCTATCAATCCCATGAGCCGCAAGAGCGCGGTTACGAAACCGAGGCGCCGCCAACCGGTGGCCGGTTTTTTTCAGGGCCTGCGGCGACGTTCAACGGCTTCCGCGAAGAGGCCGACGGATACGACCACGACGAGCCGCCGCCGGGGCCCCCCGCCCGCCAAGTGCCGGCCTACGCCACGGCGCCTGATGATGGCTATGAGGCGCCGGCGCAACACGGCGACATTAGCGAAGCCTACGCGGCGGATGATTATTACGATGACGCCCCAAGCCCGCGCCGGCGTAGCGGCTTGGTCGTTGTCATGGCCATTCTCAGCTTGGCAGTGGTTGGGACCGCGGGCGCGTTCGGTTATCGCGCCATGTTCGGTGGCTCCGTTCTGCCGACGCTTCCGCCCATCATCAAAGCGAGCAACGGCCCCAACAAGATCGTGCCGAATGCCGGCGAAGCCCAAGCAAATAGTGGAGGTCAGGCGGGCGCAGCGACCACGGGCTCGACTGAAAATCTCGTCTCGCGCGAAGAACAGCCGGTGAATATGGAGCCGCCGAAAGCGGCTCCCCGCGTCGTTTCGACCATTCCGATCATCAATGGGCAGGGCTCGGTCCCGCCCGGCATGACCGCGCCCGGCGCACCTGGACCGGCCGCGTCCGCCTCGAATTCCCCTTGGCCGCCGTCGCCCGGTAGTGCTGCGCCACTGGGTGCGATGCCAACGCCCGCGCCAATGCCGCTTTCGCCCGGACAGGTTTCGGCGGAGCCGAAGAAGATCCACACCGTTACCATCCGGGCCGATCAGGCCGGTGGCGCCGAGACGTCAGCTG
>JBEKSB010000350.1:0-3142 GCA_049517455.1 Xanthobacteraceae bacterium
TGAGCCGGGCAGGGTGCTGGCATTCGTGCTCGGCCTGCACCTCTTTTTGTGGACGATCATCCCGATCCTAATCTGTCCGAATCTTCAGCTCGACCTCGTCGACGACCTCGCTCTCGGTAAGGAATGGCAACTCGGCTACTGGAAGCACCCGCCGCTGCCGTGGTGGGTGGCCGAATTTGCTTACCGGCTTACCGGCCAGATCGACTCAGTCTACGTGCTCGGTCCGCTTGCCGCGGTGATTAGTCTCTACGCGGTGTGGCTTTTGGCGCGCGAAACGGTCGGCGCGTTCGAAGGGCTAGTCGCCGTCCTCGCCCTCGAGGGCGTGCACTTTTACAATTTCTCGGTAGTCAAGTTCGCCCACGATCAGCTGCAGCTGCCATTCTGGGCGTTCACCGGGTTGTTCTTCTATCGCGCCCTCAAGCACGGCCGCGCGCTCGATTGGATCCTGGCGGGGGCCTTCCTCGCTGGCGCATTCTGGTCGAAATATGCCGCCTTCGCGCTTGCGGCGACGCTCGCCATGTTCCTGGTCGCCGATCCGGCGGCGCGGCGCGCGTGGCGTACGCCCGGACCCTTTCTGATGGCTGTCGCCTTCGCGGTCGTGATCGCGCCGAACGTTTGGTGGCTCATCGGCCACGACTTCCTACCTTTCCACTATGTGGACGCGCGTGCAAAAGTGGCGGTGCATTGGTTCCAATACATTGCGTATCCACTGCAATGGATCGGCAGTCAGGTGATCAACCTCACTCCCGCCGCCGGCCTCATCGTGCTCCTCTATCTCGGCACCAAAGTCGAAGAGCGAAAAGTCTCCGGCGGCTCCGCGCTCGACCGTCGCTATGTCACCTGGCTCGCCCTGGGGCCGTTTCTGGTGACGACGCTGATCGCGACGGTACTCGGCCGGCTCATGATCGCTATGTGGGGCTATCCGCTGTGGTCGTTCACGCCGCTCGCACTATTGATGTGGCTTAAACCGGACTTCGAGACGCGCGCTCTGCGCCGCTTCGCGGCCGCGTTCATTGCCGTCTTCGTCGCCATTCCGGTGATCTACGTCGCAATCGAAATCGGCGAGCCGTTCGTGCTCGATCGGCCCAAGGCGACCCGCTTTCCTGGCCGGGCATTGGCCGAAAACGTGACGCGCGAGTGGTACATTCGGTACGGCACGCGGCTCGCTTATGTCGGCGGCAGCGAATTCGTGGCGAACAACGTTGCGGTCTATTCGCCAGACCATCCGCATGTAGTCGTCCATGGCGAGCTCAAGCTCAGTCCCTGGGTTGACAAGGGAGAGCTGCGCCGGCGCGGCGCAGTCCTCGTCTGGGAGGAAGGGCTGCCAGGAGGCAATATCGACCAGTTGCGGGCAACCTTCGGCGACATCGAAGTCCAGCCGGTGCTGGTCCTGGCGCAGCAAACCTGGCATCCGGCTCGACTGGACCGCGTTGATTACGCTTTTGTTCCGCCGCGACCCTGATTGGGCCTCCCACCGAAAAGAGCGGTGAGACCATCACCGTGACAATTCCTATTCTCCCGGTTCTGCAAGTCACGCTGGATGCGGGGCCGCCTGGAGAATTGGCTTTCGTGTGCGGTGCGCACGGCAAGCCGCTTACCAAAGAAAGTTTCGGCAATATGTTCAAGGCCGCCTGCGTCAGGGCGCAGGTGCATGGCAAATCAGCGCATGGTTTGTGTAAGGTCGGCGCTACTCGCGCGGCGAACAATGGGGCAACCGTTGCGCAGCTTGAAGCACTTTTCGGCTGGCATGGTGGCGGCATGGCTGCGCTCTACACCCGCAGCGCCGACCGCGCGCGGCTTGGGTTCCTTGTGCGGAACGATTTGGCAACTTCTATTCCCTCACCTGACCAAAAGGTGAGGGAGAGAACGCAGAAACTTTAGCAATACCAATTGCTTATTTTTCGAATGGTGCGGCCGAGAGGACTCGAACCTCCACGGGTTGCCCCGCTAGCACCTCAAGCTAGTGCGTCTACCAATTCCGCCACGGCCGCATGTGGGGTGGACGCGTGCCGGAAATGGCGCGCGGCCGCGCGGATGTAACAGTTAGCCTGTGCCCGGACAAGGCCTCGAAGCACCACATACCCATCGATAGCGAAGCAGGATCGAAAGGATCTGGTCAGACCGCGTCCGCCGTGCGCGGCAGGAGTTCCTTGACCTCCACCGCGATGCGGTTGCCGCTGACGATCACGGTCCCTTTCGCCACCGGCATGTTGTTGGCGAGAATGCAGACCTCATCCTCCTCGGAGGAATCGAGTTCGATGATGGCGCCGCGGCCAAGCCGCAGGACCTGGTGGATCGGCATCGAGGTTTTGCCCAATACCACGGCGATATCGATCGAGACATTGTCGAGTGTCGCCAAGGGGCCCCCGCGCGGTTTTGTCGATGCAGATTCCGTACGGTATGGTTTCACCACGCCATGGTTACGAGGTGGTTAACACGCGCGACGACCTGAAATTCGGGCTACTTCCCACTGCCGGCTCGCCGCCGGTCGAATGGCTCGTGAGCGACGGATTGGTGGACTATGACCGCGCGCTTGCCATCATGGCGGCGCGCGCCGCGGCAATTGCGCGGGGCGAGGCAAGTGAGCTCGTTTGGCTCCTCGAGCACCCTCCTCTTTACACGTCCGGCACTTCCGCACAGCCGCAGGAGCTGATCGAGGCCCGCTTTCCGGTATACACCGCCGGACGCGGCGGGCAATTCACCTATCACGGTCCCGGCCAGCGCGTCGGCTATGTGATGCTTGATCTCAAGCGCCGCGCGCCGGATGTGCGCCGCTTCGTCGCCACCATCGAGGAATGGATCATCCGCACGCTCGCGGCCTTCGGCGTGCGCGGCGAACGCCGCGAGGATCGCATCGGCGTGTGGGTCCGGCGTCCTGACGGAGGCGACGGTAACGAGGACAAGATCGCCGCCATCGGCATCCGCGTGCAGCGCTGGGTGACGCTGCATGGCTTTTCGCTCAACGTCACGCCCGACCTGTCGCATTTCTCCGGCATCGTGCCGTGCGGCGTGTCCGATCGCCGCTACGGCGTAACGTCTTTGGCCGATCTCGGTCGGCGGGCGCCGATGATGGACGTTGATAAGGTGCTGCGGGCCGAGTTCGAACCGCTATTCGGCGCGACGGCCGACGCTCAAAAGCCTG
>JBEKSB010000351.1:0-3132 GCA_049517455.1 Xanthobacteraceae bacterium
TGGTTTCATTCCGGCGATCTCGGCGTGGTCCATCCCGACGGTTACATCCAGCTCAAGGACCGGTCCAAGGACATCATCATCTCCGGCGGCGAGAATATTTCCTCGATCGAGGTCGAGGACGCGCTCTACAAGCATCCGGCGGTGTCCGCCGTCGCCGTGGTGGCCAAGCCGGACGACAAATGGGGCGAGACGCCGTGCGCGTTCGTTGAACTAAAACCCGGCGCCAGCGCCACCGCCGAGGAGCTGATCGCCTGGTGCCGCTCCCACCTCGCCGCCTACAAATGCCCGCGCCACGTCGTGTTCGCGGAAATTCCAAAGACCAGCACAGGCAAGCTGCAAAAATTCAAGCTGCGGGATGTGGCGAAGGGGGTGTGACTTACGACAACGACTACCAACTCCCGCCCTCGCGGGCGGGTGGCCAGAATAAGCCTAAACTAACCGATTAATGTACGAACACGTCTTGCCTTAGCCGTGCGATCTCGTCCTTGACGTACAATTTGCGCCGTTTGAGTTCGGCGACCTTGAGATCGTCTGCGGACGGGTGGGTCAATGCTTCGTGAATTTCCTGCTCTAACGCCTGGTGCCTTTTTTCGAGTTCCGCAAGATGCGATTCAATCGCCATGTGGGCTGCCTCCTTGCGTTCTAGTGCCTCCGGACCCCGTGTGTACGATGCTACACCACTATGACTATCGGCAAAGATACTCCCTTTGTCGCGCCGGGAAAATCCCCGCTGTGCACCGGGCGTCGGCGGGCGTCGGCGAGCTTGTGGCGCATTCGCTAAAACGCGATAATCCATCGTAACTTACGGTCAAATGACCGTGCCCGAGGGGCGCCCAGGCGGCGATGACACAAGAGGAAGAACGCGAGCTTCGGGCGCAACTTGCGCGCCTGCAGCAGGAGCATCGCGACCTCGACGCCGCGATTGCGGCGCTGCAGGGTTCACCGGGCGCCGACATCATCCAGGTTCAGCGCCTGAAGAAGCGCAAGCTGCACTTGCGTGACCGCATCACCTTCATCGAAGACCAGCTAACGCCGGATATCATCGCGTAAGCCTGCCGTGCAGCGCCTGTCGCCGCTCCATCTTGCGCGCGTACATGGCGGCATCGGCGCGCGCGAGCACTTCGGCCGATGTGTCGAGCGGGCCGATGATTGACAGCCCAGCGGATGCGCCGACGACGAGTGTCGAGGCGCCCCAGCGCACGGGTGTCGCATAGACCGCGGCTTCGAGGGCTGAGGCTTTGGCCGCGGCGTCAGCGTCGGTCACATTCCACAGCAGCACGACGAATTCGTCGCCGCCGATGCGCGCGACGACGTCGGAAGCGCGCACGTGCCGAACGAGCGTCGCCGCGATGGCTTTGAGCACTGCGTCGCCGGCGGCGTGGCCGTGGCGATCATTGACCGGCTTGAAATCATCGAGATCGAGATAGACCAGCGCTGCGCTCACCGCGTAACGCTTGACGTAAGCGAGCGAGCGCGTGAGTTCGCGCTCGAAGCCGCGGCGGTTGAGCGTCTCGGTGAGTGGATCGACATCGATCCGCGCCTCGAGCTCGGTGATGCGCGCATGCGAAGCTTGAAGTTCAGCCGCGAGCCGTTCGACCTCGGCGGCAAGCTGCATGGCGGCTGCGCGCGAGCGCGGCTTCGCGGCTTTGGGCTCCTCCGGACTCTGCTCTCTTGGAGTTCGCTCGCGCGGCTGCGTGAGCCGCGGAGGATGCAATGCAACCGCTTTGGCGGGCCGCCTTGCCGACTTTTGCTTCACGATTACCTCGGGTCGAATCGCTGAAGAATATTAGCCCGCCATGCCGCTCCGATTGAGCCGATCGCGGCCGCCAATCCGGGTGAAGTGGCCCTGCGACGGATTGACGCAGGAAAGGCTCAACGTCCTGCGGGTGCAGCGAAAGTCGGCAACGCAACCGGTCCTATCCGGTCTGTAGAAATGCGATCGGCTTTGGCCCCGCAACAGTGAAGGCCGCCGCCGTCAAGGGGCCACCGAACACGGCTCCTGTGTCGAGGTTCAGGCGATTGCCGCGCAGGTCCGGCGCGCCCGTCGATTGCGGCGTATGGCCGTGCACGATCAGGCGTCCGTAGTCGCGCTCATCGGAAAGGAACGGCTCCCGGATCCAAAGAAGGTCGCGCTCGCTTTGCGCGTCGAGCGGTTTGTGCGGATTGACTCCGGCGTGGACGAAAAAGCGATTTCCGTCGTCGTAGCGGAGCGGCAGCGAACGCAGCCAATCGATGTGTGCCTGAGGTAGCTCGCGGGCGTCTTTGACACCGTAGCTCTGCAATGTCTCCGCTCCGCCTTGGGTCAGCCAAAACGCCGGTGGGTCCTTGCCGTCGATTACGTCCAGCACAAGTGCTTCGTGGTTTCCTTTGAGTGCGATCAAATTGCTCAGCCGCGACTGGAGATCCATCACCGTGCCGATGACGCCGGAACTGTCTGGTCCGCGGTCGATGTAGTCGCCGAGAAACACGAACGTCATCGGCCGCCCGTCGGCATGCTCTTCACAGCGCACGATGAGCTTGCGCAGCTTGTGTAACGATCCGTGGATGTCGCCGATGGCGTAGATCAGTGACGGCGCGCTCGGATCGGCTTCCGGCCTTAAATGATGGCCATATTCAGGCATAATTGTTCAGTCCTCGTTCACCGATAAATGGGAACTTAGGCTTCAGGGGTCGGTTTGAGTGCATGAACAACCAATCGGTTCGAGGTGATGCCATGAAGAAAATTCTCACTGTTCTCGCCGCGGGGGCTGTTGTCGGTGTGGCGGCGCTCGCGACAGCTAGCACTGCCGATGCCCGCTGGGGATACGGCTGGCGCGGCGGCTGGGGCTGGGGTCCTGGTCCGTTTGTTGCCGGTGCGGTGGTCGCCGGCGCATTGGCTGCTCCGTACTACTACGGTTATGGGCCTGGTTATGCTTATGGGCCTGGTTATGCTTATGGCCCTGGACCATATGGTCCGTACCCGTACGGTTACGGCTGCCGCCGCGTGTGGAACGGCTATTACTGGGTCCGCGGTTGCTAAGAGTCTGACTCATAAAGGTTGTCAGGATTTCATGCCCGCACCAGCCTCCTTGTGAGGCGGCGGATGTGGGCGATGAGGGTCCAGGCAACGGCGCTCTGGATGCTGGCTTCGAA
>JBEKSB010000352.1:0-3082 GCA_049517455.1 Xanthobacteraceae bacterium
TATTTCCAGCGCATGAACAAGATGCCGAACATGACGCAGGCCGGGATTTATTCAGCGACCACGCATTATCTCAAAGCCGTACAGGCTGCCGGCACGGACGAGACCCAAGCGGTGATGGAGAAAATGCGCTCAACGCCGATCAACGACTTCTTCGTCAAGAACGCACAGATCCGCGAGGACGGTCGGATGGTCCACGAGATGTATTTGTACGAGGTCAAGAAGCCGGCGGAATCCAAGGGGGCATGGGATTATTACAAGCTCGTCGCAACGATCCCGGCGGACCAGGCGTTCCAGCCGTTGTCGGAATCCAGGTGCCCGCTGGTGAAGAAGATGCAGTAGGCGTCGACCCCCATCTTCCTCCTGCAGTGAGAGGGTTGGCAGCGAGCAAAAAAGGAGCCATGCTGCCTCGCAGCAACGCACCGCGCTTGCGGCTACGCAGCAGATGGCGCCGTTACAGTTGGATTACCGCGGGTCTTGGTAAAATCCTACCCAATATCGCTCGACTGGTTCTGCATCTGCTGCCGCAACAGCGCCTCAGCCATTTGGCGCAGGCGCACCCTCTGCACTTTGGGGCCGTTCGGGCTGTCGACGATCGGGAACGCTTCTACCACCACAATCCGCTCCGGGACTTTGAACCGCGCCAGTTGTTCCAGGCAACGTGCCCTCAATGGCGCCTCGTGCAGAATCGCCCCGTCGCATGGGCGAACGAAGGCCACCGGCACCGGATCGACATCTCCGCATGAGGCCGACACAACCTGCACGCCCGCCACGCCGGGCTGCGCCTGAATGACAGCCTCGATCTCCTCAGGGTTGACCAGAAATCCACCGAGGTGCATGGCATCGCCAATCCGCGCCGCATAGATGAAGCCCGTGCCGGCCAGCCGGGCAAGATCACTGGTTCGGAACATGCCGTCGGCGTCGATCACACGTTCGGTCGCCGCCGGATTGTCCAGATATTCGATGAAGCGGGATGGTGCGTCGATCCACAGTTCGCCGGATGCGCCGACCGGCAGTGTGCTGCCGTTTTCCGGATTGCGTACCGCAAGCCGCGCCTGAGTACTTACCGGCACACCGCCGCCGAGTAGCCGGTTCTTTCCTTCCGAGACCGAGAACAGCGCCTGTACTTCCGAACTGCCATAGAGGCCGTGCGGCTTCATGCCCGCCGCCTCCGCTGCGGCGATCGACGCGGCGGCGGTGGAGTGGAACGCGGCGAACCCCGAGAAGCGCACTGAGTCGAACCGGCGCCGGCCGGACGCCGCCGCGATGCGGCCGAACATATCGTCGCCACCGATCACGTGCGTGACTCGATGCTGACGGATCAGTTCGGCCGCCGCCTCACCGTCAAACTGTGCGAGGCACACTACATGTGCGCCGCCGGCGATCGCGGCCATCACCGCGGCATTGCCGAAAGTTCCGCAGAACGGCACCGCCCCGAGCAGCGCCGCATCCGGCGCATCCAGTCCGATACGGTGGGCGACGTCCACTGCGTGTCCGGCAATCGTTTGCTGATCGTGAAGGACCAGTTTCGGCCCACTGGTGGTGCCCGAGGTAGTGAAAGTCAGACAGCGTGTCTCCCCTGTCGCCTCGTCCGGCCCTGCACCGGCCGCGGCGCCGTCGAGCGGCGACACCGGCACGCCGGCAAGCTGCGTCACGTTGAGAGAGAGTGGCAGTCCAAGCACGCTGCGAACTGCTGCGCGATCCTCTACAGGCAAGGCGGTGAAGATCGCCGGGAAATCGACGGGGGGAAATCCCCATGCCGTCACCAGTGCGACGGCGCGGGACCGACGGAGAAGACTACCAACTTCCGCCGCGCGAAAGCGCGTGTTGATGTGGATGGCGAGCGCACCTAACCGAGCGCAGGCAAAGATCGCGGCCAGGTAATCGGACCCATTCGGCAGCCACAGCGCCACCCGAGCGCCCGGGCCTACGCCTGCGGCGCGAAGCCCTGCAGCCACGCGCAGCACACGGTTTTGGAAAGCGGAGCCGTTCAGCGTACCCGCAGCGTCGGTCACCGCTGGTCCCGCGAAGTCCCGCCCCGACCACGCTAAAAGAGCGCCCAGCGTGCGCGGATATTCGGCTCCGTAGGCTTTCCGCATCAGAACAACTCCATCACGAATGGTGGTGTGTCACCTTACAGCGACCGCTGCACTGGTGACGAGCATGCCATTGCAGGCCTGGCGCGCCCCTGTGACGTCCTCGAGAAGTGAGCGGCTAGGCGCCTTGCCCGTTCTGCTCACTTCGGCACCCGAAATGATGTCGGCAAAGCCCGATGGCGTGGTGTTCCGGACGGCGGGGTCATCGGCCGTGTCAGTCGACCCGAGGGCTATGTCTGACCATTGGGTTTCCGGCGGGAGAAAATTCTCAGCCCGAAATCAGCGTCGCCTCAGGCTCGCTCGGCTCGCGCAACACATAACCGCGGCCCCAGACGGTCTCGATGTAGTCCTTGCCAGACGAGGCGTTGGCGAGCTTCTTGCGCAGCTTACAAATGAAGACATCAATGATCTTGATTTCCGGTTCATCCATGCCGCTGTAGAGGTTGCTGAGGAACATTTCCTTACTCACCGTCGTGCCCTTTCGCAGCGAAAGGAGCTCTAGCATCTGGTACTCCTTGCCGGTGAGATGCGCGCGCTGGCCGTTGACCTCGGCCGTCTTCGTGTCGAGGTTGACGACGAGATCGCCAGTCTGGACGACGGACTGGGCGTGACCCTTGGAGCGGCGCACGATGGCGTGGATGCGAGCGACCAATTCGTCCTTGTGGAACGGCTTGGTCATGTAGTCATCGGCGCCGAAGCCGAGACCTTTGATCTTGTCCTCGATGCTGGCGAGGCCGGAGAGGATCAGGACCGGCGTCCTCACCTTTGAGACGCGCAGCTTGCGCAGCACGTCGAAGCCCGACATGTCCGGCAGGTTCAGATCGAGCAAGATGATGTCGTAGTCGTAAATCTTGCCGAGGTCGATGCCTTCCTCGCCGAGGTCGGTCGTGTAGACGTTAAAGCTCTCGGACTTGAGCATCAACTCGATCGATTGCGCGACGGCGCTGTCGTCTTCAATCAGCAATACGCGCATATTAGTCCGCTTCCTC
>JBEKSB010000353.1:0-3060 GCA_049517455.1 Xanthobacteraceae bacterium
GCGTCGATCCCGTGAACTTGAAACACGTTCTTGGCGATATCCAAACCGATCGTGGTGACTTGCATGTCAATGGCTCCCTGATGTGATTCGATCGCAACGATCACCCTAGGGCACCTCGTTGCCGGGAGCGGGCACCGTCCACCACATCAATCGCGTCACTTCGCACTGCAGAAAAACAGCGAGCTTTTCGCTATCGGACCCCCGTGAAGTCGGACACAGACCTGCCAATCGGGGCGTGCTATCGTTCGCAATGATCCGGTGCGCGTGACCCCCACTGGAGGGTCCGATGGCAATCAATATCGAAAGGCGGAAATTCATAGCTGCTTTGGGCGGCACAGCATTCGCGTGGCCGTTCGCCGCGCGCGCGCAGCAGGCCGACCGGATGCGTCGCGTCGGCGTGCTCGATAACCGGGCCGCCGACGATCCGGAAGGACGGGCTCGCCTCGCGGTCTTCCTGCAGGGGCTGCAGGAATTAGGCTGGACCGACGGCCGCAACGTGCGGGTCGATTACCGTTGGGCTGCGGCCGATGCCGACCGCTATCGCACATACGCGGCGGAATTGGTCGCGCTCGTGCCGGACATCATCCTGGCCTCTGGCAGTCAGAGCGTGGCAGCGTTGCAACAAACAACCCGTACCGTGCCGATCGTGTTCGCGAATGTGATCGACCCGGTCGGTGCGGGCATCGTCGCGAGCTTGGCGCGTCCGGGCGGCAACACCACCGGGTTTACGGCGTTCGAATACAGCATGAGCGGGAAATTGCTGGAGCTGCTCAAAGAGATCGTCCCCCCCGTAAAACGCGTAGCGGTTCTGCGGGATCCTGCCATAGCCGCCGGGATCGGCCAGTTCGCCGCAATCCAAAGCGCGTCGTCGTCGTTCGGGGTGGAGTTGAGCACCATCGACGTGCGCGACGCCGGCGAGATGGAGCGCGCCATCGCTGTATTCGCGCGCGGGTCGAATGGCGGCCTGATCGTGACCGCGAGTTCGGCGACGGCGGTCCATCGCGAACTAATCATCATGCTTGCGGCTCGGCACGGGTTGCCTGCGGTCTACCCTTTCCGCTACTACGTCACTAGCGGCGGCCTGATCTCGTACGGGCCTGATCCGACCGATCAATTTCGGCGAGCGGCGGGCTACGTCGACCGCATCCTCAAGGGCGAGAAGGCGGCCGACCTGCCGGTGCAGGCACCTACCAAGTACGAATTGGCGATCAATCTTAAAACCGCCAAGGCGCTTGGCCTGACGGTCCCGCCAACGCTGCTCGCGCGCGCCGACGAGGTGATCGAATGAGCGTTTCGCAATGCAATAATTGGCGGTCACAAAGCGTCGCTCAGGGTCATTCACGACCGATGCATTCAGTACCCGTGCCGATCAACGTCCGTTGTTACTCCAATAGCGACATTATTGTTCGGCGTAGCGAAGTGACGCTATGGGCCTTGGCTGTGTGAAAACTCAAAAACCAAATTTGCGCGTAGAAATTTCGTCTCAAGTTTCGTCAATTTTAAAACCAACAGCGCCGGCGATCGCTGCCGAAAGAAGACCATAGAGAAAATAATTCTGCGCCTTCCTGGTGCGCTCGCGTTTTTACACAGCCTAGGCCAAAAGGCGACATCGGCGAACACACTCACTACGTCTTATAGCCCAAATAGTCGCTCTGCATTCCCATGTGCGATGCGCTCCTTGTCGGCGGCGCTCACCGGCAATTGCTCCAAGAAGGCGCGTCCTTCGACCATGGATTGATAGGGATGATCGATTGAGAACATCATGCGGTCGACGCCGCCGAGTTCCAGAAGCAGAGCGAGAAAAGTCGGCGGGAAAAAGAAGCCGGAAAAGGTGTAGTGGATGTTTTCGCGCAGATAGGAGGTGACCGGCCGCTTTAGCTTGGTGACTGCGGGCGGCATGATGTCGAGGCGCTGGAACATACCGGGAAGTCCTTCGCCGAGATGGCCGATGGCGATCTGCAAGTTGGGAAAGCGGTCGAACACGCCGCCGAGGATGAGGCGGATGACATGGACCGCGGTTTCGATGTGCCAGCCCCAGCCGGGCCCTGAGAATATCTCGCTCACTAGCGGCGGAAACCCGCCGAATGAGGCGTCTATGACCGGTTGCGGTGGCCGCGTTGGATGCAGGTAGATCGGCGCGCCGAGCTGTTCGGCACTTTCCAGGATCGGCCAGAAAAATCTATCGTCGAGATAGCGGCCGCGGTTGTGGCCGTTGATGATGGCGCCGGCGAATTTCTGACCGCGTACGCGGCGCTCGAGCTCTTGGGCGGCCTTGTCCGGCGACGCGGTCGGCAGCGCCGCGAAGCCGCCGAAGCGCGCCGGATTCTTCTTGATCGCGTCCGCGACAAAGTCGTTCGTTTCGGCGGCAAGCGAAATCGCTTCGGCCGCCTCCAATTGTTCGACGCCGGGCGCTGTCAGCGACACGATCTGCATGTCGATGCCGGCGGCGTCCATTTCCGCTATGCGCTTGTCGCCGAGGTCGCAAAGCTGCGGGATGAGCTTGAGCGCTCGGGCATTGTTGAATTTCTCCGCCTGCTCCTTCAGGTCCCGGCCGGGGCCGTCGAGAAATCGCGGCGTTGCAAAGTGCTCTTCGAGCGTGATGGTCCGCATGGTCGTTGACCTCCCTGAGCGCTCCCCCTCGATCCTCATACGCGGCCTTGGCGCGCGTATCCATGTCGTGTCGCACGCGCCACGAGCGGCCATGCGGTCGCTGAGCCGACAATTCCTTTGATGAAATCGCGCCGTCTCATTTGCCTCCTCCGAGGCTCGGACAGGGCATTTCCGAAACTTATTTTTGCACACGGCAAGCGTTGGGTTGAGTGCTTGGCCGATGTCGCATTTGGGTCATTCTCGACTGAGATAGTCTAGGCCGAGGTTCGTACATGTCCGCTTCGGCTCCGATAGCGACCGCGATCCATCAAAACGTGATCCGGCGCTAAGGGCCATGTGTGGACGGCTCCGTGTTGGCAAGGAGAATCTTCACGTCGCAGGGTTGGTCGGTGCAGCCATGTGTTCGGCCTTTGAGTGCGGTTCACATGACCGCTGGCCATAATGCTCTCC
>JBEKSB010000354.1:0-3054 GCA_049517455.1 Xanthobacteraceae bacterium
TCGAAAAAAAGCCGCGAGCGGTGGAGGAGTGTCAGCAGCGATCCGTCATGATCGGCGGGCAGCGGGTAAAGGCCGGCCTCGATATTGGCGAGGTCCTGCTGGAGAAGGATGGCCATATCCGCATAGAGGCGTCGGCGGTCCGGCACGGGCGAATTGATGTGGGCACGCGGCCGCACTTTGCTACCGTCTCGTCGCTGCGCCGCCTCCGATAGCCGGCGTACGGCGAGGCTGTGCCCAACATACCAAGCGATGCGCGGCAACTGGCTGGCGCCGTACGCGACCCGCGTGGCAACGCGAGAGAGCGGATAGCTTATGCGTCGCCGCCCTTCGGTCGATCCGGTGCTGATCGATCGGAGAATAATGCGGCGCCAGCTCGGCGCGGACCCACGACAGGTCGACAACACCAGCAATGGCGCGCACCAGGTGATCGTCCGGCACGACCTCTTCGAGATTGAACGAATAGAACAGCTGCCCTTGATCCTGGCCGATCCGCCCCATCATCATCCGCTCCCGTCGATGTTCGCATCAGCACGACGGAATCACTGTTCGCCAGCCGCTTCAAACGACTTCTGCAACAAAATCGGCCATTAACGGAAGTGGCCCCGTCTCATTCAATCACCTCGTCGGCGAGCGCGAGCAAGTTCGGCGGCAATTCGAGGCCGATCGATTTCGCGGTCTTCAAGTTGACCACAAACAGATAGTGCGTCGGTTCCTCGAACGGTAAATCGGCGGGCTTGGTGCCCTTGAAAATCCGATCGACCAGGGAGGCGGCGCGTTCGAAGGATTCTTTGAAATCGGCGCCATAGGACATCAGGCCGCCGTCGCGAACGAAGAAATCGTATTCATAAATCGCCGGCAGACGATAAGCCGCGGCGTAGTCGAACACGCGCTTGCGATTAAGAATGGTGAGCGCATCGGCCACCATGAGGATCGCGTCCGGCGGATCGCGATCCATCGCCGTGAATGCATCTGCGAAGTCGTCGGGTTCGGCGACGCCAAGGGGTTGAACGGTGGTGCGGAGAGATTTTGCGGCCTCCGCCGATGCCTGATACCGCAGGGTCATGCCGAGATCATCCTTGTTCCACAGCATCGCCACCTTGCGGATGCTCGGCACGGCCTGTTTGAGAAGCCCAAGACGCTTGGTACTGAGTGTCGTCGCGTTGTCCGATATGCCGGTCACATTGCCTCCCGGCCGCGCCAAGCTAGCCACGAGGCCACTTGCCACTGGATCGCCGGCGCCAACGGCGACGACTGTAGGAACGCCGGTACTCTTCATCGCGGCGGTCGGCGGCCAGCCGGCGACGACCACGGCATCGACCTTGCTCGCGGCAATATCCCGTGCCAGTTGCGGCAGCCGGGCAAGCTGCGCATCCGCACCGTATGACTGAAATTCCAGGTTTTGACCGAGCTTGTAGCCGTGCTCCGCCAGCGCTCCCGTGAGCATCATCACGATCGGGCTGTCAGCAGGGAACGCGGGCCCCGAGGTAAGCATCGCCAAGCGATAGGTCTTGGCGGCCGTCTGCGCGGCGACGCGGTAAGGCGCAGCGATCATAGCTCCGGCAAGCAATCGAAAGACATCACGGCGTCTCATGGACTACCTCCTTGTTGCCAACCTTATCACGCAGGCAAAACGATCGTCGGTTGATTGAAGAGCGATGCTCGCCGACGGCGCGCGCGCCGCGAGCGGCCGGACGGCTGCTGCGCTGCCGAGTAGCGTGATGAAGTCGCACCGCCTCATTGCCTTCTCCGAGGCTCAGGACGAGACATCTCCCAGCTCAAGCTAGCACACTAGAAGGGGCGGGTGTGAGTTCAAGCACAGGTCATTGAGCGGCCGGCCGATGTGGCAGTTGGGTCATCAACTGCCGCGCCCACAATGAGCCGGCGCGGCAGATAAGCATCCGATAACGGACACGAAGGCGGAGGGATGGCGCGGCTGAAAAGGGCCGATTTTTTGTTGCAAAAGTCCCAAAATGCAGGCGACTACTTTTCCCACCAAACGGCAGGACAAGTCGCAAACGCCAATCGATATAGCCTCACGCCCGTCCCCGAAGTCACCGGTGAGTTCATCACGAGATAACGTGACCCCCCACATTGTTTATTTCAACGTCGCGCCTACAGCCAGGAAATTTCATGATCAATGATGAGAAAAGACTTTTGCAACAATATCGGCCAGAAGGCGACATCGCGCCTGTCGTGGCCCGACTGAGGTAGCCTGCTTATGCTTAGCCGCCGAACAGGCGGCGTGGGAACAACAACCCCTCACGCCGCTCTGACCAGCGGCTAAGGCTTGCTAGCGCTTAATGAGATGGCTTGTGCTTTGGCTTTTCGCCGATCTGATCTTTCGCTTGAACAACTTCATCGAGACGATTGGCTTCCTTCTTTCGTTGGCCCTCATCGCTCCCGAGCATCCCTTCGTTGCTAGCCGTCAACAGCTGTCGTTCATCCTGCTCCCAGGTATTGAGAGCCTTCTTTTTTTCTTGGTGCGAGAGCGCGTCATCCTGGACAACATCCTTCGGTTTGTCGAAGTGCGCCTCGGGGTTTACAATTTTATTCTTTAGCTGTTCCGACATCGTTACCTCCATTGCAACCGTTATATGAACGCTGGTTACAGCGCCTCGAGAGAGCCCCGTCACTTAGTCTGAGGAGAGTGACGGATCACCGGAAAACCAGGAAATAGACGATTACGAAAGCGACAATTACGCCAACGGTGCTCCAGACCAGCACGTAACGAACATCGTGCCCGGTCACGCCCTGTCGCGCTTCCGTTGTGGTCTCGACGATTTGTTCGCCATGCCATTCCGGCATCGGACCCTAGTCTTCCTAAATGAGATGGATGTAGCGCCGCTCGGCGCTTGCTCAGGATCAACGCCGTCGCAACAAGATCGTTCCAAAACCTTTTAGCATTAGGCCAGCGCGAGCCGATGTCCGCTGCGGGTCTTGGTTGTGTAGAAACGCTCTGGCGGAAGTATTAAAGGCATCGCGACCTTGGCGATGCGGCGATGCGTGGTCCTTTTTGGATTTGGCTATGCGCTCATCGCCGTCATGAGCGGCTGG
>JBEKSB010000355.1:0-3015 GCA_049517455.1 Xanthobacteraceae bacterium
GGCCTCAATATCCGGCTCAACGATCCCATCCTGGCGCAGGAAGCGCGGCTGCACGATTTGAAGCGCGATGCCATGCTGGCTTTTCTGCGCGCCAACAAGATCAACCACGCCATCACCTCGGGCGGTTGCGATCCGAAGATCGGCATCATCACCACCGGCAAGAGCTATCTCGACGTCCGTCAGGCATTCGACGAACTGGGCATCGACGAGGTCAGATGCAACGAACTGGGCATCCGGCTTTACAAGGTGGGATGCCCGTGGCCGATCAGCCGGCGCGAGCTTGCGGAATTCGCCGCTGGGCTCGACCTCATCATCGTCGTTGAGGAAAAGCGCTCGCTCATCGAAGTGCAGGTGCGCGAAGAGCTGTATGGCACCGCCAACCAGCCGGTTTGCATCGGCAAGCGGGACGAGCAGGGCAACTGGCTGTTTCCCGTCAAGGGTGCGCTCGATCCCAACGACGTCGCGATCTGCATTGGCGAACGGCTCTTGAAGTATCATCGCAATAACGACATTGCGCAGCGTCTGGCGCGATTGAAGGAGCTCCAAAGGATATCTGCGGAAACGCGTGATATCGCCCAGCGCATTCCCTATTTCTGTTCCGGCTGTCCGCACAACTCGTCGACCGTCGTTCCCGAAGGCATGCGCGCCTATGCCGGCATCGGCTGCCATTTCATGGCGCAGTGGATGGATCGTTCGACGCTGGGCTACACGCAAATGGGCGGCGAGGGAGCGAACTGGGTCGGTGAGGCGCCGTTCTCGACGCGCAATCACGTTTTCCAGAATCTCGGCGACGGCACGTACAATCATTCCGGTTACATGGCGATCCGCGCCGCGATCGCATCCAAGACCAACATCACCTACAAGATTCTGTTCAACGACGCGGTGGCGATGACCGGCGGTCAGGCCAATGACGGCGGCCTGACCGTGCCGCAGGTCGCGCGGCAGGTGGCGGCCGAAGGCGCCAAGTGCGTGGTCGTGGTGACCGACGAACCCGACAAATATCCCCACGACACGGCATGGCCGGCCGGCGTCACCATCCACCACCGGGACGATCTAATCGAGGTACAGAAGGATCTTGCAGCAATTCCCGGCGTCACGGTCATGATCTACGACCAGACCTGCGCGGCGGAAAAGCGCCGCCGCCGTAAGCGCCACACTTATCCCGATCCCGACAAGCGCGTCATCATCAACGAACTCGTCTGCGAAGGCTGCGGCGATTGCGGCGTCAAGTCGAACTGCGTGTCGGTGCAGCCGCTCGAGACCGAGTGGGGCCGCAAGCGCACGATCGATCAGTCGAGCTGCAACAAGGACTTTTCCTGCGTTAAGGGCTTTTGCCCGTCTTTCGTCACGGTGCACGGCGCCAAGCTGAAGAAGGGGACCGGCATCGCCGCCGATCACGATCTGCCAGATCTGCCCGATCCGCAGCTGCCGGCGATCCGGCAAACCTACAACATCATCGTCACCGGCGTCGGCGGCACCGGCATCGTCACCATCGGCGGCATATTGGGGATGGCCGCGCATCTCGAGGGCCGCGGCGTCGGCGTGCTCGACATGGCCGGCCTCGCGCAGAAGGGCGGCGCGGTGTTCAGCTACATACGCTTCGCCGAAAAGAGCGAGGACATCCACGCCATCCGTGTCGCGGCCGGGCGGGCCGATCTCGTTCTCGGCGGCGACATCGTGGTGGCGGGTACGCGCAAGGTCCTAGCCTCCGTCAAGCACGGCGCCACCCAGATGGTCGTCAACACGGCCGAGTTTCTACCGGGTGAGTTCACCCGCAACGCTGATTTCTCGCTGCCGACCGAGCGGCTCAAGCGGACCATCACCGCCGATGCCGGCTGCGACAAGACCCATTTCGTCAACGCCACCCGGTTGACGACGGCACTGTTCGGGCAATCGCTCGGCACCAACATGTTCCTCGTCGGCTACGCGTATCAGCTCGGCGCGATTCCGTTGTCGTCGGCGGCCATCGAGCGCGCGATTGAACTCAACGGTGAGGCGGTCGCGATGAACAAGGCCGCCTTTCACTGGGGCCGTCGCACTGCCGTCGATCACGCGCAAGTCGAAGCGCTGGTGAAACCGGCGGCCACGAAAACGAGCGACGCGCTGCATCTGTCCGAATCCTTCGATGAGACGGTCAAACGGCGGGTGAAATTCCTCACCGATTATCAGAATGCTGCTTATGCGGCGCGCTATCGGGATTTGGTCGGGAAGGCCAAGGTGGCGGAAGCCGCGCGCGCTCTCGGCAAAATCGGGCTCGCCGACGCGGTCGCGCGCTATCTGTTCAAGCTGATGGCCTATAAGGACGAATACGAAGTCGCGCGGCTTTATACCGACGGCTCGTTCCTCGATCAGGTTGCCGGCGCGTTCGAGGGCGAGAAGCTGCGCTTCGAGTTCCACCTCGCGCCGCCGCTGCTTGCGCGCCGCGACAAAACCACCGGTCTGCCGCGCAAGATGAGCTTCGGCCCGTGGCTCCTTCCGGCGTTTCAGCTGTTGGCGAAGTTCAAGTTTCTCCGCGGCACGGCGCTCGATCCGTTCGGCCGGTCGCGGGAGCGCCGCACCGAGCGTAAGCTGATCGAGGACTACGAAGCGATGCTCGACGAAGTGCTCGCTTCACTAACGCCCGACAATCATCACGTCGCCGTCGGACTTGCCGCGATCCCTGAAAAGATTCGTGGCTTCGGGCACGTCAAGCAGCGGCATCTCACTGCCGCCAAGGCCGACGAGGCGGCTTTGCTCGAACAGTTCCGTGCCGGGGCGCCGCTCCTGCTCAAAGCGGCGGAATAATCGTCATTCCGGACTCGCGCTTGCAGCACGCCCCGGATCGTTTGCGCACATGCAAGTCCGTTCGCAATCGAGTATGTTGAACCAATGAGCGACTTGCTGCCTCCGCCGCGCGCGCCGGACAGTTCGACGGTCACCGTCGAGGCTCCGGTAGTCCCGATCGATCCGCCATTGGTCGTCGAAGCGCCCGCTGCGACGAAGGACGCGCCGGCGCCTACGGTTCCTGTCGCCGCG
>JBEKSB010000356.1:0-3002 GCA_049517455.1 Xanthobacteraceae bacterium
GGGCCGCGAACAAGCGACCATCTGTGCCGGCGCGACGGTGGAGTTGATCGGTCGATGAGCAGCGAGAGCGATTTTTCCAAAGCCGAAATCGGCAACGGGCACCGCCTGTTTGCCGGCGAATGGAGCTTTCTCTCGGCGGCCGGTTCGCTCGAATCGCTGCCGCGCCCGAAGGGGCTGGAGGTCGCGTTCGCCGGCCGCTCCAATGTCGGCAAATCGAGCCTGATCAACGCGCTCACCGGCCGCCGGTCGCTCGCGCGCACGTCGAATACGCCGGGCCGCACCCAGGAGCTGATTTTTTTCGGTGGCTCAAGCCAGTTGGTGCTGGTCGATTTGCCGGGCTACGGCTACGCCGCAGCCGCCAAGAGTAAGGTTACGGCGTGGACGAGGCTCATCCACGATTATCTGCACGGCCGCGCCGCGCTCGGACGCGTCTATGTACTGATCGATGCTCGCCACGGCCTGAAAACGGTTGATGAGGCGATTCTCGATACGCTCGGCAAGGCCGCGGTCAGCCATGAGATCGTGCTCACGAAGTGCGATCAAGTGAGCGAGGCGGAACTGGCGAAATGCAGCGATTCCGTAATGACGGCAATCCGGAAGCGGCCGGCGGCGTTTCCCGACCTCATCGCGACCTCGGCGCGGACTGGCGCCGGCATTCCGGCTTTGCGCGCGGCCATCGCGCGCTTGATGCACGAACGGAGCTGAGGCCGTCGGCACGGCCCCGGTAAGACGAGCCCCGGTCCAATTCAGTGCTTTCGCCGTGTTGCGGACCCCGCTAAAAGGCAGCGTCTTCCGTCCGATGTCCCTTCCCGGCTGAGCGGCTTTATGAGTGTTTCGGATCACGAGATTGCCCGCGTCCTCTCCGAGGCCCTGCCCTATATGCAGCGGTACGACGAGGAGACCATCGTCATAAAATACGGCGGCCACGCCATGGGCGACGAACACCTGGCGCGCGAATTTGCCCGCGATGTAGTGCTCCTGGAGCAGACCGCGATCAATCCGATCGTCGTCCATGGCGGCGGCCCACAGATCGAGGCCATGCTGAAAAAACTCGGCGTCCAGTCGCAGTACGCTGCCGGCTTGCGCATCACCGACGAAAAGACGCTGGAAGTCGTCGAGATGGTGCTGGCCGGCTCGATCAATAAGCAGATTGTCGGCTACATCAACGAGGCCGGCGGCAAGGCGGTCGGACTTTGCGGCAAGGACGGCAACATGGTGATCGCGCGCAAGCTGACGCGCGCGGTCGTCGACTCCGGCTCGGAATTTGACGTTGATCTCGGCTTCGTCGGCGAACCGGAAAAGGTCGACACCACCGTGCTCACGCAGATTCTCGGCCGCGAGCTCATTCCGGTGCTGGCGCCGGTCTGCGCCGCGGCGAATGGGGGTACCTACAATGTCAATGCCGACACGTTCGCCGGCGCCATTGCCGGCGCGCTCAAGGCGAAACGCCTTTTGCTCCTGACCGACGTCCCCGGCGTGCTCGACAAATCGAAAAAGCTCATCAAAGAGCTATCCGCCGACGAGGCCCGCCGCCTCATTGCCGACGGCACGATTTCCGGCGGCATGATTCCCAAAGTCGAGACCTGCATCGACGCTCTGGAACGCGGCGTCGAGGGCGTCGTCATCCTCGACGGCAAGGTGCCGCATGCCGTGCTGCTCGAACTGTTCACCGAGCTCGGCGCCGGCACACTCATTCACAATTAGGCGCCAACGCCTGCGGATGGCTGCTCCGCGCGAAGCGCCGATCAATCTCGTCACAGAACGCAACGACGCCTGCTCCGAGGCGGCGCGCCAGCTTCATCGCCAAGTCGTTGATCGGGCAGAACGCGACCGCGCAAAGAATAGCGATCGGGAGTAGCGCTGCGCCGACGATCCACCGCTGCATCTCGGGCACAAAGCCGAGCGACGCCAAGAGAGCGAGACCCCGCGGCGCCAACGAATAGATGACAACCGCTTGCACCAGATAGAGCGGGAAGGAGATCCAGCCAAGAAAGCTGCTGAGGCGGCTTTCAAAAAGGCGACGTACCGGTGCGCAGAAGACGGCGCCCGCGGTCAGGCAAGTCGTTCCGGCAACATAGACCAAGCCGAACCAGGTATTCGGCAGCAAGATCAGCAGGAGCCCGAGAACGATGAGCGCCACGCCGGGCCGATTTGCCCTTGTCGACGGCGCGACGAGGGGAAACAAATCCGCCATCAGGACGCCGGCGACGAACAGCGCGAAGTAGGTCTGCAAAGCGGCAAGCGACACGAACAACGCGCCCAAAACCAAAGTCCGCCGTCGGGAAGGTCGCAGATAGGCGACAATCGCGAACACCATGAAGGAGCCGTAGAACTCGTAGGACATGGTCCACAATGGCGGATCGTAGGTCTCGGCGCCTGAGTAGGCGACAAACACCTTGAGCAACGAGAAGCTCAAGAGCTGCTTGATTGTCGGCGTGAACGTCAGGAACAGATCCAGCGGCGGTGGCCGTTGCATCGCGGGAGGAATGATCCCCAGTAGAAGCAATCCATAGGTAATGGCGCAGATCGCAAATATTGGAACGGCCAGTCGCAGGTAGCGTCCGGCGGCGATCCGAGCCAATACTCTGCCGTCGCCGGAGTCGAGATAGCGGATCGACAGCGAAAATCCGGAGATCACGAAGAAGACGCAGACAGCTAGCGTGCCGTTGAGGAAGAAGACCTTCGCCCACAAGGCTCGATCGGCCATGAAGCCGTTCGCGGGCAGACCGTCGATGAAAACGTGGTGCAACAGCACGACAAGCGCGGCCCAGCCGCGTAGCCCATCGAGAAAGTGGAAGCGCCGAGCGTCGCCTTCCTTCATCGCCGAGTGTTGCGCTTGCATGCCGGCGATGGTGGCCGACGGCCGTTAAGGCCGGGACAATCGGGATGGTTAACGGCCGGTTCCGATTCGGCGGCGTTAAGCGACCGGTGCACAAATGGACAACGTTGCCTTTACCAATGACCGGGTAACAGTTGCGCCTTCTCGGACGTCGCGGAGGCGC
>JBEKSB010000357.1:0-2970 GCA_049517455.1 Xanthobacteraceae bacterium
TTTCGCATGCTTGTAAAGCTCGTCGAGCGTGAACGAGAGCAGCGGCAGCGCGCCCGGCGCGGCGGCGGCATCCTCTGCCAATACCGCATCGAGCCCGAGCCCCGTTTCCGGATGCGCCTCGAAGGATAATCCCGCCGCCTGGGCGGGCTTGCGGATCATCTCCGCAAGCTCCGCCGGCGACGCGGCTGCAAGATCGATGCGCCCTTGACCCTCAGCTAGCGCGATCAGCTCGGGGATTTCCGCGGCGCGATGCCAGAAATCGGCGCGCACAGTTGCAATCACCCACACCGCCCCGGAGCGCGCCAGACCGGCGAGAACTTGAACAAACAGGCGCCGGTCGTCGGGACCGATGCCCGGAACCGTGAACAATTCCTCCAACTGATCGACAACGAGGATCAGCTTGGCGTCCTCGAAGGCGAGGAGACGGCCCGACTTGCGCCCCGCTTCGGTCAAACGGCCGAGCGCGTTGGCCATCAGATAACCCGGATCGCCGACCGCACCCCGCAAATGCGTCGCGAGCTGGCCTGCGTCCTGCCCCGGAGCGATCAGCTCCGGCAGACCTACGTCCTGTCCAACCGCCCGGGTTAGTGCATTGGCGAAGCACAGGAAGACATCAGCGCCTTCAGTACCCGGCCGGAACACGGTCCGACGCACGAACGCCGCGCCGCTGATGCGCTGCGGTTTCATCAGCCGTGGCACGACGCCAGCCTTCACCAGCGACGACTTGCCCGATCCGCTCGCCCCAGACACCAACACGAAGGCATGTCCGGAGTGCGCGTTGGCCGCAAGCTGCTCGATCGTCTTCGTTACCGCAGCATCACGCCCGAAGAAGATCGGCGCATGCTCGAACTCATAGGGTTCAAGCCCGCGGAACGGTTCGCCGAGCCAGATCGGTCCCGTGCGCAACTCGCCGGCTGAGACATACTTGATGCGCCGCTCGACCAGCTTGCGTAGCGACTCTTCGAGCCGCTGCGCAAACTCTTCCAGCGTGCGGTATTCGTCATAGGCAGCCAGGAACACGCCCCGGTCGGCGAAATGCCGCTTCCAGAACGCATTCAACGCACCGAGCTGTGCCATGCTCTTGGCCTGGGCATCGAGATCGCGTGGATCGATCGGCGCGGGACTGACATTGCGGAACGCCAGCAGGTCAGGCGCCTTCTTCTCCTGTGCAACCTTGAGCGCTTCCTCGTATTCCCATTCGGTCCCCGTTACCGGCGCACGGCCGTCAATGCCGCGATATTCGCGCTCCGCGGTCTTCTCCGGAAGCGGCGTGCCGAGCCGGGACCACAGGATCAACACAACGATATCGAAATCGCTCGGCGGCTCTATCGCATCCTGGAAATGTGCGGACGCAAGCATCGCCTCGTGCTCCCATCGATATGACTCGATGGAGAAGAAGCGGCTGTAGTCCTGCGACAGCTTGTCGACGATGAGTGCGGCGCGCAGCCGTTCATCCGGCACGTCGGACGGCGATGAGACGAAGATCCTGAGGCGCTGCGGCATTCCACCCCTCAGCGGTATGACGCCAATGGTGGCGAATTGTCAGCCCTCGTGCAATGGCGCCTTCAGGGATGGGGCCCGCCCTACTTGTCTCCTTCGGGTCGATAGCGTTGAAAAAGTCGTCGAGATAATCGACGAATCATGATTCCGCTTCGTTGAGGGTTTCAGCGGCGGGGTCGGATCATGATGGGTCGGCAGGCGGTCGATCAGAGCCAGCTTTTCTATCTCTTCAATCTCGAGAAGCGCATTCCGCAACGCCACCTTGCCTCGCCGACCCTAGAGCCGGCGCGGCGGGACCTCCTTCGATAACTGCCGCGCTGGCGCGTAATTGGAGTGGCCGAGAAGGGCCAAAGAGACATGGGATTTCTCGGACAGGCGGATAGGCATAGACTAGCGGCAGATCGGCTTTAGCCCCCAAATGCCTGCGCTGGCATCCCTTGAAAAGCCCGCGACTCGGGAGGTGACGATGAAGATGGCTGCTATCGCGACTGGCACCGCGTTGCTGCTCGCGTGCACATTCGCTGCACAGGCCCAGGAAAAGGTTTCCGACGGCGTGGTGAAGATCGGCATGATCGAGGACATGTCGAGCATCTACGCGGATATCACTGGCGTCGGCGCGGTGACCGCGGCCAAGATGGCCGTAGAGGATTTCGGCGGAAAAGTGCTTGGCAAACCGATCGAAGTCGTCGCCGCGGATCACCAGAACAAGGCGGATATTGCCTCGGCCACGGCGCGGGAGTGGTTCGACACCCAGCATGTCGATGCGCTCATGGACGTGGCCGCATCAGCGACCGCGCTTGCTGTGATCGATGTCGCCAAGACCAAGAACAAGATCGTGGTCCTCAACGGGCCGGGCGCGGCGCGTATAACCAACGAAGCATGCACGCCGGTCTCGATCCACTATACCTACGACAATTACGCGCTCGCCCACGGCACCGGCGGCGCCATGGTCAAGGCGGGCTACGACACCTGGTTCTTCCTTACGGCCGACTATGCGTTCGGCCACGATCTTGAACGGATGACAACCGGCGTCGTAACGGCGAGCGGCGGCCAAGTGCTCGGCAGTGTCGCAATTCCGATCAACACTTCGGATTTCTCCTCGGCTTTGCTTCAGGCGCAGTCTTCGAAAGCCAAAGCGATTGGCCTCGCAAACGCCGGCGCCGACACGCAAAACTCCATCAAGCAGGCGGCCGAGTTCGGCATCGTGCGCGGCGGACAGAAACTGGCGGGGTTGCTGGTCTTCATCAACGACGTCAACACCCTTGGCCTGGAAGTGGCGCAAGGCATGCTATTGACCACTGCCTTCTACTGGGACCGAGACGAGGAGTCGCGAGCGTGGGCCCAGCACTATTTCCAGCGCATGAACAAGATGCCGAACATGACGCAGGCCGGGATTTATTCAGCGACCACGCATTATCTCAAAGCCGTACAGGCTGCCGGCACGGACGAGACCCAAGCGGTGATGGAGAA
>JBEKSB010000358.1:0-2957 GCA_049517455.1 Xanthobacteraceae bacterium
CTTGTTGAGTCGGCCGAGAACAGCGACGCCATCCGTTTTGTGGCCGGCACGACGCGCACGGTGACTCCGGAAGTCGAAGCGTTCGCCAAACAAAAGGGTCTCCACCTCACCGCGAGTTACGACGGGATGCTCGGTCACGCGGGCGTCGGCGCGGTGGTGCTGGCGACGCCGCATTCCATGCACGCCACGCAGGTCATGGCTGCGGCGGCCGCAAAGAAACACGTCTATTGCGAGAAGCCGTTCACGCTTACCAAGCGTGAAGCGGAAGATGCGGTCGCGGCGGTGCGCAAGGCCGGCGTCACGCTGGCGGTCGGCTACAACCGCCGCTTCCATCCGGAAATGACCAAGCTCCGCGACATGATCCGCGCCGGTGAGCTCGGCACCATTCTGCATGTCGAAGCGACGATGACGTTTCCCAATGCGCTGTCTATCAATCCCGCCCATTGGCGCGCCGACAAGACGGAGACGCCGCTGGGCGGCCTGATGCCGATGGGCGTCCACGCCATCGACGGCATGATCGATCTGTGCGGACCGATCGACCACGCTTTCGCTCAGAGCTTCCGGCGCGCCGCGCCGATCGAGGCCGACGACACCACCTCCATCCTCATGCGCATGAAGGAGGGCATGTCGGGTTACCTCGGCACCATGACGACGACCGGCCCCGGCTTCAGCTTTCAGGTCTTTGGCTCGAAGGGCTGGCTGCGGCTCGAGGGCCTCACCCACGTCGCCGGCGCGTCGTCGGAGGAGCGGCGCACGCGGCTGTTCGGTACCTGCAAGTTCCAGCCGGTGAAGGGCGAGGCCAAGGTGTGGCAGGCGGCGACCATGGACATCTCCCGCGTCGCGCTCGAAGCTTTCGCCACGGCGGCCGCCGGCGGACCGGCCTATCCCATCCCGCTGGATCAGGTGATCCAAGGCGTTGCCGCCACCGAGGCCATCATCCGCTCGGCCGGCTCGGGCAAAGTCGAGCCCGTCGCCTGACGCCGCAGCAACAACACGAACACAAAGCAACAGGAACCAATATGGATCTCGGCAACGGCCTCGGCCATCTGACCTATTCGACGCTCGTGCATCCCGCCGACAACTGGGAGCAATTGTACAATTCCCTCGTCACCTATCTGCCGAAGGTGAAGGCGCGGGTCGCTCCCAACCAGAGTTTCGGCGTGTGCCTGCGCCTGTCGGCGGATACGGCGCAGACGCTCGCCAATAGCGCGGCCGAGCGTGCCAAGCTCAAGAAATTTCTCGGCGACAACGATATGTATGTCTACACCGTCAACGCCTTCCCATACGGCGCCTTCAAGGGAACGGTGGTGAAGGAGCAGGTCTACGAGCCGGACTGGCGCTCGGAAGAACGCACCCGCTACACCATCAATGTCGCCGATGTGCTGGCCGATGTCGGCGCGCCGGACCTGGCGTTGTCGATCCAGAGCGCCCCGCTGGGCTTTAAGCCGCGCGTCACCGGCGGCGATGTGGTCGCGAGCTACACCGACCATGTCCTGCGTGTCGTGGCGCATCTCATCGAGCTACAGGCGCGCACCGGCCGCACCGTGCAGCTCGCGCTCGAGCCCGAGCCGTTCTGCTTCCTTGAAACCACCGACGAGACCATCGATTATTTTACGCATCACCTCTATTGCGGCGCCGCGGTCGAAAAGCTCGCCAAGCTCGCCCATGTTCCGATTTCGGAAGCGAATGAGGCGCTGCGCCGCCACCTCGGCGTGGTGTACGACATCTGTCATCAGGCGGTCGAATACGAAAACATTGCGGCATCGTTGCAGAAGCTGGTCGATGCCGGCATTCCGATCTTCAAGCTGCAGGAAGCCGCCGCGCTTCATATTCCGGAAGTGACGCAGCCGATCGTCGATACGCTCAAGCGTTACGCCAAGACCATTTATCTCACGCAGACGATGGAAAAGCGGAACGGCAAGATCAACCGTTTCCTCAATGTCGACGATGCCATCGCCGGCTTCGAGAAGGACCCAGGCCCGCGCGAGTGGCGCACTCACATCCACGTCCCGGTCTTTTTGGACGATCTCGGCCAGTTTCGCACCACGCGCTTCGCCATCGAAGACGCGTTGCGCTTTCACAAGCAGAAACCGCTGTCGCGCCATCTCGAGGTCGAGACCTATACCTGGGACATGCTGCCCGACAGCCTCAAGACCGGCGACATCGTCGACTATGTTTGCCGGGAGCTTGAGTGGGTGCGCGGCCAGCTCGTCTAGAGCATGATCCGGAAAAGCTTGCCCCCGGACTTGATCCGGAAAAGTGGAATCCGGTTTTCCGAAAAGATCATGATCCACCAGTAGGAGAAGCGCCATGAAGGTTGGATTCATCGGGCTCGGCCGCATGGGCCAGGTCATGTCGCGACGCCTGCTCGATGCCGGGCACGAGGTCGGCGTCTATAACCGCACCGCCGAAAAGCTGAAGCCCCTGACCGACGCCGGGGCCAAGGCGATGGCCTCGATCAAGGCGGCGGCGACGTTCGGCGAAGGCGTCTTCAGCATGCTCACCGACGACGCCGCCGTCCTCGACGTGGTCGGTCAGGCCGGCGGGATCAGGGAATCGCTGCCGAAAGGCGGCGTTCACATTTGCGCCGGCACGCACAGCGTCGCCGCCATCGTGAAGCTCACGGCGATCCATGCCGACGCCGGACAGATTCTGATCGCCACGCCGGTTCTCGGCCGCCCCGAAGTCGTCGCCGCCGGTGGGGCCGGCATGCTGGTCGGCGGGCCGCCGCAAAACGTCGAGCATTTCCGGCCGTTATTTGCCGCGATCGCGCCACGCGTCGTCGATTCCGGCGCCGATCCAGTCACGGCAGCGGCGATCAAGATCGCCAACAATTTCGTGCTCGGCTGCGCCATCGAGGCCATGGGCGAAGGCTTTGCGCTCACGCGCAAATACGGCGTCAAGCCGGAAACATTCTACGGCGTGTTGACCGAGGGGCTGTTCGCCTGCTGGGCGTA
>JBEKSB010000359.1:0-2916 GCA_049517455.1 Xanthobacteraceae bacterium
CGCCGGCGGTCTCGACGCTGCGGATGGCTGAACCCATCAGCATCAAAGACGATTCATCGAAGCCGTCAGGTGCAGGTGCGGTGCGCCGCGGCGTGACGCGCTCGAACGTGACAACGTTCGCCGCGTCGCCTGCGAGATTGCGGCCTTTACTCAGCCGGCAATCTTTGACGTCGACCAGCGCGATCACCTTGTGCTTGCCGCCATCGGCCAGCACAGCGATATGGCGGCAGTCTTGCGCAAACGGCACGCCGGTCGCACGTCCGCTCAGCCTGCCGTCCGCGCTCAGAGTGATGCGGTCATGCGGGCGGCAAGGAGCGAGGGTCATCGGCCCCGGCGGCGCCTCAAGCCTAGCGCGCGTCAACAGCCAGGCGGCAGCCAACGTTTCCGCCAGCGGCGCCGGCAGAGCGAAGCGCCCGGCGACGCCGAGAATGGCGAAGCCCTCCGCCAGGCTTGCGCCCGAACCGCCTAGCGCATCCGGAAGCCAGGCGAGCGGCAGCCCGGCGTTGCTGAGCGCCTGCCAGAGCGGCTCCTTCCACGCGTCGTCCTTCGCTTTGTTGATGGTCAGAGGATCGGCGAAGTCCGCGAGAATCCGCGCCGCCGTTTCGGCTACAATATCGTCCCGTTCGCCCGGCACGGCGTTCCTGACCCCAGTTTCCACGCTCGCGACAGTTTTGTCGCGGAGACCCGATGCGTCCATCGTGGCGGCTACGAGAACTATTGGCAAGTTCGCTGAATTGAGCGCCCCCGTTTCGCCAACTGGGCTGCTGGCGCATAATGCCGGCTGGCATCGCGGCCTGACGTGACGAGGTGTTGTAGGGGGGATGGAATTGGCGAAGCGAAATGCCACGGCGGCGGTGATCGGCGCGGGCGACTTCATCGGCTCCGCCATTGCCAAAAAATTCGCGGCTGAAGGGTTCACGATTTTTGCCGGAAGGCGCAATGCGGACAAGCTGGCGCCGCTGGTCGCCGATATCGAAGTCGCCGGAGGTGAAATCGTCGCATTCGGACTCGATGCCCGCAAAGAGGATGACATCACCGACTTTCTAGGCGCGGCCGATGCCCATGCACCGCTCGAAGTCTGCATCTTCAACGTCGGCGGCAACGTCAATTTTCCGCTGCTCGAAACGACCGAGCGCGTGTTTCGCAAGGTCTGGGAATTGAGCTGCTATGCCGGTTTCCTGAGCGGACGCGAAGCGGCCCGGCTAATGCTGCCGCGCGGTAAAGGCTGCATCTTCTTTACCGGCGCGACCGCTAGCGTTCGCGGCGGCGTCGGCTATGCGGCGTTTGCGAGCGCCAAATCCGGCCTGCGTGCAGCCGCGCAAAGCATGGCGCGCGAACTTGGTCCTAAAAACATTCACGTTGCGCATCTGATCATCGATGCGGGTGTCGACACCACGTTTGTGCGCGAGCGCATCAGGCAGCGCGGCGGTGCGGAAGCCTTGGAGAATCTTGAGCCGGATCAGCTCATGCATCCCGCGTCGATCGCAGAGGCATATTGGCAACTCTATCGGCAGCCACGCGATGCCTGGACCTTCGAACTCGATATGCGTCCCTACCGGGAGGTGTGGTGAAATGCCCAAGGTGGAATTTTACTTTGATTTTGGCAGCCCTAATGCCTATCTGGCGCATTTGGTGATTCCTGAAATTGAGCAACGCACCGGCGCCAAATTCGAATACGTACCGATATTGCTGGGCGGCGTCTTCAAGCTGACGAACAACCGCTCTCCGGTGGAAAGCATGGCGGGCATCAAAAACAAGTTCGAATACGAAAAACTGGAACTGCGGCGCTTCGTCCGTCATCACAATATTACGCGGTTCACGTTCAATCCGTTCTTTCCGATCAATACGCTCCTGATCATGCGCGGCGCGGTCGCGGTTCAGCTTGACGACTTTTTCGCGCGATATGTCGACGAAGTATTTCGTTACATGTGGGCCGAGCCGAGGAAGATGGACGATTCCGAGGTAGTGCGGGCGGCTTTGGAAGAGTCCGGTTTCGACGCCGCGGCACTGCTCGCTCGCACTCAAGAGTCCGCGGTCAAGGACCGCCTTCTGCAGAACACCCAAGAAGCCGTCGCGCGTGGCGCGTTCGGCAGTCCGACTTTCTTCGTCGGCGACGAAATCTTTTTCGGCAAGGATCGGCTGCGCGATGTCGAGGAAGAGATCGTCAGGACGACGCAGTAGTTGCTGAACGCAAATTCGATCCCATGTGAACGTCCACGGCAGATGGGCACCGCAAGTGGCGTCTCGGTTAACACGGTCGATTATCGAAACCCGGCACAACCAGATGTTCCCGATTCTGGAAGCGACGGAGATCGAACGCGTTCGACGGTTTGGCTCGGTGCGCTCTTTCGCCACCGGCGAGGCGGTGGAAAGGGCGGGCCATATCGGTCACGGCCTGAGCATTATCCTGGCGGGGCGAATCGAGGCCATCCAGGACGTTTCGGGTCATCAGACGTCTATTGTTACTCAAGGTCCCGGCGCGTTCCTGGGCGAATTGGCGCAACTGGCGGGCCGCCCGGCGTTGGTGGACGCCTACGCGCGCGAACCTGTAGAGGCCCTAATCATCGCGCCCGACCGCCTGCGGGCGTTGCTGATTGCGGAGGCGGAACTCGGCGAGCGGATCATGCGTGCCCTGATCCTGCGTCGTGTCGGCCTTCTTGAGACCGGGGCCGGCGGGCCTGTGATCGTTGGGCGGGCCGACAACGGCGATGTGCTCCGGCTTGAGAACTTTCTCCGTAGCAACTCGCATCCGCGCCAAACGCTCGATCCGGACACCGACACGGAAGCCAAGGCGTTGATCGAGCGCTTCCATGTCGACCCTGGCGAGCTGCCGATTGTGTTGTGTCCGCAGGGACAGTTACTGCGCAATCCCACCGAGAACGAGCTTGCCCGCTGCCTAGGCCTGGTAGGACCGAT
>JBEKSB010000360.1:0-2889 GCA_049517455.1 Xanthobacteraceae bacterium
CTGGAGCGCGGCATCATCGTCCGACAAGGACTGCGCTTTCTTCGCCAGCTGCTGCCCGACATTCTGGCCAAGCGGACAGACGTTCTTTCACCACGCATGGTGCGCATCGTCGCTGATCTTGCGAATGGTAACCGCTACCTGCGCGACGATGAGATTGGCGCGGGTTCCCACTTGGCGGCACTCGCCAAGGAAGCGCACGAAAAAATCTGTCTATATTCACAGCCACCCGCCGCAACGTCGATGTACAGCTCGAGGTCAAGGGCGCTTAGCGGGGCAGGGAGAAAAGAAAGCGGGACGGCGCGTACGCCGTCCCGCGCGTCGTTTTAGTAGTTCGCTCTAGATGCGTGTGATGTCGCGATCCTTGGTCTCGGGCAGGAAGATAAGCCCGACGACGAAGCTCATCGCAGCAACGATGATCGGGTACCACAGACCCGAATAGATGTTGCCGGTCGCCGCAACGATGGCGAACACCGTGGCCGGCAGGAAGCCGCCGAACCAGCCGTTGCCAATATGATACGGCAGCGACAATCCGCTGTAGCGGATGCGGGTCGGAAACAGTTCCACCAGCCAGGCGGCGATCGGCCCGTACACCATGGTCACGTAGACGACGAGAAGGGCGAGCAGGATCACCGTCATCTCGTAGTTGATGTCGTTCGGATCGGCGCTTGGCGGATAGCCGTGCGTCTTGATCGCGGCGGCGATCACCTTGCCGACGTCAGGCGTATCGGCCGTGATCGTTTGCTCGCCGATCTTGACGCTTGCCGTCGTTCCCGCCGGCGCCGTCACGTTGTCGTAGTTCACCGAGAGCCCGACCAGCGTCGACTTGATGATGTCGCAGCCGGTGGTGAACTTCTCCGTTCCCGTCGCCTTGAACTGGAACGAACATCGATGCGGATCGGCGGTCACCGTCACCGGCGCTGCCGAAAGCGCATGCTCCAGCTTCGGATTGGCGAAGTGGGTGACGCCCTGGAAGATCGGGAAATAGGTCACGACCGCGAGCGCAAAACCCACGAGCATGATCGGCTTCCTTCCGATCTTGTCGGAGAGCCAGCCGAACAGAATGAAGCACGGCGTGCCGATGACGAGCGCGATCGCGATCATGATCTGTGCGGTGACGCCGGGAACCTTGAGCGTCTGCGTCAGGAAGAACAGCGCGTAGAACTGGCCGCCATACCACACCACCGCCTCGCCGGCGGTGGCGCCGAACAGGGCGGCAAGCGCGATTTTGGCGTTGCTCCACTCGGTGAAGGCTTCCGATAGCGGCCGCTTCGACTGCTTGCCTTCCTCGACCATGCGCTTGAACAACGGCGATTCATTGAGCTTGAGCCGGATCCAGATCGAGACCGCGAGCAGCACCGCCGAAAACAGGAACGGTATGCGCCAGCCCCAGTCGCCAAAGGCGGCCTCGCCCATGCTGGTGCGGATGCCAAGGATCAAGAGGAGCGCGAGGAACAGGCCAAGCGTCGCCGTGGTTTGAATCCAGGAGGTGTAGAAGCCGCGCTTGTTGGCCGGCGCGTGTTCGGCGACATAAATCGCGGCGCCGCCGTATTCGCCACCGAGCGCGAGGCCCTGGATGAGGCGCAGCGCTATCAATACCACCGGCGCCAGAACGCCCCATGTGGCAAAGCCGGGTATCACGCCGATGAAGAACGTCCCGACACCCATGAGAGTCATGGTGATCAGAAACGTGTATTTGCGGCCGATCGTGTCGCCGAGCCGGCCGAAGATCAGCGCGCCGAAAGGGCGAACCGCGAAGCCGGCGGCGAAAGCGAGCAGCGCGAAGATGAAGCCGACATTTGCCGGCACGTTGGAGAAGAAGTATTTCGCCAGGAACGCGCCGAGCGTGCCGTAGATGTAAAAGTCGTACCACTCGAACACGGTGCCGAGCGAGGACGCGAAGATCACGAGCCGCTGTTCGCTCGTCATGCCGCCCGAGCGTGGTGTATTGATCGCCATCGTCGTCATGGACGCTCCCCCAAATTCGTTGTCGTCGGGCGTGCGCGGCGTGTCCCTTGGACGCCCCTGGCAGCCCAGCGGGCAGGCTAATCCGCCACGGCCGGGCTCGTCTCTCCGCCAAAGGGCGTAAGCCGAAAGTTGGGGGGTGGCCGACTGCGGCTGCGGTGGTCTGCGTCGGCCTTTCGGTCTTGCCACCCCGCCGCTTGCGCGTCGCTACGGCACCGAGTTTCTTTGACAATTGTCAACGCTGCCGACACCGTTGCATCACTTTGTAATTATTGGAGTTCAGCCGTGCTCATTGCGCTGATTGTGTTGAAAAAGTCTGCAGTTGCTACGCATGACATTCGCTATTCAGTCGCTGCGACAAGCAGGACTGAGAATCATGATGGGACATCGGCAAGTCGACCCATGGGATCTAGCTCGGCCGCCGCGGCCAATTTCGCAAATAGAAAATCGGCGACGGCCCGGTCCAAAGCTCGGGCCGGATCCGGCGCGCCGCTCGGCTCCGCCTCGCGCGCGTAAGCGCACAAAGTGAGTAAACGCGGCCCTCGTTTCAGTCGTCGCAGTGATGCGGCAGGGCGCTGCCAGTGAGCGGCACGGGGGCCACGGCGGTATCGAACAGACTGCGCAACACCTTCCGAGCGCGTGCGTCATCCCAACTCATCGACGCTTCCTCCTCGGCTAGTCTGCGGCGGCGGCATGTCTAAGCGGCCCTGTTTCGGCGGATTGCTCCGCCTCCCTGACCACTTTGATCGTGCGCAGCACGCTAGCTGGGTTGACGCTGATCGAATCGATGCCGATGCCGGCAAGGAAGCGGGCGATTTCCGGATAGTTCGCTGGCGCCTCGCCGCAGATGCCCACATGGCGATGGTTGCGGTGTGCACCGGTGACAGCAAGCCGCAGCATCTCCAGCATTCCTGGATCGCGCTCGTC
>JBEKSB010000361.1:0-2875 GCA_049517455.1 Xanthobacteraceae bacterium
GCGGCAGCTTCTTCACCCGGCTCGGCATCGGCGGCGTGCCGTTTCTTCTGCCGCTGCTTTATCAGGTCGGATTCGGCTTCACGCCCGTGCAATCGGGCCTGCTCATCATGCCGCAAGCGCTCGCCGCCATGAGCACGAAATTCCTCATGCCGAAGATTCTGGAACGCGTCGGCTTTCGCGGCGTCTTGATCTCGAACACGATCATCCTCGGCTTCCTCCTGATGCTGTTCGCCACCATCGGGACCGCCACGCCGCTCTGGGTCATCGTGCTCTTGGCGTTTGGCTACGGCGCCTTCACGTCGCTGCAATACACCAGCATGAATACGCTGGTTTATGCCGACATCCCCGACGACAAGGCGAGCAATGCCAGCTCCATCGCTAGCACCATGCAGCAGATGTCGATCAGCTTCGGCGTCGCGGCGGCGGGGCTGACCACGGCTTTTTTCATTCCCGCCAGCCCGGCAAACTCAAGCGAGATGATCGGCGGCCTCCACGAGGCCTTTCTCGTGCTCGGCGGATTTACCGTCCTCTCCACGGTCATCTTCGGGAGATTGCAGCGCGGCGACGGCGAGAACGAGACTCGGCAGAAGGACCTTCACCTCGGGTGATGGTTTTCGCCCCAGGACGCATGCGTCCAAAATCCGTACCGTAGCAGTCGCTTGGGCAAATGAGACTTTTCGACATCCACGATTTGAAGTTTCTTTTTCAAGATCGCTGGCTTTGGCGGCTTTATGGCTTAGCTATAAATTGAGATACAAAGCAGGCGACCAGAACGCATCCGGTTTGGGCCATGGCCCCCATACACGACAACGCGCCGACCCTGGTGTGTCTTTGTTGCGGTGACACCATGAAGCACGTCCGCACGATTCCCAAACTTGGCGTGCGTCCGGAACGGCTGGTCTTCGTCTGCCCTTCCTGCAAAGAGGTTGAGACAAAAGAAGTTCGGCAGGTGGCGCAGGTAGCCCGGTTGGCAGCTTCGTCAATCGAATAAACTGACGCAGGGCTACGCGCGACGCCTAAGCCGCCTCAAGGGCTAGCGCCAAGGCGCATGATCGCCGCGGTGAACACTGGCCCCGGCTACCGTTCGATCGTACCGTGTCTCGAAGCCGAGCGCTGCTCACGCAGAAACGGAGATCTCATGCGTATCCATCTCGGTTGCGAGCTCCGCTTCGAATTTCCGCAAACGACGCCGATGATCGCAATCTTGAACGTGCATTCCTCGCGCGTCTCGCAACTGGAGCATCCGGATTATCTGATAACGAACCCGTCGGTTCCCATCGAAGGCTACCGCGACAGCTTCGGAAATTGGTGCAGCCGCCTCGTTGCCCCCGGCGGGCATTTCAGGCTCGGCACCGACGCCATCGTTGGCGACTCAGGCCTGCCGGACCCGATCGATCTGAACGCGCTGCAGCACCAGGTCGAGCACTTGCCGGCGGAAGTCGTATTGTTTTTGCTTGGCAGCCGTTACTGCGAGACCGATCGCCTGGCCGACGAGGCGTGGCGCCTGTTCGGCAACACGCCGCCGGGTTGGCCGCGGGTGCAGGCGATCTGCGACTTCGTCCATCGTCACATAACATTCGGTTATGAGCATTCCAGCCCAACCAGAACGGCGTTTGAAGCCTATGCGCAGCGCAGCGGGGTTTGCCGCGACTACGCGCATCTTGCCATCACCTTTTGCCGCTGCCTGAACATTCCGGCCCGCTATTGCACCGGTTACCTGACCGACGTGGGACTGCCGCCGCCCTACCCGGAGAATGATTTTGCCGCGTGGATCGAAGTCTATCTCGGCGGCCGCTGGCGCACGTTCGACCCGCGCAACAATTCGCCCCGGATCGGACGCGTCCTGATCGCGCAAGGCCGCGACGCCGCCGACGTGCCGCTGACCCATACCTTCGGCCCCGGCACGCTGTCGGGATTCCGCGTCTGGGCCGATGAAGTGCCGGCTGCATAAATACCCCGCCTCTCCAGGACATTTTTTTGCCGGCTATTTGCTGTCGTCGGCCATCTTCCACAGATTGGAGCGCGGCAACGGCGAGAACGAGACCCGGCGGAAAGACCTTCACCTCGGGTGACAATCCGCTACGCTCCATGCGGGCCATTTCCCGACTGCGGAGGATAATAAATATGCCGATGGGAAGTCTCAGCGCCACCCGGTTTGAAACGCGGCGGCAACCCATTGTTTCGCGCCGGAAATTCATCGTCCGCATGGCGATCGCGATCGGCTTGTGGATCGTTCTCACGTTACTCGGCCTGGCGATCGGGATCGCCGGCTATGCGGGATTCGAGGGCATGTCGTTCGTCGACGCCTACGTCAACGCGGCGATGATCCTGTCCGGCATGGGACCGCTGGGCGAACTGAAGACCACGGCCGGCAAAGTCTTTGCCGGCTCCTACGCGATCCTGTCCGGCCTCATCATCGTCATCGCCACCGGCTTCGTGCTGGCGCCCATTTTCCATCGCATCCTGCATCGCTTCCATGTGGAGGCGCGGGAGGATTGAGTGGCAATGTAGGGTGGGTTGGCCCAGGTTGGCGTTTGCAAGTCTTACGCACCAAAGAATATAGCCGACGAGCTGCATCGGCTACGATATGCGGCTGTCACTAAGACAGCGACAGTCTCTTGACATTTGTCCCCGTTTCAGGTACGAGCTAATCTCGCTCATGGACGGACGCCTTCGGCCGAGGGTACTCACCGATGCGGAGCGAGTGCGGTGCCCGCGGGCGGAACGATACACTCCGCTCCCCGGGCGGCTTTGGGCATCATGCTGACCGGCATTACGACCGGTCCGGGAGGTGCATTCCCTGGACTGGGACAGGCGGGCGCGGGTAACGCCCGTTTAGCGGCGCGGAGTCTTTCGCCCCCCGGTTGGGGCGAGC
>JBEKSB010000362.1:0-2870 GCA_049517455.1 Xanthobacteraceae bacterium
TCAGGTCGTCGTCGAGACACCGCAGAAGCTGACCAAGAGGCAACGCGAGCTGTTAGCCGAGTTCGATCGCCTGTCATCGACGGAGACGCAGCCCGAATCCTCGGGATTCTTTGGCAAGGTCAAGGAGTTCCTCGACGGTTTCGGCGGCGGCCGGGCCAATTCGGCCTGAACGCCCGCCCGGCTGGCCTGGGCGAGCATCTGGCCTTTAGGCCGCGGATGTTCTAGAAAAGGCCACGTTTCGTCGTGTGTGTGATTTGCCCATGCCGCTTCAGGCCCTCCATCAATTCGAACAAAAGATCGAGCGGCAATTGCGGCTCCTCGAACTGAAGAAGACCATTATCGAGCGCAATATCGGGCGCCACATCCGGCTGTTCGAGCAAAAGCGCGGCGGTCTCGGCAAGAAGATCGAGGAGCAGATTCGTCAATTCGAGCGCAAGCGGGGCATCCGGCTCGACGACGAGGTGCGGTTCATCCGCTCCTGGATCGAGCGACCCTTAAGCATTGGCGCGGTGACGCCCTCGGGCAAGGTTCTGGCGCGCACCATGGCGCGATATGTCGATCCCTATAGCGACGGACCCGTCGTCGAACTGGGACCGGGGACCGGGCCGGTGACCGAAGCGCTGGTCCAGGCCGGTGTCGAGCCCTCCCGCCTCGTGCTTGTCGAATTCAATCCGGCGTTCTGCAAAATTCTGCGGGCGCGCTATCCCGACGCAACGCTGGTGCAGGGCGACGCCTACAGCCTGCGCCGCCTGCTCGAAACGCTGTTGCTGCAACCTGCGGCCGCCGTCGTCTCCGGCCTGCCGCTGGTCACCAAGCCGATCAGGATGCGGTTGCGGCTTATTCGCGACGCCTTCGACCTCATGCTGCCCGGCGCGCCTTTCGTGCAGTTCACCTACTCGGTGGCGTCGCCCTTGCCGCGGCGGCTTGGCGGTTTCTCGGTCGAGGCCTCCGAGCGCATCTGGATGAACATCCCGCCTGCGCGCGTGTGGGTTTACCGGAAGACCTGACGTTCGTCGATTATGTTCACCCCGAAAATCCTGGTGATGGCCGGTTCGCTGCGCTCGGGCTCGCACAATGGGCGGCTCGCCGCACTCGTGACCAAGGAACTGGCGCTCGGGCAAGCCGACGTGACGCGCATCTCGCTTGCCGATTATCCCTTGCCGCTGCTCGATGCCGACTACCTTGCCGATGCCGGTCCGCCCGCCAACGCGGTCAAGCTCGCGCAGATGCTCACCGCGCATCAGGGCGTATTCATCGCCAGCCCCGAATATAGCGCCTCAGTGACGCCGCTTCTCAAAAACGCCATCGACTGGATTTCCCGTGTGCGCGAACGCAACGAGCCGGCCTACGCCGCGTTCAAGGGCCGCGTGTTTGCGATCGGCTCAGCCTCCGCCGGAGCGGCCGGCGGCGTGCGTTCGCTCATGGCGCTGCGGCAAATCCTGGAATTAGGCTGCGGTGCGCTGGTGATCCCGGAACAAATCAACGTCGGGCGCGCCGACCAGGCGTTTGACGACATGGACAATCCCAAGGATGAAAATCTCGCCGCGGCGTTGAAGGCTATGGTGCGCCGGCTCGTCGAGTTGGCGAGCGTGATGCCGCGAGCAGCGGAGTGAGTAAACAGGCAATTCCGATCAAGCCGCGCGAGCGCCTGATCGTCGCGCTCGATCTGTCGTCGGTCGAGGCGGCGGAAGCCATGGTGACGCGGCTCGGCGACGCGGTGTCTTTCTACAAGATCGGTTATCAACTCGCGTTTGCCGGTGGGCTTGCTCATGCGCAGATACTGGCCGGCGCCGGCAAGCGTGTGTTCCTCGATCTCAAGCTGCACGACATCGGGAATACCGTGGCGCAAGGCGTGAGAAGCGTCGCTCGGCTCGGTGCGACGTTCCTCACGGTGCACGCTTATCCGCAGACGATGCAGGCCGCGGTCGAGGCGCGAGAGGGCGGCCTGCGCATTCTCGCAGTGACGGTGCTCACGTCCTATGACGACCACGATCTCAAAGCGGCCGGCTACGACGCGCCAGTGAAGAATCTCGTCGCCGCGCGCGCGGAGCAGGCACGCATCTTAGGGGTCGACGGCTTGGTCTGTTCGCCCGAAGAAGCGGCCAATGTGCGTTCGATTGTCGGGACGGAAATGCTGCTGGTAACGCCTGGCATCCGGCCCGCCGGCGCTGATGCCGGCGATCAGAAACGGATCATGACGCCAACCGCCGCCATTGCGGCGGGCGCCGATTATCTCGTGGTCGGGAGGCCCATTATTGCGGCGGCCGATCCGCGAGCGGCGGCGGAGGCGATCGTTGCCGAGATTGCGCAGCAAGCGGCGAAGGAGAAATGAGATGGCCAAGGGTTACTGGGTCGTGCGCGTCGATGTGCGCGACGAAGACGGTTACAAGCCTTATGCCACCGCCAATCCCGTCATCTTCCGCAAGTTCGGCGGCCGCTTCGTGGTACGTTCGGGCAAGTTCGAGTGTGTCGAAGGGACGAGCCGGCTGCGCAACGTGGTGATCGAGTTTCCCGATTACGCCGCTGCGGTCGCCTGTTATCGCTCGCCCGAATACCAGACGAACATCAAGGTCCGCCAGCCGCATTCGACCGTCGATCTCGTCATCGTCGAGGGCTATGACGGCCCGCAACCTTAATCGCCTTCCCCGATCCCATGTTGCTGGCATCGCGCGGTCCCGCTATATCCGCGGCGACCGGAGATAAGCCCAAGACGCAATGATGGCTACAGCAACTTCCGATATGCGGCTGGTGATCGCCGGCGCCGGCGGGCGTATGGGGCGCACGCTCATCCAAGCCATTGCGGCAACCAAAGGCGTCGTGCTTGCGGGAGCGGTCGAGGCAGCGGATTCAGCCGTGATCGGCCGCGATGC
>JBEKSB010000363.1:0-2850 GCA_049517455.1 Xanthobacteraceae bacterium
GTACACCGCGTCCCGACCTTTGGTTGATCGGTATTTTGCCCAGGCTCTCTTGACCGCGGCTAATTCGACTTCGATTTCTGAACTCGCCTTTGAGGCTGGCTTGGCAACCGTCCTCTTCACCAAAGGATATGGGCTAAAGGGGCCGACTATTCTCTCTAAGACTGGCGGGTTTTGCGGTTTTGGCATGCTGTCATTGCTTAATCCCGCTGAGGCGATTACGTCGTGTGGCCCGGTGATTGTGTCGTTCATGAGAGTGTTCTCCGTAAATAATTTGGTTTGCTGAAATTCGATTGTTTTATCGAGTGCATAAAATGTGTCGATAGAGGCCTCGCTTCAAATAAACCGTTTTGTCGCACCAACCATGCGACTTGCCGCTTGTTAAAAATTAGTATCAGGCGAAAACTCTAATCGCCCCAAAGCATTCTCGGGCGAATGAAAAATGGAACCTCAGGTAATGCCGGGAGGTGACGAAACGCCCGACCCCCTTGAATGCTGCTAGTGGTTGAAATCCGACACTTGGTACCCTGTTTCAGGCTCTGAGCGGGGAAGATGCCGGAGTTAGCAATGTGCGCTAGTACGGAACAATGTCCGCTTCGCCCCGAAAGCGACCATTCAAGGCATGAGTCCGAAATGGCGCGATGGGCCAGTAACAGACATGGCGCGGTCATTTGGTGAGGGATTGCTAAGCGGATTTGCCGCGTTTGGTTAGCGTCACAAGCCGACATGTGACCTAGGCGAAACATAAATTAGGTTTAAGTTTAAAATCGCCGATTGACTCGAATATCCCGCCGAACTCTCCGAACTTCGTTATCCAAGTGCTTTATTTCGCGGGTGAGTTCGTCGATTAGCAGAATGAGGCTTTCGTTGATGTCCTGTTGCGAGAGTTGCTGCTTCGCCGTGCGAAGAAGATTTGCTGCGCTTGATATGGACATTGCCCGGCCTCTTTGATGAAAGCTGCCTGAAATATGCACGTCACACTAAGCTTCAATGTCGATTACTGTTATCGTGTGAAACGCTGCTCGCAGGCGTCGTCCGGCGATCAGGTTTGGATCGACGGTCTTTGTTTGATCGCCGCTCACCGATTAATAGTTTTTCTTCGTCCGATCGCGTATCCACGCCACGGCGCCGATCATGGCCCGCCCGTCTATCAAAACCCGATCGTCGATTATCCTCGGCCATTGGCTGTTCCTCCGATTGCCAGCTTTATATCGGCATCTCGTAAACGGTTTGTAAAAGCCGTATGTATCGGCGTTTCCGAGAACTTGGCGCGGGTACTTAAATCCCTCAAAAACACATCGGAGCGATGATCGTGCGGCGGGAATTATGGACGACCGCTTTAGACCAACATCAGACACGAGCAGGCTATCCACGAGCAGGGGCTGCCGCACAGGACGTGGTCGGCCGACTCAATGCAGCAGTGTAGCTGCCCCTCCTCACGCACAGCGCAGGAGGCGGCCTTTCAGCGCGGATCGCGACCACCGGAGCGGTGGTGCAGTTGCCGCTAAGGCTGCAAATCCGGCGGCATCGGCGGCGCTTCGCGTATCAGCGTGATGGTCACCCGTCGATTGGCAGCGATGTCGGGGTCGTCGGGGAAGAGCGGATCGGTATTGGCTTTGCCGGCTACCTTGTAGATGTTGGCGGAGGGATAACCCTCCTCCTCCAGGATCTGGCGCACGGTATTGGCCCGGTCGGCCGAAAGGTTCCACGGCCCGTAATCCGGTTTCGGCGACCCTTGCGAACCGGACGTGTGCCCGGTGATGGAAATGCGGTACGGAACCGCCTTAAGCGGCCCGGCGATCTTCTGAATAAGTTGCCGGGTGCGCTCGTACGGCTCCTTGGAACCGTTTGCGAACATCGAGCGGCCATCCTGGTCGACGATGTCGATGTTAAGGCCCTCCTTGGTCTCCTCGACCATGATGTGCTTGGAGGCCTCGGTCAGCTCCGGCATGTCCTGCAGTGCCTGGCGCAGCGATGCCGCGGCAAGAGCGAAAGCCTGGTCGTGCTTGAAGCTGGAACCCTGTTCGTCCGGCGTGGGCGTGGTGGATGAGTCCTCGGGTTGGATGTTTGCTGCGTTCTTGATTTTGGAGCGAGTCGGCAACCCCTCGCTTTCGACGATGCCCGAATAACGCACATTCTGCTGCACGCCAAAGGCTTCTCGCATCGAGCCAGCCACGGCTTTCATCTGCTTCGCGTCTTGATTGGAGAACGCGACCAGCATGACGAAGAAGCTCACGAGCAGGCCCATGAGATCGGCGAAAGTAACAAACCAGCCGTGACCGCCGCCGTGTGCTTCCTTGCGCCGCGCCATGGCTGTTCCTCACTCCGCCAATCAATCTGAACGTAAGCGGCTTCAAAGTACCGTTGGCGCATTTAAGGGACGGTTACCTCTAGGAACTTTGTTGGACACGATTGCAAACGTCCGGGCATTAGCACCGGTCTCCTGCCGAGGTCCCTTTTGGGTCACTCGCTTCATATTTTCGACGTACGCGGGGCGTCCGCTTGTCCCCGATTGCGACCGAATTGCTGCATTACGGCAAATGACGTGACGGGCCATGAAGAGACTCATGCACTGCAACAAAGAGTATCCTATTCGATCACCTCGTCGGCGCGTACCAGCAAAGATTCCGGAACCGTCACGCCGAGTGCTTTCGCCGTCTTCAGATTGATAACCAGCTCGAATTTGGTCGGCTGCTCGACCGGAATATCGGCGGGTTTTACTCCCTGCATCAGCTTGATGAACTGTCGGGCAAAAATGTCCCGAAAGAGTTGAGCGAGGCGCGCACCGTAAGCAATAAAGCCACCTTCCTCGGCCATGTTCGGCCATTCGTACATGGCCGGCAGAAGCAATGC
>JBEKSB010000364.1:0-2829 GCA_049517455.1 Xanthobacteraceae bacterium
TCCATCGAAACGAAGATGGCGCCAAGATCCACGCGGATAGCGGCCGGACGCTCAGAGACGCTTGTTGCTGCAGGCATGGTCTTCTCCAGATGAGGTTTGTTAGCGCCCTCACTCTGGCAGAGCTCGGGGCGCTATCCACGCCCCCATGGGATCTAGCTCGAGCGCCGCGGCCAAAGCTGCCGCGCCGCCATGCCCCAGCGCTCGCTGCCGTCGATCAAGTCAAAAAGAAATCGGCCGGTGCCGCGGTCCAAAGCTCGGGCTGGATTCGGCTCGCCGCTCGGCTCCGCCTCGCGCGCGAGGAATCGCGAAAAGAATGGTTAACGCGCGGCTATGGACGCATCAGAAGGGCGGCTTCTTCCACGACGGGCGCTTCGCCACCTTGCTCGACGTGGTGAACCACTACGATACGCAATTTAACCTGAACCTCAGTGAGGCAGACAAGAAAGATCTGGTCGAGTATCTAAAGGGGATTTAAGCTTTCATGACGACGGAGACGACGATGGCTCAAGACGAGACGAAGCCGACCGGTCCCGATCTGTCCCAAGGTATTTCCCTCGATCAGCTTGCTGATGGCAAAATGCTCGTCGGTCATGTTGGCGGAGAAGACGTCCTATTAGTGCGGCGGGGACATGACATTTTCGCGGTCGAGGCGCATTGCACGCATTATCATGGTCCGCTTGCCGACGGTCTCGTGGTCGGCGACACGGTGCGGTGCCCCTGGCAACATGCTTGTTTCGATCTGCGCACAGGAGAGGCCCTCGCTGCGCCAGCCCTGAGCCCGATCGCGTGCTGGGCAGTCGAGCAGCGCGACGGGAAGATTTGGGTAAGCGAGAAGCGTGAACAGCCACAGCCGAAGCCGCGGGGTAAAGCTGCGGGCACTGCGCCCGAAAAGATCGTCATCGTCGGCGGCGGGGCCGCGGGGTTCGCCGCAGCCGAAATGCTCCGGCGAGAACATTACCAGGGCAGCATCGTCATGCTGAGCAGCGACGATGCGTTGCCTTACGACCGACCAAACCTTTCCAAGGACTATCTCGCCGGCAGCGCTCCATTCGATTACGTGCCTCTGCGCCAAGAGAACTTTTATCTCGAAAACAATATCGAGACGCGCTTGCGGCAAACGGTTTCCGAAATCGACATTCGTGCCCGTGAAGTCGTTCTCGCGGGTGGCGACAAGGTTCCATATGACCGGCTGCTGCTGGCGACCGGCGCCGAGCCGGTTCGTCTTTCCATCCCTGGGGCCAACCAGCCACATATACGTACCCTTCGTTCGCTGGCGGATTGCCACGCAATCATCGAATACGCCAACGCATCGCGCCGCGTGGTTGTCATCGGCGCGAGCTTCATCGGCCTCGAGGTCACTGCCGCGTTGCGCGCGCGCGAGCTCGAGGTTCACGTCGTGGCGCCGGAAAAGCGGCCGATGGAGCGAATTCTGGGTCCGCAGATGGGCGACTTCGTTCGCACCCTGCACGAGGAACACGGCGCAGTCTTCCACCTCGACGACACGGCAACCGCCATCGATGGCAAACGGGTGAAACTCAAAGGCGGCGGCACGCTCGAGGCTGACCTCGTCGTTGTCGGCATCGGCGTTCGGCCCCGCTTAGAGCTTGCCGAGAAAGCAGGGCTCAAGTCCGACCGCGGGGTCGTTGTCAATCAGTACCTCGAGACGAGCGCACCCGGCATCTACGCCGCCGGCGACATCGCACGTTGGCCCGACCCGCATTCAGGTGAGAACATCCGCGTCGAGCACTGGGTTGTCGCTGAGCGTCAAGGACAAACCGCGGCGCTCAACATGCTTGGCCACGGCGCGCCGTTCACCGCCGTGCCGTTTTTCTGGAGTCAGCATTACGACGTTCCAATCAACTATGTCGGTCACGCCGAGAAGTGGGACGAAATCGCGATCGACGGTGAGATCCCGAGCAAGGATTGCCTCCTAAGGTTCAGGCGGAATGGGCGCGTGCTCGCCGTCGCCTCGATTTTCCGCGACGTTGAAAGTCTTCAGGCCGAGGCCATGATCGAGCGTGCCACCACGGCGTAAGTCGCGGCGGCCTTGTCACATTAAAGTGGTCTGGTGCGAACGAGGGAGTGGCGTCTTTCGGCCATGAGCAAAAAAAGGCCTATTCGGCAGCTTGTGTGAAGATCGCGCTTTCGTATTTCCCGCTGCCCATTTCGCTGCGCGGGAAGATGGCATGTTGCTCGATCCACTCGAACGATTCATCAAATGTCTGCTTCGAGTACGGCTCGAATACGAGCCGCTCACCCGGGCCCCAGCGCCGCGTATCCATCTGGTCATGGAAGCGCACGGGAATTCCTTCTGGTAGTAGTGCGTGTAAAGCTCCGGCCGCAGGTCGATGTCGCGTTGCGCGCGGCGTAGCGCCCGGAAGTATTTGCGCACGTTTTCCGGGTCGGGCGTGGCCCGTAAGTGGGTCAAGAGATTTCCGTGGGGAAAAGGTCTCAAAGAGAGATCGGTTTGCTCCACAGCGGAGCACTGCGCAGCCCCGCCTGTGACTTCCGGGAAACCCCACCGTCTGCTATCGTGTACGCTGTTCCGGTGGTCATATGGGGAATGTCGGCTTACATGATTGATAGCATCATGTTAGTTTTTCACGCATGTAATACACGGTGATCGAGATACTTAATCTGTCTTTCAATTCAAAGGAGGGAACAAATGGCCGAGTCCAAATCCGCCACAAACGAAAACGAAATTTCTCGCAACCGCCTCGCGGAGCTGTTGAACGAAGACCTTTCCCGCGAATATCAAGCCATCATCGCCTACGTAGTCTATTCCCAGGTGCTCAGCGGCGCCCAATACATGGACATCGCCGCCCAGCT
>JBEKSB010000365.1:0-2823 GCA_049517455.1 Xanthobacteraceae bacterium
CCGGCGGATATCCTCGCCGGACAGGTCGAGGAACGGCTCCGCCGGCTGCACGACCGGCGGCTCGATCGGGGTGTAGCCGGCGCGCACATAGGAGGCGACGAGCTGTTGCGCGCGCTGGTCCGGGTCGTTCATTGCCATACTCGACATGATGGTCATATCCGCGCCGGCGTATGGTTAACCGCTTCCATGCGCGACGCTCAGGCTAATTCCGCGGCCCTTTAGCACGACAAGCGTCGCTATTCGATGAAGATTGGCGGGAGCCGTTAATGCTGGCGCGCCGGGTGGCCGGCCGCCAGCCGTTATCAATCCGCAAAGGCGCCTAGCGGTTGGATTGAACGGAGCCTGCGCCGCGCACCGCCGCGACGATCGAGGGAACCGCGCGAGGGTCCGTGGTCATCTCGATGTGGCTGAGCCCGGCGATGACGGTCACCGGAATGTCGGTCCTGACCGCGGCAATGGTGGGGGCAAACTTGGCGGCATCGAACAGCTCATCCTTTTCCCCGACCAGCACGGCGATCGGGCAAGCCGCGTTGCGCAGATCGGCAGCGTAATCGTTTGTCGCGAAGTCGCGTGTCAGTAGCCACGAATAGTGATCGGTGAGGATATCGGCGCGTTTCGGGTCGATGGCGAAGGCGAGCACCGTGAGATGGTCGAAGGCGTGAATCCCGACGCGATTGAGCAAAGCGAGCGCAATGATCCGCGGGATGTAAGGTGTGGCCCAAGCCTCTGTCGGCCTGTAGGTCGGCGCGCGCGGGCCGAGCATCGGCGACAGCAGCACCGCCCGCTGGAACTTTTTGCCGAGCGGCGTAGCCGCCGCATGCAGTGCATAGCCACCGCCGGAAGAGAAGCCGAGCAAAACCAGCTTCGCATTCGGATGTCGGGCCGCGACAGTGGCGACAAAATCCGCAAGGTCGTCGTCGAGCTGACCGGCGAAGTCGATATCGCCGCGCACCCCGGTCTGCCCGTGGCCGCGAATATCGGGCGCGTAGACTGCGATTCGCTGCGCGCTCAGCGCCTTCGCCAGCGGGTGCAGACTGGAGCTCGTTGCCGACGAGCCGTGGATGGCGATGACGACCAGAGCGGGCTCGGGTGCAGGCGGGTTTTCCCGCCAGACGCGGAACGCGATCGGCGTGCTGTGGCGCGCCGGAATTCTTTCGACCGCCGGCAGATCGCGGAAATCAACGTTTTTGAACGGTTCGCTGACCGACGCCAGCGGCGGCGCCGGCTTGCTGGTCCCGAATGCAATCATCGCGCCCAGTACGACAATCACAGTGATCACCAGGCCGCCCACGACGAACGCAAATATCCGCATCATCCGCGCGCCTCTCTGTGCCACCTTTGCCGATCGAAAGACTCAATCTGAATTGAGGCCGTGGCGGGAGAGCACCGCGCGCACGGCGTCGACCAGTTTCTCCTCGGCGACGGCGAACTGCGCCTCGGCCTGTTTCTGCAAATGCTCCTCACGGCCCTTTTCCAGCTTTGCCAGTTCGGCGCCGACGATCAGGTCCTTGATGGTGACTTCGCCTTTGGCCTTCTCGTCGGTGCCCTGGATCACCACGCAGGGCGCGTTGCGCTTGTCGGCGTATTTCATCTGCGGACCGAATTTACCCGCGCCGAGATAAAGTTCGGCGCGGATGTTGGCCGCGCGCAGCTTGGCGACCATGTTCTGGTATTCGGCGAGGCGATCCTTGTCGAACACGGTGACGACGACCGGACCGGGCTCGGGCTTGCTCTCGAGCTCGCCGAGATGTTGCAGCGCTGCGGCGAGCCGCGACACGCCGATGGAAAATCCTGTCGCTGGCACCGGCTCGCCGCGAAAGCGCGACACGAGTCCATCGTAACGCCCGCCCGCAGCAACGGAGCCGAAGCGCACCGGCTTTCCATCGTCGCTCTCAATCGGGAATGTCAGGTCAACTTCAAAAACCGGGCCGGTGTAATATTCGAGACCGCGGACGACAGTCGGATCGAATTTGATCCGCCTACTCCCATAGCCCGATCGCTCGCAAAGAGTCCCAATGTCGCTCAGTTCGTCGATTCCGGTAAATCCGACGCCTTCCAGGTCCAATTGCGAGCCCATATGAGCCATCGTTCCCGCATTGTCGACGAATCTCTCAGAATCCAGAAACTCCATGTCGTCGTAGGGACGCGCTACGTCCTCACGTTTTACCGCAAAACCAAATGCGGGACGAAGAAAAGTCAGGAGCCGATTTACCTCGTGATCTCCTAAACCAGCGCCTTTTGTAAAGTCGCCACTATCGTCCTTACGTCCGGGGCCTAACAAAAGTCGAACACCGTCTTCCTTCAGGCGATCTAATTTGTCGATTGCTCGCAAAACCGTGAGACGTTTGACCGCATTCGCTTCGCCGCCAAGTCCGATCGAATCCAATACTCCATCGAGTACCTTGCGGCTGTTCACCTTCACCACATAGTCGCCGCGCTTGATGCCGAGCGCCTCCATCGTATCCGCGGCCATCATGCACATTTCGGCGTCGGCGGCGGGCGACGCGGAGCCGACCGTGTCGGCGTCGAACTGCATGAACTGGCGGTAGCGGCCGGGTCCCGGCTTCTCATTCCTAAACACCCAACCGAAGCGATAGCTGCGATACGGCTTCGGCAGCGTGTCGAAATTCTCCGCCACATAGCGCGCCAGCGGCGCGGTCAAGTCGTAGCGCAGCGACAGCCATTGCTCGTCGTCGTCCTGGAACGAGAACACGCCCTCGTTCGGCCGGTCCTGGTCGGGCAGGAACTTGCCGAGCGCGTCGGTATATTCGAGCGCCGGCGTCTCCACCGGCTCGAAGCCGTAGCGCTCGTAGACCTGGCGGA
>JBEKSB010000366.1:0-2793 GCA_049517455.1 Xanthobacteraceae bacterium
CAACACCGCCAGCGCCAGGACGATGACGCCGCGCTTGGCACGGGTCTCGTCGATCGCGGCGCCAATCGGCGTCTGGACCGCGATGCCAAGCAGGCCGCTGATCGTGGTCACAAATCCGACTTGCGACTGACTCCAGTGCTGCTGGGTGACCAGGAAGACATTGAGAAAAGGCCCGACCGCGCCGCGCACGTCGGCCGAGAGGAAATTGACCGCGTCGAGCGAGAGCGGGTTGAAACGTTTGTTCTTGGTTGATGTCACAGCCACAGCCACAATGTCCCGATCGCAAGCGTGATGATCGTCAGTGGCGCACCAACTCTGAAATAGTCCCAGAAGCCGATCACTACGCCCGAAGCGGCCGCCCTCTGCACGACGATCAGATTGGCGATCGAGCCTAGCACGGTGAAGTTGCCGGCGAGCGTCGAAGCCATCGCGATCGTGAGCCACGCCGTGTCGTGGTCTTTCAGAGCATCGACAAACGGCTTCAGCATCAACACGGCCGGCACGTTGCTGACCAGGTTGGACAGCACCGCCGTCACGGCGCTGAGCGCGGGAACTTGATCGAGATGAAGCCGGCCAACGGCGGCAATGATGTCGGGACTGAGGAGCGCGTGCTGCGCCCCGGCGACGATGATGAACAGACCGGCGAACATCAACAGCAGCGACCAGTCGATCTCGGCGTAGACCCGCCGGCTTTTCACCCGTCGGGTCAGCAGCAGAAGGCCGCCGATGATGATCGCCGCCTTGGCCGGCACGACCCCGGCGAAAAACAATGCAATCATAATCAGGGTCGCCAGCAATGCGCGGATCACCAGCACGCGATTGGCATTGACCTTGGGTTGTGGCGCTTCCAGTGGCGCGCCACCGGTGAACTCGGCGCGATGGAAGAGCGCGATGAGCGCTACGGTTATGACCAGCCCGACCAGCGCGACCGGCCCCAGCGCCAGGGCGAATTTGGTGTAGGGAATATGAGAGAAGCTGCCGATCATGATATTCTGCGGGTTCCCGGTGATCGTCGCGGTTGACCCGACATTCGACGCCATTGCCACAGCCAGCAGGTAGGGCACGGGCTGGCGCCCCAGCGCGAGCGTCAACTCCAGAACGAGAGGGGCCAGCACCAGGCAGATCGCATCGTTCACCAGGAAGGCGGAAAAAACGCCGGAGGTCGCGACGATCGCGCCGAGCAGGATCAAAGGGCGCCTGGCATGCGCCCTGACCCAGGCAGTGGCGACAGCAAAAAAGCCTGAAAGCCGCAGACTGGCGACGACGATCATCATGCCGAGCAGCAGCGTGATGGTATCGAGGTCGACCGCCTTGTAGGCTTCTTCGAGCGGAAGGGCGCCCGACGCGACCATGAGGCCGGCGCCGACCAGAGCGATGCCGGCCCGGTCGATGCTCATGCCGGGTATCCTGCCGATCGCGAGCGCGAGATAGCTTCCGACAAAGATGACGCCGGCTGCGACACGCCGGCCATCCACGCCAATTCGATCGCCGGCCGGAAATAGAGTGGGCGCCAGCGCGGCGGCGATAGCTATCAGGATCACTAACGCTACCAGCAGAACGCTCAAGCCGACCGGCCAGCGGCTTCGATTGGAGGCCCTGTCACGCATATGAGATGCTACCGGCTAAAATACGCGGAGTCTCTCATGAGGAGGATCGAAGGCCGCGTCCACAGCCCGCGCCAAAAAACAAATTTGCTCCACTTCCGTCGAGGCCGCTACGGGAGCAAAAGTGGACACGGCGACAATTCGGCGCGATGTCCGCTTTACTCCCAATGGACATCGGGCACACCATGTCAGCATTCGACTGGCCGTTTACGAGTCCACGCCCGAGAGCCGCCGCGATTTGACGATGACCGCGGCGGCAAATTAACTCGGCATGTCCGGCGGCGGCGGTCGCGCTGGGCGGGAGGACGCCAATGACCGAAATGCCGGCGCCGGCTCAGCATGTCCGGCCAAGTCGTTTGCCTACAAGCCGCTTTTCGCTCACCGCATTTCTCAAAGCTACGGAACTCGACACGCGGATGCTCGGTCTGGTCGGCGCGTTGTTGCTGATTTGGATTGTTTTCCACCTGCTTTCGGGCGGCCTGTTTCTGACGCCGCGCAATTTGTGGAATCTGTCGGTGCAGTCGTCGTCCGTCGCCATCATGGCGACCGGCATGGTGCTCGTCATCGTGACCCGCAACATCGATCTGTCGGTCGGATCGATGCTCGGCTTCATCGGCATGATCATGGGAGTCACCCAGGCCGATCTGCTGCCGAAGCTGCTCGGTTTCGAACATCCGGCGACCTGGGTGCTGACGCTGGCGGTCGGGCTCCTGCTCGGCGTCATCCTCGGCGCGTCGCAAGGCTTTGTGATCGCCTATCTCGGCATTCCGTCCTTCATCGTCACGCTTGGCGGCCTCTTGGTCTGGCGCGGCGCGGCCTGGTGGGTGACGAGCGGTCAGACCATCGCGCCGCTGGACGACACGCTCAAGCTCATGGGCGGCGGTCCGGAAGGCTCGATTGGCGCGGCCTGGAGCTGGGTGGTCGGCCTGATCGCTTGCGTCGCGGTTGTGCTGTTGCTGGCGCACGGCCGCGCCAGACGCAAGAAGTTTCACTTCCCGTTGCGGCCGATGGCGGCCGAAATCTTGCTTGGCGGCGTCGCCTGCGCTCTGGTCCTTGCCGCGGTCGCAATCGTCAACGCTTATCCCTGGCCGATCGGCAGCGTGCGCCGCTACGCGCAAGCGAACCATATCGCGCTTCCCGAGAGCGGCCTTTTCATCTCGCATGGGATCGCGATTCCGGTTCTGATCGC
>JBEKSB010000367.1:0-3210 GCA_049517455.1 Xanthobacteraceae bacterium
CGACATACAGCGCCACCCACGGTCCATGCAGGCGGTCAGCGAGCCGCTTGGCGTAGCGGACTAGGCCGGCGCAACGCGGATCGTCGCTGATGCACACCAGGATACGCTCTCCGGCCGCCCATGGGCCCTGGATGGCGTGCGCCTGCATTTCGGTGAGCAATTGCTCGTCCACCCGGTCGGCTGTTCGACGCAACGCGAGCTCGCGCAACGCAGTCAAGTTGGCCGGCGAGAAAAAATGCTCGAGCGCGCGCTCGGCCTGCTTGGGGACGTAGACCTTGCCTTCTTTTAGTCGCTGGATCAGATCGTCGGGCGTCAGGTCGACGAGTTCGACGGCATCGGCTCGATCGAACACGGCGTCCGGCACCGTCTCGCGCACGCGCACGTGCGTGATCTGCGCGACCACGTCATTGAGGCTCTCGATGTGCTGGATATTTACGGTCGTGTAGACGTCGATGCCGCGACTCATCAGTTCTTCGACGTCGAGATAGCGCTTCGGGTGACGGCTGCCTTCGGCGTTGGTGTGCGCAAGCTCATCGACCAGCACGATTTGTGGCCGGCGCGCGATGATGGCGTCGAGGTCCATTTCATCGAGCGTTTGCTCTTTATACTGGACGTGCCGGCGCGGAACGGTTTCCAGGCCTTCCAGCAGCGCTTCGGTATCTCTGCGGCCGTGGGTCTCGACGATGCCGGCGACGACGTCATACCCATCTTTCCTGCGGGCATGGGCTTGGTGCAGCATTTCGTAGGTCTTGCCGACGCCCGGCGCTGCGCCGACGAAAATTCTCAGCTTGCCAACGCGCCCCTCTTCGCGGCGCGCCGCTTCGAGCAGGGCTTCCGGCGAGGGTCGATGTTCGGAGGCGCGCCCTTGATCCGCCATCACCGATCAGATCTCTTGACGTTCCGGGTCCGCCGCTCTACCCGGCGGACAACCGGTCGAGCGCGAGATTGAGCAGCAAGACGTTGACGCGCGGCTCGCCCAAAAGACCGAGGAAGCGATCCTCGACGTGATCGCCGACGAGCTGCCGTACTTGATCTTCCGCCAAGTTCCGCGCCTTGGCAACACGGGGGACCTGGAAGTAGGCCGCCTCGGGTGAAATCTCCGGGTCGAGCCCGCTGGCCGACGTCGTCACCAGATCAGCTGGGACGGGGGCAGATGGGTTCTCCTTCCGGAGCGAGTCGAGGTCACCTTGCACCCGGTCGATCAGCGCCTTGTTGGAAGGGCCCAGGTTCGACCCGCCGGAATTGGCGGCATTGTAGGGCGCGGCGACAGTCTTGGTCGGATCTTTGGGATCGGGCGCGGTCGTCGCCGACGGCCGGCCGTGGAAGTATTTGTCGCTCGTAAATTCCTGACCGATGAACGCGGACCCTACGACCTTGCCGTCGCGTTCGATCAAGCTTCCCTCCGCCTGATGGGGAAATATGACCTTGGCAATGCCGGTCATCGCCAGCGGATAGACCAAGCCGGTGATGAGAGTCAGGGCGAGAAGAACAACGATCGCCGGGCGGATTTCGCGCAACATGACGTCTTCTCCTTAGGCGAGATGCAAGGCCGTGACCACGAGGTCGATGGCCTTGATGCAAATGAATGGAATGACCACGCCGCCGCCGCCGTAGATCCAAAGATTGCGGCGGAGCAGCTGAGCGGCGCCGATCGGACGATAGCGCACGCCTTTCAGCGACAGCGGAATAAGCGCGATAATGACGAGCGCGTTGAAGATGATCGCCGAGAGGATGGCGCTCTGCGGCGTCGCCAGTCTCATAATGTTCAGCGTCTGGAGTTGCGGGTAGAAGGCCACGAACATCGCTGGGATAATGGCGAAATACTTCGCTACGTCGTTGGCGATCGAGAATGTGGTCAGCGCGCCGCGCGTCATCAGGAGCTGCTTGCCGATCTCGACGATCTCAATGAGCTTGGTCGGATTGGAGTCGAGGTCGACCATGTTGCCGGCCTCGCGGGCGGCTTGCGTGCCGGTGTTCATAGCGACGCCGACATCGGCCTGCGCCAGCGCCGGCGCGTCGTTGGTGCCGTCGCCGCACATCGCGACAAGCTTGCCCTTCGACTGCTCGTCGCGGATGAGCCGCAGCTTATCCTCGGGGGTCGCCTGCGCCAGGAAGTCATCGACGCCGGCCTCCGCCGCAATCGCCGCGGCGGTCATCGGATTGTCGCCAGTAATCATGACCGTGCGGATGCCCATGCGGCGCAACTCGGCGAAACGCTCACGGATGCCGCCCTTGACGATGTCCTTGAGCTGAATGACGCCCAGCAGCCGATTGTCCTTGGCCACGGCAAGTGGTGTAGCGCCCGATTTCGCGATCGTGTCGGCGATCTCCGTCACTTCGCGCATGGTCTCGGCACTGATATTGGGACGCAGTGCCTGTACCGCGCCGCCGGCGCCGACGACAGCCGGCGAAGTGTTGAGGTAGTTCAAGATCGCATCGACCGCGCCTTTTCGTACCCAGGAAGAACCCACTTCCACGCCGCTCATCCGGGTCTGGGCGCTGAACGGGATGAAATTGGCCTTCAGGTCGGCGAGCTCGCGGCCGCGGATGCCGTATTTTTCCTTCGCCAGGACAACGATGGAGCGGCCCTCGGGCGTTTCATCGGCGAGCGAAGCCAATTGCGCCGCGTCGGCCAATTCCTGTTCGCTTACCCCGCGCAGCGGCTTGAATTCCGTCGCCTGGCGGTTGCCGAGCGTGATGGTGCCGGTTTTGTCAAGCAGGAGCGTATCCACGTCGCCGGCGGCCTCGACGGCGCGGCCGGACATGGCGAGCACTGCCGATAGCCGATAACAGCGCGCCGATCGTCGTCGGGATCAGCGTCACGAACAACGCGACCAGGATCACGACGGAGATCGAGCTGCCGGCATAGGCGACGTAGCTAGGGATCGTCGCGGTGGCGAATACGAAGATGATGGTCAGTCCGATAAGGAGAATGTTCAGCGCGATCTCGTTCGGCGTTTTTTGCCGCTCGGCGCCTTCGACGAGCCTGATCATGCGGTCAAGGAAAGTCGAGCCGGGCGCCGCGGTGATGCGCACCCGAATCCAGTCGGAAAGGACTTGCGTGCCGCCGGTAACCGCGGAGCGATCGCCGCCCGACTCGCGAATGACGGGCGCCGATTCGCCGGTAATCGCCGCCTCGTTGACCGAAGCCATGCCCACGATCACCTCACCGTCGGACGGGATAATGTCGCCGGCTTCGACCAGCACGAC
>JBEKSB010000368.1:0-2757 GCA_049517455.1 Xanthobacteraceae bacterium
GGAGAGCATTATGGCCAGCGGTCATGTGAACCGCACTCAAAGGCCGAACACATGGCTGCACCGACCAACCCTGCGACGTGAAGATTCTCCTTGCCAACACGGAGCCGTCCACACATGGCCCTCAACCGCCGCGCCAATGGACGACCGGCGTGACGGCTTTCGGGGGTATTTCCGCCGCGCTTTCGGTGAAGTGGCGAGGCACCACAGCAGACACCAACAGTTGCCGCATCGCCTCGTTCAAGGGAAATCGCCGCGCGCTTGTTCTTCCGTCAACCCAGCGCCGCGCGTGTGCGAACTGCGCCCAGCAATTCGTTGTCCGCGACGCGCCTCGGCCGAACCGCGGCGCGCGCAGTGCGCACGGCGTGATCGTGGACATGCAAGGCGTATAGGTGACTGATCCATTTGGCGTTCTTGCAGATGCGGCGCTCTCTTAGCATGTTGTAAGGGGCGATCTTGCGAAGGTCGGTGTTTTCATTGAACTCGTTGATCGCCAGCGCTTCGCCCACCCAAGGGTTGACGGTTTCGTCGCCGAGATCGTCGAAATAAACGGGAACGATTGGAAGATACCTGTGCGGCGCGCCGAGGAAAACGGACAGCGCGTCGCGCGCCGACGAATAATAGTCGACGTCGACCGAAACGAAGCCGATCGGCGCCTCCGACGAGATGCTTTCGAGAAACGGAGAGACGGTTTCCGAGATCGGCCCGATGATAAGATTGCAATTGCCGAACAGGCTTTTGCGCAGCTTCTGCTGATCCATAGGGAAGTCGCCCGCCTGGTAATTTTCGGGCAGGTCGCGGTAGTCGAGGGGTTCCGGCATCTCCGCCGCCGTGTCGAAACCATAAATTTCGAATTCGACGCCGGTAATATCCGTGACGCGTTTGGCAATGTCGCAGATGTTCAGGAGGCCGCTGCCGTTGGCAACGCCGAATTCGATCAGCGACAGTTTGGCGTAGCCCCATTCCCGCGCGAAGTCGGCGGCCCGCAAGATCGGATAGGCGTATTTGCTGGCGCACTACGAGATCGAAGTCGATTTTCGCCGGCATCCCGCCGAACAGCGCCACGAAAGCGGACAAAATATTGATATGCAGCGGTTCGGTGATGCGCTCGACGAAGATTTTCCTTCGCTTGTCCCTCTTTACGGCGCGGTAAAGTAGCGGGTTGACCATGCAAAGACCCCTGCTGAAGCTGACAGCCTAACCCATCCTTTTAAGCCCGAATCGCGGTGATTGCCGCTAAACTTTCATTTCGCGGCTGAGCTAAATCTTCGTATAGTGAATGCTTCAAACTGCCGCCAATTCAAGCTGCGACCGCAAATTCGCGAGAGCGGCGCTGGAGCGCGCCTTTGACTTCCGAAATTGGCCCGTTTGAGCCGCGCCGGTCGCGGGCTGGCGCGGCTGCTTTCGGCGGTCTTTCTGCCGCGCCTTCGGTAAGGTGGTGCGGCGGGTTTTGACCCATGACGTCACTTCGCCACCGTAAACTACCGCATTGCGAAAGGTTTACTCGATCACCTCGTCGGCTCGGGCGAGGATCGACTGCGGAACCGTGAGCCCGAGCGCCTTAGCGGTCTTGAGGTTGACCACAAGCTCATATTTGGTCGGTGCTTGCACCGGCAGGTCGGCCGGCTTCGCGCCCTTCAGGATGCGATCGACGTAGCCGGCCGCGCGCCGATACTGGTCGATAAAATTCGGCCCATAGGAGATCAATCCGCCGCCGGCAACAAGAGAGCGTTCGAAGTAAACTGCGGGCAGCTTGTGCTGGGCGGCAAGCGTGATGATCAGATCGTGATGAACCGAGGCCAATGCGCTCGCCGTCACGATCAGACCGCCATTCGCGGAGCGCGCGAAGGCCGCGACGGCGCGCTCGATCTCTGCTGGATCGCGCACGTTGATTGGGCGCAGGTCCACGCCGACCGACGGCGCCACCGACTGGATGACGGCAAACTGGCCGGTCCCGGCGGTTATCTCGGGATCGCGCAGCACCGCCACTCGCCTCACGTCCGGAGCGACTTCCTTGAGCAGCTCAAACCATTTGCCGGCCAGGCTGTATTCGAACATGAGAAAGCCGGTCGCGTTGCCGCCTGGTTGCGCCAGACTATCGACAAAGCCGGCGCCGACCGGATCGGGGACAAGTGCGAATACTATCGGAACGGTGCGGGTCGCCCCGAGCAACGCCGTCACACCCGCGGTGCCAGTACCCAGGATAACGTCGGGCCCAAGTGCGATTAGTTCGGCTGCGTATTTGCGCGTGTCAGCGGCATTGCCTGCGGCCCAGCGGCCGTCGATGTGCAGATTGCTGCCGTCGGTCCAGCCCACTTGCTGCAGCCCTTGCAGAAATGCCTGGTATTCCGCCTGACCGTTCGGATCGTTTGCGGCGCTGCCAGAGAGCACGCCGATGCGCCGCATGCGTTCGGCCTGCTGTGCCTGCGCGGTGAGCGGCCACACTGTTGCGCCTCCGAGCGCCGCCGATATGAATTGCCGTCTTCCGATGCCGATTGCCATTTGCCCCGTCCCCAATGGGATCGTAATACCCGCTGCAATTCGGGGCAGGATAGCACGCCTCAAATCGGACTTCTGTGACCGACTTAACGACCCGAGCGAAAAGGCTCGCTGTTTTGTGCACGGCGGGAGGCCGTTGTTGATGTGGTGGACGGTGCCCGCTCCCAGCAACGAGGTGCCCTAGGGTGATCGTTGCGATCGAATCACATCAGGGAGCCATCGACATGCAAGTCACCACGATCGGTTTGGATATCGCCAAGA
>JBEKSB010000369.1:0-2746 GCA_049517455.1 Xanthobacteraceae bacterium
GTCGATGTGTCGTCGCTCAAAGAAGTTGTTGCTGCTGAAAACCGATCAGATGCCGCTTGTGTCGGCGCGCTCAAGTGTTGCCGCGCTCGCATCGCATGCGACGTCATTCCACGTCTGCCCGTCGCCATCGCCACGTGTCCGTCGAACCTAACTAATGGTCATTTGCCATTTCCTATTGATATCGAGGCTGGCGCTTGTCGCGAAACGCGGCCAGGCCTTCGGCGAGGTCCTTGCCGCGGATGTGATCGTCGTAGGCCTTAATTTCCGCGCGATAGCCGTCATTGGCGCCCTGGTCGAGGCTGGCCAGCGCGAGCCGCTTAATGGTGGCAAGCACTTCCGGACTCTGCCGAGCGAGTTGCGAAGCGATGTCCTTTGCCCGCGACAACAGTCGTTCCGCCGGAACTACTTCGTTGACCAGACCCCAAGTGCAAAGCTCTTCCGCTGACACCAGGGCCGGGCTGAAGAAAAGCTGGTTAGCACGATTGACCGGCAGCTTTCGGAAGAGACGGACGGTCGCACCCCCAGCCGGTACGACACCATACTTGGCGTGACCGTCGCCGATCCTCACGCCGATCGCGGCCACCAGTAGGTCGCAGCACAGAAGAAGCTCGAGCCCTCCCGCAACCGCGGTACCGTTCACGGCGCCGATGACGGGAATGGGCAGGCGTTCAAATTTTGCGAACACACGTTGATTGAATTCTAGCGTCTCGATCAGGCGCTGCGGATTGTCTTGCAGGAATCCTTGAAACTCCGGCAAGTCACCGCCTGCGGAAAACGCCTTGCCTCGGCCGATCACAATGACGACGCGGACTTCGGGGTCAGCGGCAAGGTCGTCCAGCGCGCGATCGAGTGCCCGCATCAAGCTTACGGACATGGCGTTGAGCGAGTGCGGTCGATTCAAGGTTACGACCGCTATGCGGTTCTCCTTCTCGACGAGAACTGTATCCGCGTTGTCCTGCACTGGCCGGCCCTCGACCAGATAGGACTGGGGCAGCGGTGAAAGAACATCGACAAGTTGGCGAAGCAGCGACGCATCGCCGCCGTAGACGACGATCTTGATGCAGGTATTGAGTTTCTCATCCCGGCCCACATTAATGTCGGCGGCGACGTTCTTGCCGAACAGCCGCTCAATTTCCAGCCGGGCCTTCTCCTTGACGGCGAGATCCCGCAAAGTCGGTTTGAAAATCTTACCGACGGCTGTGACCGGCAATCGGTCGAGAACAACGATGCGCTTGGGCTTAGCCGGAGGTTCCATGATATTGCGTTCGAGATGCTGCTCGAGGGCCCCCGGATTGATCGTCTGTCCCGGCGCGGCGACAACGAATAGGATCGGCACCTCGCCAGCGTATTGATCAGGCATACCGACCGCGGAACTGATCTGTACGCCAGGAAATTCGTTGGCGACGTCTTCTATCGCCGCCGGATCGATATTGTGTCCGCTGCGCACGATCAGATCCTTGGCGCGCCCCGTCAAAATCAGCCGCTCTTCCTCGGTGAGGTAGCCGATGTCCCCGGTCAGCAGCCAGCCATCGTCCGTCAAGACGTTGACGTTGTGCTGCGGATCGACGTAGCCCGGAAACACTTGCGGCCCCCGAACCACGACCAAGCCGCTCGTGAGCTTGCGACACTCTTGCATTTTCTCCGGATTTTGTAGGGAGACGATCTTGGTCATTGCGTACGGCGCCCGAAAGCCGACGCTTCCCGCGAGCGGTTCGCCCCGACCGGGATTGAAGGCGATCGCGGCTGCCGTCTCGGTCATGCCATACGTTTCAAACAGCCTGATGCCGGTCCGCTGCTGAAACCGCTCGCCGATAGCCTTCGGCAAGACAGCGCCGCCGGTGAGCGCCATGCGCACCGACGAGATGTCTCGGCTTCCAACGGGCACTTCGGCCAGTGCTGCGATGGACGTGGGCACCCCGCTTACGATCGTCGCCCGATAACGTTCAACGATTCCCCAATAGTTCTGAATGGCCTTCGGACTTCTAAGGCTTTGGGCCGAGGGGATAATGACATGGCCGCCAGCAGCCAGGATCGACAAGTTGGCGGTCATTGTACCACCGACATGGAACAGCGGGAAGCCGTTGATCACTGCATCGGATTCATCAAGTCCATGAACCTGAGCAAAGCTCCAGGCGGCGTGAATTTGATTTCCGTGCGTCAAGCGGACGAGCTTTGGGTGGCCGGTCGTCCCGCCAGTATGAAACAGCGCGCAAACGGTGTCGCGGTCGGCGCCGAGCTGAAACTCAAGGTCGTCACGCTGGGCCGCAAGCGCCGCATCGAAGCTGATCATCTTGCGTGCTGGATCACTTTCGCCACCGATCACCAAAACGAAGCGCAGCGACGGCACGCGTTCGACCACTGTGCTGGCTTTCTGCCAGATCTCCGGATCGTCCGCTTCGGACGGGATCACCAGCACCTCAGCGTTTTCTGCGATCAGCAAATCGGCTACCGCGTCTGCGGTGAGTAGATAGTTGATCGTGCTGGCGATGCCAGCGACCTGAGCTCCGAGTAGAGCGACCTGCATTTGCGCTAACGCGGGACAGAGGAAGGCGACCGGGCCGCTATCGGCGGTCACGCCGAGCGAGCGAAGGAAATTGGCGGCCTGCGATATTCTGCCGAGCAGTTCCCGGTGCGAGAAGTGAGCATCGGCCTCTTCCAGGTCGCCTGTCTTCATCACGGTCAGCGCTGGCCGGTCCGGATGGAGCAGTGCGGTCGCCTCGAACACCTGATAGAGGTTGTGGGCTGG
>JBEKSB010000370.1:0-2632 GCA_049517455.1 Xanthobacteraceae bacterium
GGCCGTCGAACAAGTGCAACGGCATGACCTACGACGCCAATCTCGGGCTCGTGGTTTGCGAGCATGCGACGTCGAGCCTCATTCGCGAGCGCGACGGCAGGCGCGAGATTCTCGCTTCGCACTTCGAGGGCAAGGAGCTTAACAGCCCGAACGACGTCTGCGTGCGCTCGGACGGCTCGATCTATTTTTCCGATCCGTGGTATGGGCGAATGCCTGTCTACGGCGTTGAGCGGCCGCGCCAGCAGGGCTTCCAGGGCGTTTACCGGGTGCCGCCGGGCGGCGGCCAGCCGCTACTTGTGGTCGATCGCAATCTGTTCGAACAGCCGAACGGGCTCTGCTTCTCGCCCGACGAGAAGCTGCTTTATGTCAACGACACGGTGCGCGCGCTGATCCGGGTGTTCGACGTCCATGCCGACGGCACGCTCGGCACCGATCGGATTTTCGCTTCCGGCATCCGCTCCGAGCTCGAGCCCGGGGTGCCTGACGGCATGAAATGCGACAGCGCCGGCAACATGTGGGTGACGGCGCCGGGCGGTGTGTGGGTTTATTCGCCCTCGGGCGCGCTTCTTGGCAAAGTCCGCGTCCCCGAACTCGTCGCCAATCTGCACTGGGGCAAGTCCGATTGGCGGACGCTGTTCATGTGCGCCACGCACTCGCTTTACGCGGTGCGCACCAAGATCGGGCCCCGCGTGGAGCCGTTCATGCGTTCCACCGCAATGGCTGCCGGCACGTCGGCGACGTCGTCGAGTTCCGCGCCGGAGCGCGCCAGCATCAAACAAGGCCTCGCGCTCGACCCGTCGCGCTGCGCGCTCATCATCCAGGACATGCAAAACGACGTGATGATGGAAGGTGGCGCTTTCGCTTCGTCAGGCTCGCCGCAACACGCCCGCGAGCAGAACGTCGTCGAGAACATCCGCCGCCTGGCGGAAGCGTGCCGGGCACGCGGCGTGATGGTGATCCACGTCTGGTTCGTCGTCGAGCCTGGCGCGCCCGGCTTCACGCTCAATGCGCCGCTATTCGAAGGGCTTGCCGACGCCAAGGCAATGGTGCGAGGAACCTGGGGCGCGGCGCCGGCTCCCGGCCTCGAACCGCAACCCGGCGACCACATCGTCGAAAAAATCCGCATGAGCGCCTTCGAAGGCAGCAAGCTGGAAACCGTCCTCAAGTCCGGCGGCCGCGACACCATCATCGACACCGGCGCCTGGACCAACATGTCGATCGAGCACACCGCCCGCACCGCCGCCGACAAGGGCTATTTCGTCATCGTGCCCGAGGATTGCTGTTCGACCATGAACGCCGACTGGCACCGCGCGTCGGTGCAATACGCGATGCAGAACGTCGCCGCGGTAACGAAATCGAACGAAGTCATCGCCGCGCTCGGTTGAGCGCGCCTCACATCGGCAGCGCCAGCCCTTCGCTGGCGAAGGCTCGTTGCACTGCCGGACGGGCGGCGAGGCGGCGCGCGTGCGCCGTCCATTGCGGAAAGTCGTGCGCCATATCGTAGCCAAGGAGGGGGCTGCGTCCCCACATCCAATAGACGAGCAGATAAGGATCCGCGACGCTGTAGCGCTCGCCGATCGCCCAGGGCCCTTCCCCGATCCTCGCTTCGACCGTCTGCCACAGCTCGCGGCATGTCTTCTTCGCCGTAGCGGCAACGTCCTCCACCGCCCGCGGGTCGGCGGCGTAGCGCGCCGCGCGCCGGACATGGCCGGCGCTGACGTGGATGGTCGACGAAATCCAGGCCAGCCACTCGGCGCAACGCGCCTCTTGCCGCGGATCCCACGGCCAAAGCCCTGCCGCCGGGTGGCGCGCCGCGATGTAACGCAGGATCGCAGGCGCCTCGGTCAGAACCCAGTCGCCGTCGGTGAGCGTCGGCACCCGCGCTTTCGGATTGAGGCGAAGAAACTCAGCGCTGTTCTGTTGGTTGGCGGCAAGATCGACGCGCGAAAGCTCGAAGCGATCGCCTGCTTCCTCAAGCGCGATATGAGGCGCCAGCGAACACGCCCCTGTAGCGTAGTAAAGCCTCATCGCACCCGTCGCCTCCCGATCAGCGCATGATCCGGAAAAGTGGAAGCCGGTTTCCCGAAAAGATCATGCGCCACTAATAAGTCGCACGGCCGCCTGACAGATCGAAAGCCGCGCCGGTGGTGAAGGAATTCTCCGCGCTCGCCAGCCAGCAGATCATCGACGCCGCTTCGTCGAGCTCGAGCATGCGGCCGCGCGGAATCTTCGAGACGATCATCGCCAAAAAGTCCGGCGCCTGACTCAGCGCTAGCGTCGTCTTGGCGACCGCTGGCGTCACGCAATTGACCCCGATATTGTAGCCGGCAAGCTCCTTGCCGAGCGATTTGGTGAGCCCGATCACGGCGGCCTTCATCGATGAGTAAGCCGGCGCTTTCGGATTGCCTTCCTTGCCGGCCACCGAGCTGAGATTAACGATGCGGCCGTAATTCTTGGCGATCATGTGCGGCACGACGGTGCGGCAGCAATAAAAGGTGCCGATCAGTCCGACATTGACGACCTCCCGGAATGCCTCGGGCGGATATTCCCAGGTGTTCGCGTTCGGGCCGACAATGGCGGCATTGTTGATGAGAATATCGATCTTGCCGAAATGTTCGAGCGTCGCCTTGGT
>JBEKSB010000371.1:0-2587 GCA_049517455.1 Xanthobacteraceae bacterium
CGATCTGAAATCCTATCGCGCCATCGAGCGCAATCCGGTGCGCGGCAGCTATCGCGGCTACGACATCATCTCGATGCCGCCGCCGTCCTCCGGCGGCGTCGCGCTTGTGGAAATGCTGAATATCCTCGAAGGCTACGATCTGGCGCACGCCGATCAGGCGCAGGCGCTGTTCCTGATGGTCGAGGCGATGAAGCGCGCCTATGCGGACCGCGCCTTCTTCCTCGGCGATCCGGACGTAGTGAAGGTTCCGGTCGCGCGTCTGATCTCGAAGAGCTACGCCGGCGAATGGCGCGCCACCATCGATCCGGCGCACGCGACCGCGGCGAAGGATATCCATCCGACCGGCGCCCCGGTGCAGTCCGAGGGCCACAACACCACCCACTTCTCGGTGATCGACCGTTTCGGCAACGCCGTCTCCAACACCTACACGCTCAACTTCAGCTACGGCGTCGGGCTGGTCGCGGCGGGCACCGGCGTGCTGCTCAACAACGAGCTTGACGACTTCGCCGCCAAGGCGGACGCGCCGAACGCCTATGGCCTGCTCGGCTTCGACGCCAACGCGCCCGGCCCCGGCAAGCGGCCGCTGTCGTCGATGACGCCGACGATCGTGCTCAAGGACGGCAAGCCGTTTTTGGTCACCGGCACGCCGGGCGGCAGCCGCATCATCAGCGCGGTGCTGCAAATCGTGGTCGACGTGATCGATCGCCGCATGGACATCGCCGGCGCAGTGTCGGCGCCGCGTCTGCACAATCAATGGATGCCCGACCAAGTCTTCGCCGAGCCGGGATTTTCGAGCGATCTCATCGCGGCGCTCGAGGCGCGCGGCGACGCCGTCACGGCGCAAAAGCTTACCGGGTCGGCCAACTCGATCCTGGCGACGCCGTCGGGCTTTGCCGGCGCCGCCGATCCGCGCACCCGCGGCTCGCTTGCGGTAGGATATTGATCAATAAAAAGCGCCTAAACGAGAATGCTTGGGGGGAATGCATGAACGGTCACGGACCCAACGCCGCGCTGCGGATCGGTTTGATCGGCTCTGGCTTCATCGCCAAGTTTCACCTCCAGGCGCTGGTTTCCGTCCGTCATGTGACGGTGACGGGAGTCTACAGCCCGACGGCCGCGAATCGCGAGGCGCTCGCCGCGCAGGCCAACGCGCTCGAACTCGGTCCCTGCCGGCCGTTTGCTTCGCTCGAAGCGATGCTGATTTCCGGCGAGGTCGACGCGGTGTGGATCGCGGTACCGAATTTCGCCCGGCTCGAGACCATGCGGGAAATCCATCGCCTGGTGAAAAACAGCTGGGCGAAGCTCATCGGCGTGGCTTGCGAAAAGCCGCTAGGACGCACGCTCGCCGAAGCGCGCGAGATGCTGCGCCTTGCCGAAGACGCCAAGCTGTTCCATGGCTATCTGGAAAACCAGGTGTTCTCGAGCGCCGTGCAGCGCGGCAAGGACATCGTCTGGCGCCGCGCCGTGCCGGTCTGCGGCCGTCCCTATCTGGCGCGCGCCGCGGAGGAGCATAGTGGGCCGCACATGCCGTGGTTCTGGCAAGGCCGCCGACAAGGCGGCGGCGTGCTCTCCGACATGACCTGTCACAGCGTCGAGGTGGGGCGGTACTTGTTGACGAAGCCGGGCGCGCCGCGCAGCGATTTAAAACTCATCAGCGCCACCGCCACCGTCGGCAATCTGAAATGGACGCGGCCCGAATACGTGACGCGGCTCAAAAACATGATGGGGCCCGAGGTCGACTACGCCACGCGGCCGGCCGAGGATTTCGCGCGCGGCGCGCTCACCTTTCGCGACGCGGAGGGGCACGAGGTCATGGTCGAAGCCACCAATTCATGGGCCTATGTCGGCGCCGGCTTGCGGATCCTGATCGAGCTCCTCGGGCCCGAATATTCCATGGAATTCTCGTCGCTCAACGCCGGGCTGAAAGCATTTCTGTCGCGCGAGGTCACCGGCGGCCAGGGCGAAGATCTGGTCGAGAAGCAGAATGCGGAGCAAGGCCTGATGCCGGTGGTCGAGAACGAGGCGGACATTTACGGCTATGTCGGCGAGAACCGGCACATGGTCGAGGCTTTTCGGCACCGCCGGCAGCCGATCGAGACCTTCCACGACGGCGTCGCCGTGGCCGAAATGCTGATGGCGCTTTATCGGTCCGCGGAGATCGGCCAGGTGGTGACCTTTCCTTCACCGGAACTGGAAAGCTATGTTCCACTGGTGGCACGGCCGTAAACCTCCAGCGGCGCAATTAAGCGCCGCCGCGGCTTCATCGGATTGGCGGACGTCGGATTGAGGACAGAATGAGAATACGAAAAGTTCGCTTCGCGGCAGCAATGATCTGCAGCGCCCTGCTCGCGGCCTCGGCATGGACCGCCGACGCCTCGGCCAAGCCGCAACAACTCAATTGCGTCTTGACCGATACCGAGGCTCACCCCGGCTCGGAACACCGGCCGATCGTCGTCGTATTTGATGAAGACGCAAAAACCTTGACCGCCAAAGACGGCGATCACAGTTACAGCTTCAGCCAAATTTCCATCAGCAATGTGACTATTAACGGCTTGGATGGCGATGTCAGTCTTGGCATCGACCGATC
>JBEKSB010000372.1:0-2580 GCA_049517455.1 Xanthobacteraceae bacterium
CGGCATCGGAAACGGGCCGGGTCATGCAAACGGGCTCAGACCTTGGATACCGAGCAACGACCGGAGATTTACCATGGAATCTTGATCCGAACATCTTGACCCACAAATCCCCATGTGAGCAAAGATGGTCCGCAGGCCCGTCGACTTCTGACCCTTGCAGCGATCTACGACGGTGCGACTCGTACCGAGGCCGCGAAGATCGGCGGCGTTGGTCTGCAGATTATCCGGGACTGGGTGTTACGGTTTAACGCGCGGGGCCCCGACGGTCTGCTGGACGGCAAGCCGCCAGGCCAACCCTCCAAGCTCAATGATGGCCAGCGCCAGGCGATCGCCCGAATGATCGAGAGTGGCCCGATCCCGGCGGTTCACGGCGTGGTGCGCTGGCGGCTGATCGATCTCGCGCAATGGATCTTTGAAGAGTTCCGCATCACCATCGCCAAGCAGACGCTCAGCCGGGAACTGCGCGCCATGGGCTACCGCAAACTCTCGGCCCGGCCGCGTCACCATGCGCAGGTCGAGGGTGTGATCGAGGATTTTAAAAAAACTTCTCCGCGCGCCTGGATGCCATCGCGCACGAGAAGGCGATCGACAGCGACAAGATAGAAGTCTGGTTTGCAGACGAAGCCCGTATTGGCCAGAAGAACAAGATCACGCGGCGGTGGGCCAAGCGCGGCACCCGCCCCAGCGCGCCTCGGGACCAGCGCACCGCTTCCACCTACATCTTCGGTGCGGTCTGTCCGAAAGAGGGCAAGGGTGCAGCCCTGATCCTGCCGACCTGCAACACTGAGGCGATGAACCTGCACCTCGCGGAGATCGCCGAGATCGTCGCGCCCGGTGCCCATGCTGTGCTCATGGTCGATCAGGCTGGCTGGCACCTATCGACGCACCTCGTCGTGCCGCCCAACATCACCATCATCGCCCTGCCGCCAAAATCTCCCGAGCTCAACCCAGTGGAAAATGTCTGGCAGTTTATGCGCGATAACTGGCTTTCTAATCGTGTCTTCAAATCCCACGACGATCTCGTCGATCACTGCTGCGAGGCTTGGAACAAGCTCGTCGATCAACCCTGGCGCATCATGTCCATCGGATTGCGCCAATGGGCCCACGGGTTCTGATCAATGGGAATTGGTATAAGGCACCGCCAGACGAAAGAGGCGGCAACAGATATGTTCGACCTAAAGCTACCGCGCCACATCTCGACTCTACCCGAAAGCGACCAAATCGCTGCATTGCGACAAGTGACGTTCAGGGCCATCACCGGACTCATGCACTGCAACAAACGTCGTTGAGAGCTTCGCCTTTGAGAGCTTTAAGGGCACCCAAATCCATGCCACTCGTACGCTGGTCGAACAGCCGTCCACCGCATCAGAAGTGGACATGCCGGCCATCGGTTTCTGGGTCAATTCCGGGTTATGAAATTTGCGACTCCGCAGCGAGCGGTGCGGCCCGCGGATCGAGCAAGCTGGACAGCACGGTCGGGTCCGCGGCGGTGCGGACTGTCATCGGCGCGTCGCGCCCGCGGATCGACACGTTGATTCGCGCGAGCGCGTCGGGTGCGATGCCCGAAGTGTTGCAGACTTCCTCGGACACGATGATCGTGCAATTGAGCGTCTTCGTCATGTCCTGCAGCCGCGCCGCGACGTTCACCGTGTCGCCGATCGCGGTGAACACCGTGTGATCGCGAAAGCCGATGTCGCCGATGATGGCCTCGCCCCCGTGAATACCGATGCCGAATTGGATCGGCTCGCGTAGCTCGGCGGCGAACTGGTGATTCATGTATTCGACGTTCGCCGCAACATTCGCCGCCGCGGACATCGCCTGCCGACAGGCGGTCGCCGGGTCGACACTGAGGCCGAACAAGGCGAGCATGCCATCGCCGACGTATTGGTTGGGCTGGCCGCCCGCGTCGATCACGGCCTGCGAGGCCGCGCCCAGGAAACGATTGATCAGGAATACGATGTCGAATGGCAGACGGGCCTCGGCCAGCGTGGTCGAGCCGCGCATGTCGACGAACATGCTGACGATGTAGCGCTCCTCGCCGATATTGATACTGTGTCGATTGCGGACAAAGTCGGCGCCAACATTCGGCGGCAGGATGGGGATGACGGCCACATCAGTGTGCGGGCGTAGTTGACACGCGAGCCGGATTGCGGGATCGGCGCTGGCGCCAACGCGCGCGAGCACAAACGCCTCGCGACCGGATGGTCGCGGCAATGCGCGACGATCGCTGACAACGCGAACGCGGCAGGTAGAGCATCGCGCTCGGCCCCCACAGACGCTGGCGTGCGGTACGTTGAAGCGCAGGCTCGCTTCGAGAACGCTCAAGCCCTTCGGCACGCGTACCTGCCGGTCCGGGTACGTGACCGTGATCATGCCGCCTCGGCGCTCGCGCAGCGCGCGCACCCCGCGTGCGGCAAACACCAGACCGATGAGGCCAATGTAGCCGATCGGGAAGTACACAAACGCAATTTTGTCGATGAGAGAACGCTGCTCCGAAGAAATACCCCTCACATGCTCCGCTCGCCATTGCGGCGAAGCGATCCGAATGACGTCGCGCGCGCCCTGATGCGCACCGAGCAT
>JBEKSB010000373.1:0-2578 GCA_049517455.1 Xanthobacteraceae bacterium
TTGGTGCCTTGGGGCAGAGCGTCAATGGTAGCGTGACTGATCGTGTCGGATGTCGTGCCGATGGTCGTGTAGAGGTTGCTGCGCCCCACGTCGAACGCGTCAGCCTTGGCGTTGAGCTGCGCCGCCGGCGTGACGGGCACCGCCGGAGCAGGCGCTACATGCGCGGGCGCACGTTGGGGCTTCGGTTTTTGCTTCGGCGCACTGACGACAACCTCGGGAAGTTGGGTTTGCGCGCTGGCCGCTCCCCCGACAACAACGAGTGCCAGCAGTGCAGGGCCGATCATTAAATAGCCGGACAACCTGTGATGAGCACGATAGAACATGACGCTCCGCCTGATTTTGTTTCTCGGGATGGCCAAATGGCCGGCCTGTGGGCGGTCGTGCGGTTGCGGCACGTTGAAGGAGCTGCCGCGTTCAATCTCCGCGCCACCGCCGGCGCGCAAACGCGGCAATGCGGAAGATCAGCTACGACCGGGGATCAGGCCAGCGGCGGAGCGCGCGACTGGAACGGCGTTCGCCGCGGTACGACGAAAACAATCGCGATGCGGTCGACATGCTCGATCAGCCGAGAAGCAAAAAGCGCCGGCAATTGCGGCGCCTGTGGCACGAACGAGTTCGCGGCGAGATAAATCGTGGCGCAGACCGCGCAGTAATCGCCGCTGTCATTGCCGGGTTGTTGGGCCGGAAGCGGTTGCGCCTGCGCGCTCGAACCGGCGACTGTCGTCCCGTAATGCGTGCGATGGACGCCATCGAGATGGATGTGCCCGAACGACAGGGCAAGTTGCAGCGCGAGCGCGCCGAGCGCCAACCAGCTCGCAAACCGCCTCCTGCAAAGGCGCCAAGGCATCAGTTATTCCAACCCTCGCGAACGATATATGGTTAATGTTATAATGTTAGATGCTGCGTGGCTAGCGCACCGTGCTGTTAGTTGGGACAAGGGCCTGAGGCAACCATTTCGAAACGCGCGAACCCGAGCCGTCTACGACCAGCCTATAGGCATTAACGGCTCGCGCTAATCTTCATCGAATGGCGACGGTTACCGTGCTAAAGGGCCGCGAATTCAGCGGTATCGTCGCGCGCACGTGGAATGGATTAACCACACGCCGGCGTGGATTTGACCATCATGTCGAACATGGCAACGAACAGCCCGGACTTGCGCGCGCAGAGGCTCGTTTCCTCCTACGTGCGCGCCGGCTACACCCCGATCGAGCCGCCGGTCCTGCAACCGGCCGAGCCGTTCCTCGATCTGTCCGGCGAGGATATTCGCCGGCGCATGTTTCTCACGAGCGATCCGCTGGGGCGCGAATTGTGCCTGCGGCCCGACCTCACCATTCCGGTCTCGCGCGCCTATCTGCAATCGCCGGCGGCCGGCAAAGCGGCCGGTTTCTGCTATCTCGGCGCGGTGTTTCGCCATCGCGAGGGATCGACCGCGGAGTTCCTGCAAGCGGGCATCGAATCCTTCGCCCGCAACGATAAGGCGGCGGCCGACGCGGAAATGCTCGCGCTCGGACTGGAAGCGACCACACTCTACGGACTGACCACGCCCGAAATTCGCATCGGCGACGTCGGGCTGTTTTCCGCCTTCGTCGCCGCGCTCGATCTCGCTCCAGCCTGGAAGCGCCGCCTGGTCAAGGATTTCAACAGGAAGTGGTCGCTGGCGCACGATCTCGATCAGCTCGCGCTGGCCGCCGCGAGCGGGCCGCCGGAATACCAGGGCGTGCTCGCCGCGCTTGCCGGCTCCGACCCCAAGGCGGCGCATCACCTTGTCACCGATCTTCTCTCGATCGCCGGCATCGCCGCGGTCGGCGGCCGCTCCGTCGCTGAGATCGCCGAGCGATTTCTCGAACAAGCGGCGCTCGGCGCCGGAACGCGGTTGCCGCGCGAGACCCGCGCGCTGATCGAGCGCTTCCTCGCCGTGCGCGGCGACCCCGACGAAGCCGCGGGCGAACTGCGCGCGCTCGCCGCCGACGCCAAACTGTCGCTCGGGCCCGCGCTCGATCTGTTCGAGACGCGCACCGGCTTTCTCGCCGCGCGCGGCGTCGACGTCCGCGCCATCCATTTCGCGACCGCGTTCGGACGCGGCTTCGATTACTACACCGGGTTCGTGTTCGAGCTGTACGATGTGCGCAGAAAGGGCCCGCTCATCGCCGGCGGTCGCTATGACGGCCTACTAACGCGGCTCGGCGCGCGCGAGCCGATCCCGGCCGTCGGGTTCGCCGCCTCGATCGAGGAGCTCGCCGCATGCGGCGGCGGCAATGCGGGGGGCGCCGCATGAGCGCACCGCTCATCCTCGCCGTGCCGTCGAAAGGCCGCCTGCAGCAGAAAGCCGAGGCTTTTTTCGCACGATCGGGGCTCGAATTGGTCAAACCCCGCGGCGCGCGTGACTATCGCGGCGCCATTGCCGGCTTCGACGGCGTGGAAATCGCCTACCTCTCGGCGGCGGAAATCACGACGCAACTTGGCCAGGGCGCCGTCCATCTCGGCGTCACCGGCGAGGATTTGGTGCGGGAGTTGATTGCCGACGCCGATCAGGAGGTCGTGTTCCTCGACCAGCTCGGCTTCGGTTTCGCCAATGTTG
>JBEKSB010000374.1:0-2577 GCA_049517455.1 Xanthobacteraceae bacterium
GCAGATCAGCGGTCGCGTGCAGCTACGGACGCGAGGTCCGCCGGCCAGCTGCAATCTGCACATGCCCACGGCCCCCGCTCGTGACGGCTCGCAGTCATTGCCCAAGATGGATCGTGAATCGGCGTCGATCGGCCGGGATCGGCGTCCATATCCTCCCTTTTTGGCACCCGGTACGGTCTTTTTGCCGATTGGGGGGTCGGTTTGGGTTGCAACCGACACGTGAGCCTACGTCACTACCGGAATCTGTCAAGCTGGCTTCGGGGCGGTTGCCCTGCGGACGCGGCTTTGCGCGCGAGCCGCGCAAGCGGGCGGCGCCGTTTGCGCCGCAGCGGAATCGATATCTTCAAGTGAATGGTGCGGCCGAGAGAAGTGTCACAGGCGAACGATTTCAGAATGTTGGATTAAGGTGAGGGCGAAACGGAGCCTTTGATTTGTATTGCTTATTTTTGACTATGCCCTCACCTGCGCGAGCGATGCGATGACAGGACTAACCCCAATCGGCAATCGGTGGACTGCCAAGCTATGACGCGTACGTTCAAAAAGGAAATCGTCACAACGTCAGCATCCGGCCGCTCACGCTTAGCCCACTATACGTTTGCGAAGGGAAAGGCTGACCATTCCCCCTCTTTTGAAGCGAAGCTGAAAGACAAGATTATTCCCAAGCTTGTAGACCAAACCCGAAAATTCCGCGTGGATGTGATAGAAGTCGTCGCTCACACCGACGAGCAAGCTATCGCGCAACGCACATCCAATCTGGACTGGATGTTAGTGGATGCCCTGAAGGAACCGGCGCCAGGTGCGGCCTTAGTGCCCGGCGATAATGCGGGCTTAGGACTTTCAAGGGCCGTATCGGTAGTGCGCGCATTGATGCTCGACGGCAGACTCCCTCAACCTCAGTATCGGATACTTCCTCTTTCAGGCGGTCAGCTCATCGACACGACGGAGCGAATTACACCTGGAGGAGGTGGCGATGTGCCCAGCCGCCGGAGAATAGAGATCCGACTTCGACGCTCTCAGGAGAGCCTGGGTCAAAACTGAATGACCATGACGATCCTTGGCCGTGCAAATCGGAGGCAAGCGGTTAGCTGCCGATCGATTCAATCAGATGCAACCCTGCAGCTTGGCCACTTTGACCCTATAGCGCGTCCTTACCTCTAATTGAACGGCGAACTTTGGCTCGTCTTGGCATGTATTAGCCGTCGCATGGCAGGCCCGCGGCCGACCATGCGTTTTGTGCAAATCAAATCGGTCGAGCAGGCGCGTGCGGAATCGTTTCAATTCGCTACATGCCATTCGTTCTTCTCTCCTTCTCAGTCTCCGCAACGATGTAGGTCGGCCGCTTGCGGGTCTCGCGCAGGATGCGCCCGACATATTCGCCGATGATGCCAAGCATGAGGAGTTGGACCGCGCCCAGGAGCGCGATTGCCGCCATGATTGATGACCAGCCGGCGACGGTGTGCCGAACGAACACGAAGCTGACGACCGAATAAACCACCAGCAAGATTCCGAGCGTGGCGAAGGCGAGCGAGAGCCACACCGCGAAGCGCAACGGCCGCACGCTGTGTGCCGCGATGCCCGTGATGGCGAGCTCAACCATCCGCCGCAGCGAGTATTTGGTGCCGCCCTCGCGCCGCGTTCCGCGCGCGAACGGCACGGTGATCATCGGAAAGCCGAGCCATCGCACCAGGCCGCGCAGGAAGATATCCTGATCTTCGAGCCTATTAATGTGGTCGACCACCGCGCGGTCGAGGAGCAGGTAGTCGGCGCTGCCCGGCGCGATGCGGACATCGCTGATCGTATCAAGCAGGCGGTAATAGAGCTGGGAGGTGAGCCGCTTCATGGCCGAGACTTGGATTGCGTCGTCGATGCGCTGGGTGGCCACGACCTTGGCGCCGGAACGCCAGGCAGCGACCATCTCGGGGATCAGCTGGGGTGGGTGCTCGAAATCGGCGTCCATCACCACGACCGCGCGTCCGCGGGCATGATGCAGCCCTGCACGCAATGCCGGCTGGTGGCCGAAATTCCGTGTGAACGAGACGTAGCGGATCGCCGGATCGGCAGCTGCCGCGCGCAAGGCCGCGAGCGTGCCGTCGCTCGACCCGTCATCAACAAAGATGATCTCGGCCGAGCCGAGCTTCGCCATGATCGGTTTCAGCGTTGCCGCCATCGGGGTGACATTGGCGGCCTCATTATAGGCGGGCAGCACGATCGAGAAGTCGGGAGGTGGTGTGCCCATCATTTCGAAGCGGTCCTGCCCGGCGATTGACAGTGGCCGAGCCGCCGGCACACTAATTCGGCCAGTCGAAGCATCGTTTTGTCGGCCGACCGATCGCCGGCCGACAGCAGTGTGGCCGATCAAATGAGTGCGTTCAATGGAGAAACGAGGGAGGGACGACGTGAAGACGCCACGAGCCCGCGGCGGCGCTCTCTCGGCGGTGGTCGAGTTCGCCCGCCATGAGCCGGGCAGGGTGCTGGCATTCGTGCTCGGCCTGCACCTCTTTTTGTGGACGATCATCCCGATCCTAATCTGTCCGAATCTTCAGCTCGACCTCGTCGACGACCTCGCTCTCGGTAAGG
>JBEKSB010000375.1:0-2568 GCA_049517455.1 Xanthobacteraceae bacterium
CGCTCGTTCCAGATTCCGCACCCGTTCGAGAATCTTACGGTGTTCGAAAATCTGCTGGTCGCCGCCATCCACGGCCGCAGGCAGCGCGAGGCACAGGTCGTCGACGCTTGCGGGGAAATCCTCGAACGGACCGGCCTGATTGCTTTCGCCAACCGCCGCGCTGGCGCGCTCAATCTCCTGGGGCGCAAGCGGCTCGAGCTGGCGCGCGCCTTGGCCAGCGCGCCGCGGCTTCTGTTGCTCGATGAAATCGCCGGCGGCCTGACCGAGGCTGAATGCTTGGAGCTCGTTCGGCTGATACAGGACATCCAAAAGTCCGGCGTGACCATCGTGTGGATCGAGCACATCGTGCATGCCCTCGTCGCGGTCGTCTCCCGACTGGTGGTGTTGAACTTCGGACGCAAGATCGTCGAAGGCGAGCCTCGCTCGGTCATGGCCTCGGACGAAGTCCGGGAGATCTATATGGGCATCGCGGCATAAGGCACTGAGACGTGAGGCATTAAGACTTGGCTGTGCTGGAAACCGACGAGCTCACCGCCTTTTACGGCGACTTCCAGGCGCTGTTCGGGATCACGTTTGCCCTCAATGAGGGCGAAACGGTCGCCGTCATCGGCGCCAACGGGGCGGGAAAATCCACCTTCTTGAAATCCATCGCGGGATTGCTGCCGCGCCCGGCGTCGGCCGTGCGCTTGGGCGGCCGCGACATCGGAGCGCTGCCGGCATACGAGATCGTCAAGCTCGGCGTCGCGCTGGTGCCGGAAGGCCGGCGGTTGTTTTCTTCGCTTTCGGTCGAGGAAAATCTGCTGGTCGGCGCGTACGGCCGGCACACCGACGGCCCGTGGGACCTCGCCGCGGTTTATCGGCTATTTCCGGTGTTGCGGGAGCGACGCCACGCGCCGAGTACGGCGCTGTCCGGCGGCCAGCAACAGATGGTCGCCATCGGGAGGAGCCTGATGTCGAACCCGCGCATTCTGTTGTGCGACGAGCTCAGTCTCGGTCTCGCGCCGATCATCATCCGCGACATCTACGCCGCGCTCGCGGACATCAAGGAGCGCGGCACAAGCGTCGTCCTTGTCGAGCAAGACCTTGTCCATGCCATGTCGGTTGCGGACCGGGCTTATTGTTTTCAGGAAGGTCGCGTGAGCCTCACTGGCCGCCCGCAGGAGCTGACTCGGGACGCCATTCACGCCGCCTATTTCGGATTGTAAGCGCATGTTGGGCTGGATCGACACGCTGCTGCAAGGAATCCTGCTGGGCGGACTATATTCGCTCTATGCCACCGGGCTCTCGGTCATCTTCGGAATCATGCGCCTGGTCAATCTCGCGCATGGCGATCTGATCGTGCTTGGAGCGTTTTTGATCCTCGCAGCCACGAGCGCCGGTGTGCCGCTTGCCGTCGCCTGCGTGGTGGTGGTGCCGCTGATGTTCGTCGTCGGCTATGCGCTGCAATCCGTGCTGCTCAATCGGGCGCTGGGCCGCAATATCCTTCCGCCTTTGCTGATCACCTTCGGACTGTCGATCATCGTGCAGAACGGTCTGCTTGAAACCTTTTCCGCGGACACCCGCCGGCTCGATGTCGGCCCCTTGCAAAGCGCTTCGCTGCCGCTCGGTGGCGGCATCGCGATCGGGGTCATGCCGGTGATCTGTCTGCTATCGGCGATTGCCGTCATCTTGTTGCTCAACGGCGTTTTCTACCGGACGGCGGTTGGACGGGCGTTTCGCGCCACGTCCGATGACGTCGAGATCGCGCAACTCATGGGCATCAACAATCGCTCGATCTACGCAATGACCATGGGGATTGCGCTCGCCGTCTGCGCCGTCGCCGGATTCTTCCTCGGCGCGCGCGCCAATTTCGATCCCAGCATCGGTCCGGCACGGCTCCTCTACGCATTCGAGGCGGTCATCATCGGCGGCGTCGGCAGCCTGTGGGGAACGCTCGCCGGCGGCATTGTTGTCGGCGTGGCGCAGACGATCGGCGCACATATCGATCCCGAATGGCAAATTCTCTCCGGCCATGTCGCGTTCCTGATCGTGCTGGTGATACGGCCGCGCGGCCTGTTTCCGCGCGCGGTGGACTGAGAGCGGCGGCATGCGCATAGGCGGATTGACCCCGGCCGATCCCGGCGCAGCCCCCCGCTTTGCCGTCGCGCGCGCGACGCGCGCGTCGACGGTTACGCTGATCCTCGCCGTTCCCGGCATCCTCCTCCTGGTCGCGCTCCCCGCGTTTGCAAGCCGGGTGCTGCTGCAGGAACTGTTCTACGTCTTCACGATGCTGGCGTTGGCGCAATTGTGGAGCCTGCTCGCCGGCAGCGCCGGCCTGATTTCCGTCGGGCAACAAGCCTTCGTCGGCATGGGCGCTTACGCGCTGTTCGCCTTTACGGTGGTGGCAGACCTCGATCCAGTGCTCTCGATCGTGCTGGCCGGCGTCATCGCCGGGCTTGTCGCCATTCCGGCAGCGCTGATCGTTTTTCGTCTGCGCGGCGCGTACTTCGCCATCGGAACTTGGGTCGTCGCCGAGGTCTGCCGGCTCATTCTGGCCCAGGTAAAGCAACTGGGCGGCGGCACCGGCAC
>JBEKSB010000376.1:0-2567 GCA_049517455.1 Xanthobacteraceae bacterium
GAGCGACTTTCTTGCGTCCTTCGCCGCGAACGACTGTGTCCTGCTCCTGTGCTGGCATCACTTCGAGGAACTGCTGCGCCACCGAGACCCCGACGTGGTCGGCAAGCGCATTTCATTTTTCCGATCGCTCGATTTTGTCGCGTGGATTAAATCAGCGCAGGACGATCCCTCCCCCGGCGGAATCGTGGACATCCTGGCGTTCGAAGCGGATCAGGCCTTTAAAGATGCAAAGGCCGATCCTGCGGCAATCCGCGACCGGGTCCTGCCTAACCTCATCCGTTGTGGCAGAGGTCGGGAGGTTATCGCGCCGTTCGCCGCAAATCTGGATAGGTTGCAGCCGTTGTTCTGGCGACGCGAGCAGCACGAACGGCAAATCATCGCGATCGCGCGCTCATCGACAATCGATTTCGGAAACACGAAGGTCATGGACTGGTGGAAGGGGCGATGGCGTTCGTTGGATGACGCGCATCGCCGGCTTTCAGCTATGGCGCGGTTACTTGGGGAGGACATTCGGCAGCGCGGCGACCGGAGAATTTCAGAACCGGGAACGATCGCTTCAGAATTTCTTGCTGGCGTTCGCGAACGAGCCGAAACGCGCCGGATCGACGGGGATCACCTCAGCGAGGCGGCGCTGTTGCCCGAGCATGTCGAGCGATCGGAGATCGGCCCGGACACGACGCTCAACGAGATGGCGGACTTGTCTGCTTTTCGGAGGCGCCTGCGGCTCGCCAATGAATATGTCGGAGCGCCCTGGCCGGAGCTTAAGCGGCGTGTGACGGAGAAGCGTCTCCCCTCGATGCTGATTGAGTCGATTCTGCGCGACCATGTGCAAGACCCGCCGAGAAGGAAGGGCAGCGAATTGACCGACCGGCGCCTCGCTTGCCTCGCGCCCTATGCCGATCGCACCTATGTCGACAAGCGAACCCACGAGGCCGTTGTGCGCGCGCGCCTGAAGTTTCCTGAATTCGCGTCGGTGACGCGCAGCATCGAGAAGGCCGGCGGTTATCCCGAGATTGGACGGCAAGTGAACGAGGCCTTGCGCCGATCCGCCTAGGCAGCGAGGACTTTTTCAAGCTCGGCAACGAGCGACGCACGCTCGTCGGGCTGAAGCTTGTCAAGATTGCGTTGACGCCACTTGATGGCCGGAAGCTCGGCGGCCGAGGGCCATCCGATCAGTGACCAATCCGGCTTGCCGCGCTCAAACGAGAGCAGGAAGCGCTTGTGATCCTCGGGCATATTGCCGACCGCTTCGGTGATCAAAATCTCCCGTTCCTCGACCAGCTCCTTGAGGCTGACGTGCTCTTCGGTCATGCCGACAAAGCCGCGTTTATAGTCGAGCGTCATATCCTTCCGCCGGGCGGTCAGAAGTTCGTGTACCGGGCGCCTATGGCATTCCAGATAGACAATGAAAGCGCGGCGCAGGGCGTCATCGATGCCCTCGCTGGCGAACAGTTCGCGCGTGTCGAAGAAATCGCGGGGGTGCTGGCGGTCGAGTCCGGCGACGATCTTGCCCGCGTAAAGATCGGCGAACGGCAAGATGGGCATCTCCGCAAACCCGAATGTGCTTTCGACGAGGTCGGTGACGCCCTTGAGCACCGGGTCTTGCAGGCACCCGCGCAGGACCGGCGTCACATCGATCTTGACGGTGGCGCCATCGGCGCGAACCAAAAGATGGGTGCGGGCGCCCTTCTCGCCTTCTGCAAGCGTCGATCCCGGGATAGCGCGCTGGACGCGGGCGGCAATCCGGCCCATCGCAGCATTGATGGCGGCCAGCGATTCCGCATAGGGCTGGATCGGCAGATAAGTAAGATCGATGTCGACCGACAAACGCGGCATATCGCGGATGAAGAGATTGATGGCGGTCCCGCCCTTCAGCGCGAAACACTTTTCCTCGGCGACAACCGGCAGCAGGCGGATCAGGAGCGCGACCTGGCGCCGGTAGATCTCAGTGAACGGCATCGGACATCTCCGGCACCGTTATCTGGTAAGTCCGATCTAAAGTGCCGCCCCTCACCAGCATGCGTTTGCCTTCGCCGAAATTAATGGTTTTCTTGTCGAGCCGCTTGAGCCAGGCGTGATGATGGCGGTCGGCGAAGTAGAAGAACAGGCGCTTCACTTTCACGCTATGGCAATCTTCCAGAAGCTTTTGTAAGCGCCGCGGGCTGAGCGTGGCGAGTCCGCCCATTAGCATATCGGCTTGATGAAAACTTTCCCGGGCCGGCAGTTCGTCCAATAACTCAAGTATGGCGCGCTCGGGCGTTGATAGAGCCAGCGGCCAATCCCATTGGCCCCAGTTCTGAACCAGCCAGCCGGCGTGCTGCGCGTCGCCGGCGGGTTTGTTGGTTGCACCTTCAATGTGTGTAAGGGCTTTCGATGGCAGGCCGGTCCGAAAGAGCTTGCGGTCATTGTGGTAGACAAAGCGCACGCCGACATTCGCTTTGCCGAGCCAGCGCGGCGGGGCTTCAGGGCCGTAGAGATGGACCTCTTCCAGCTTTTGAGTGAGGTAATGGGCGAAGCCTTGCGCTTCGAGCGCCGTGCGCCCGCCGACCAGCAGAGGGTATTCGAGC
>JBEKSB010000377.1:0-2551 GCA_049517455.1 Xanthobacteraceae bacterium
GCACCATGTGGCTGCCGATATATCCGGCTCCGCCAGTGACCAGGACCGTCATGCCGTAACCTGTCTCCTCAACGGCCTCGCCTTACGCTGATTTGATGAATACGGCGTTATGCCGGTACTTCCGGCCTGCTTACGGTCGCCGCCGCGAGCGCGCTGCGGGTCGTGGCCAGGACCTCGTCGGGCGTGATCTCGCGCATGCAACGGTGATGGACCAGCCGGCATACCGGTTTATGGCACGGCCGACACGCGAGCACGCTTTTGGTTTCGACGACGCCGGCGAGCGGATTGAGCGGCGCCCAGTGCCACGGACTCGTTGGGCCGAAAATCCCGATCGAGGGCGTGCCCAGAGCCGCCGCGACATGCAAGAGGCCGGAATCGTTGGAGACCGCGACGGAAGCCGACGCGAGCGCGAGGATGGCGTCGCGCAGGTCGTGGCCGGTGAGGTCGCGCGCCCCGCTATCACCGGCGATTTCCGTTGCCAGAGGCTTTTCGTCTGGGCCGCCTAGCACCCAAACGGAGAGACCGTCGGCTATCAGCCGGCGGGTGAGGGCGGCGTAAGCTTCGCTCGGCCATCGCTTCGATGGTCCGACGGCGCCAGGCGCGAGCGCCACGACGGGGCGGTGGTCCGGCATCAAGCCGCGCCGGCTGCGCCACGCCGCGCTCTCGGCAGCCGGGACTTTAAGCTCCGGCATCGGCCACGCGGGCGGCTGCTTGGCGCCGCGCGGCAGCGCCAGCATGGCGCACTGGTCCACCATGCGCGGCAGCTTGCGCTCACCGAAGCGCAAGTCGTTGATCAGGAAAAATCGCGCCTCGCCGACGAATCCGGTGCGTTGCGGAATGCCCGCGATAAAAGGCGCGAGCGCCGATTTCCAGGTGCGCGGCATCGTCAGCGCCATGCCATAGCGTTCGCGCTTGAAGCGCTCGGCAAGCGCGCGCTGCTGGGCTAGCGCAAGCCGGCCGCGCGGCAGGTCCGCGACAATCGCTTGACGGACGCCGGGCATATAATCGGCCAACGGTGCGCAGAGCGTCGTTGCTAAAATGTCGACCGCACGATCGGGGAAGCGTTGGCGCAGCAGCGTGACCGCCGAATGGCAGCGGACGAAATCGCCGATCCACATATACGGCACGATCAGGATGGGGCTGGCATCCGCCGCTGGCGCGGGCCGATCTATTTGTGAAGTGCGATTCATTTATATAATGAATACAGGTTCATTCTATCGTCGGCCGGACCTGACTTAGCGGCGCTGCCAGGCGCGGTCCGGCGTTGCACCGGGAACAAGACTGAGGCAAAGGGGGATCAAGGGCAACCTCACGGTGTCACAGCGTCGATGTTACTGCTCACCGGCGGGGCCGGCTTCATCGGATCGAACCTGCTTGCGAGCCTCAACGAGGCCGGGCGCCCGGACATCGCCGTCAACGATATCCTCGGCAGCGACGGCAAATGGCGCAACCTCGCGGGCCGACAGCTCACCGAATTCGTTCCGCCGGCGGACCTGTCGCGCTGGCTCGACGGGCGCAAGCTCGACGCCGTTGTGCACATGGGCGCCATCTCCTCGACCACCGCGACCGACGGCGATCTCCTCATGGAAAACAATTTCCGGCTGTCGCTGCGCTTGTTCGACTGGTGCGCGGCGACGCGCACGCCTTTCATCTATGCCTCCTCGGCCGCGACCTATGGCGACGGTGCGGCCGGCTTTTCCGACGACTGGTCGCTCGCCGCGCTCAAGCGGCTCAAGCCGATGAACCTCTACGGCTGGAGCAAGCATATGTTCGATCTCGCCGTCGTCGAACGCGTTGCGCGCAAAGACAAACTGCCGCCGCAATGGGCCGGGCTTAAATTCTTCAATGTCTTTGGCCCCAACGAGTACCACAAAGGCGAAATGACGAGTCTCGTCGCCAAGCGTTTCGACGATGCCAAGGCCGGCGGGCCTATCCGGCTGTTCAAATCGCACCGCGCCGGCATCGCCGACGGCGATCAAAAGCGCGATTTCATTTACGTGGACGATGCGGTCGCAGTCGTGCGCTGGCTGATGGAGACGCCCGCGGTATCGGGTATCTTCAACGTCGGTACCGGGCAGGCGCGCAGCTTCCGCGATTTGGTGACGGCTATGTTCGCGGCGCTCGGCCGCGAGCCCAAAATAGAATATATCGACATGCCGTTATCGATCCGCGACAGCTATCAGTATTTCACGCAGGCCGAGATCGGCAATTTACGCCGCGCCGGTTTCGATGCGGACTTCACCACGATCGAGGAAGGGGTGAAGCGCTACGTCAGCGGCTATCTCGATCGGGCCGATCGCTATCGCTAAAGACGGGGCGCGGGTCCCCGGGGGCACAACATGTTCGATTTCGAAGAAGCCCTGCGGCTTGTTTCCAAGCAGACAATTCTCTGCGTCGGCGACGTCATGCTCGACGACTTCGTCTACGGCGAAGTCACGCGCATTTCCCCCGAGGCGCCAACGCCGGTGCTTAAGGTCCAGCACAACGCGGTCGAGATCGGCGGCGCCGGCAACGTTGCCCGCAACATCGCCGCGCTCGGGGCGCAATGCGT
>JBEKSB010000378.1:0-3690 GCA_049517455.1 Xanthobacteraceae bacterium
GAGGCTTTTGCACGTCTGCCCTCGGGCCCAAAGGAGACATACGAACATGCATGTTAAAATTTAACGGCTGATGACCTTCAAATTTTCGCCGGATCGATCAGCTTTCGTTGGCCCAACATAGTTACGTACTTTTCGAGTTGCTGTTTTCCGCGTCTCCGGCGTCTTAGCATCCTGACTTTTGTTCTCGACGTCATCCCGTTTTCATACCGGAACGCGGTAGCGGCGGCTGGGAGTCCAATAAAATGTACGGATGGCCGAGTTTCGACTGAAGAGCTCCGTCCCAATCAGGCCGCCACCACGGCCATGATCTCGACCTCGATCAGAAACCCCGGATTCGACAGCGCCGTCACGCCGATGAGCGTGCTGGGCGACGGGCGGCTCGCATCCCATGGCACCGGCAGCGTCTTGTCGTTGAGCACTTTCAGAAACGCCGGCACGTCGAGCGCATACATGCGCCGAAACACCACGTCGCCCCAGGTCGCTCCCGCCGCATCGAGCTGAAGCGCCAAGCCATCGAGCACGGCGATATATTGCGCGCGGACATCGCCCGGATGCAGCGGCTGATAGTTATCGTCTGCGGGCGTCTGACCGGCGATGTAGATCAGCTTCGACGGCTTCTCCACCGTCAACACGCGCGTGTAGTTGGGATGATTAAACAGACCGGGCGGGTTTATGTATTTTCGCGACACGGATGTTCCTCTTGCGCTCCAGGGGTTGACCGGGTTCGGCTTGCTGCGACTACGCTCACCGGACAGCAGGTGCAATCCTCGACATCGTCTCGAAAATCAGCTGGTGCGGCCAAGATGAGCGAAGCGATATCCGGCTCTGCTTCTACAACCATCCCCGGCATGTCGCCACACTCATGCGGGGTGCTTCCTACGTACGTCCAGCAATGCCTTGCTGCTAAGGTCTTACCTAGTCTAATTGGATGAAGCACGGCCTCGCCCAGTTTCCGAAATCCAATAGAAAGCGCGTAGAGTTTCAGCACTGAAGAAGACATGGACAAAACGCTGTACAAGTATTCGCCGATTACCACGCGACCGACGCCCTGACCACGAGCGACGATATCGCTGAGCATTACGCGAAGAGCCACAAAGTTTGATCGCCGATCCGGGGAAGCATCGCCAGCGATGATCAGTGGCGCAAACTGCGTACACTTGTTTTCGTCAGCGGATAACTCAAGGTTGCCGCAGGCGGTCGAGCACGAGGCTCGAGGCGAAGCCATCGGGGATCTGGCCGGTCGCGACCTGGAAATTGCGGATGGCGATGCGGGTGCGCGGGCCGAGCCGCCCGTCGGGCTCGCCGGCATCGAAACCCCGCCGCGCCAGAAGCTGCTGCACCTCGTAGCGCTCGGGCATGGTGAGCGCGCGCTCGTCGCGCGGCCAGCTCTGCACGAACGGGCCGCCGCCGCGCAGCCGGTCGGCGAGATGTCCGATGGCGAGCGCATAAGCTTCGGCCGGGTTGTATTTCATGATGACGCGGAAATTCTCCAGCATCAGAAAGCCGGGCCCGCGCGCGCCGGCCGGCAACAGCAAATATGCATGATCGGCCGGGTGCGGAAACGACTGTTCGCCCGCGCGCCTGATGCCGAGCGTCTGCCATTGGCCAATCGTCATCTGCTTCGAACGATCGGCCAGCAGGTAATTGAAGTTCGGCGGCAACACGACCTCGTAACCCCAACCCGCCCCGCTGACCCAGCCGTCGGTTTTCAGATTGTTCGCGGTCGAGGCGATGACGTCGGGAACGGAGTCGACGATGTCACGCCGCCCGTCGTCGTCGAAATCGACGGCAAAACGCTTGAACGTGGTCGGCATGAACTGGGTCGGGCCGAAGGCGCCGGCCCACGAGCCGATCAGGCGGTCGGGCTTGACGTCGCCGCGCTGCAGGATTTCGAGCGTCGACAGGAATTCCTCGCGGAAATAATCGCGGCGGCGGCCGACGCAGGCGAGCGTCGCCGTCGAGCGCAGCACCGGGCGGTCGCCGCCCTTGGTGCCGTAGTTCGACTCGACGCCCCAGATCGCCGCGATGATAAAGCGGCTGACGCCATAGCTGCGCTCCTCGGCGTCGAAGGCCGCGGCATATTGGGTCAAGAGCTCGCGGCCGCGGGCGATGCGTTCGTCGCTTACCAGCGCGTCGAGATAGTCCCAGGGCGATTTGGTGAATTCCGGCTGGGCATCGAGCAAGTCCATAATGCTCAGGTCCGGTGTCAGGCCTGCGGTATAGCGCTCGTAAGTGGCGCGGCTGACGCCGCGCCGCTCGGCCTGCGGCCACAATCCGGCGAGGCAATTGCCGAAATCGGCGGCGGCGGCGCGGATCGCGTCCGCGGTCATCAGTGGATTGCCGGATGCGCCCGGTTGCCCGCTCCACTCGCGGTGGATTGCCGGATGCGCCCGGTTGCCCGCTCCACTCGCGTGTGCCGGGCGCGGGGACCGCGGGGTTGGCCGACGGTTGAAACATCCGTGTCAGCCAGTTATCGGGCTTGTCCTGTGCCAGCGCGGCATCGGCCACCCCGGCGGCGATGAGCAATGCCGCAACAAGGCGAAGGATGAGCGTCGGAATGGACATGACAGTGTTCTCGAAAACGTGCGATCCCGATAGCGGTCTGGTATCTTGATCCGTGGCCGCCCGAAAAGGCGCCTGCTATGTTATCCAACCGTCAGGCGGCCTGATTCCAGCGTCCGAAAAGCGCCCGCGAACACCCGTAGCGAAAACGCGGTCAAGGTAATTTGTACCAAGCGATCCCGATTGTGCGTCCATTTAACCTGTATCCTCACTTGAACAAAGATTTGGGCAACACAGCGTCCCGCGTCTTCCCTCCCTCCCCTCGCCCCAACGGCAAAGCATGAAACCGATCCGCAAAGCTGTCTTCCCCGTGGCCGGGCTCGGCACCCGGTTTTTGCCGGCGACCAAGGCGATGCCGAAGGAGATGCTGCCGGTGGTCGACCGGCCGCTGATCCAGCACGTCGTCGACGAGGCCCGCCAAGCCGGCATCGAGCACTTCATCTTCGTCACCGGGCGCAACAAGGGCGTCATCGAGGATCATTTCGACCGGCAAGTCGAGCTCGAAATGACGCTGCTGGAGCGCCAGAAACAGCAGGCGCTCGACTTGCTGCGGCGTGATCTGCCGAAACCCGGGTCGACCAGCTTCACGCGCCAGCAGGAGCCGCTCGGGCTCGGGCACGCGGTGTGGTGCGCCCGCGAGCTCATCGGCAACGAGCCGTTCGCGCTGCTCCTGCCGGACGTGCTGGTGCAGCACGAACGCGGCTGTCTCGCCCAGATGATCGATGCCGCCCACGAAATCGGCGAGCGCGCCAACATCGTCGCCGTCGAAGAAGTGCCGCACGAGCGCGTCGATCAATATGGCGTGGTCGGCGTCGGCGCGGCTAAGGGCCGGGTCTTCTCCATCACCAGCATGGTGGAGAAGCCGTCGCGCGATAAGGCGCCGTCGAACCTGATCCTCACCGGCCGCTACATCCTGCAGCCTGAGATTCTCGACCTCCTGGCAAAACAGGATCGCGGCACCGGCGGCGAGATTCAGCTGACCGACGCCATGATCTCGCTGGCGCGGACGCAGCCATTCTACGGCTTGAAATTCGACGGCCGCAGCTTCGACTGCGGCTCGAAGATCGGCTTTCTCGCCGCCAACGTGTCCTACGCTCTGGCGCGCGACGATATCGCGCCCGGCTTTCG
>JBEKSB010000379.1:0-2736 GCA_049517455.1 Xanthobacteraceae bacterium
CGACGATGGCTTCGATCCCGCGGCTCACGGATGGCTAGACGAAGACGACTCACCGGCTGGCCCGGCGTTGCGGGATGACGAGCTGAGGGCCGCGCACTCGACGTTGACTGTTCCGCGTCCGCCGCGCGACTTCCGAGCCGTAGTGAAGGCGCTCCACCGGCGCACAACCTCGAAGGTTCTGTTCAACAATCCGCGGCAGAAGTTCCTTCTCGACGCGTGGACCTTGGCCGAGTTTGCCATCCGTCTCAAATCAGCAGATCGGGCATGGCTCTCGGGTCCCGGTGACCAGTGGCCCGATGGGTACGTCCGGGTCGGCGGTGCGACCAAAAACGTTGAGGTCACGATCGCCGACATGCCGGGACGCAAAATGGGCGAGGAGTATCGCACCGACGGCGGTATCGAGTTCGATCCTGCCGAGGATTGGGCCGCCCGCGCTGACGCCATTCCCCAAGCGCTTGAGACGGCCATACGCAAAAAGGGCGCCAAGCGTTATGCCAGTGGGATCTGGCTGGTGATCTACCTCAACCTCAATGACTATGGCATCCGCCAAACGCAAACGGAGCTGATAATCGGGCAGCGCGTTAGCCATTCTTTTCGCGATTCCTCGCGCGCGAGGCTGAGCCGAGCGGCGGGCCGAATCCGGCCCGAGCTTTGGACCGCGGCGCCGGCCGATTTCTTTTTGACTTGATCGACGGCAGCGAGCGCTGGGGCGGCGCCGGCGCGGCAGCTTTGGGCGCGGCGCTCGAGCTAGGCGGTAGGCTTCGCCAACAGGCCGATCGCAACAGCACGGCCAGGGTGCTCCTTGAATCTGCTCGGACAAGGGGCCGCGTTAACCCGCTTTGTGCGTTTTCTCGCGCGCGCGCGCGCATCATTCGATCACCTCGTCGGCGGTGGCGAGCAGCGTCGGTGAGATGGTGACGCCGAGCGCCTTCGCAGCTTTCAGGTTAATCACCAGGTCGAACTTGGTTGGCTGCTGGATCGGCAGATCGCCAGGCTTGGCGCCCTTCAGGATACGATCGACATAATCCGCCGCACGACGGAGCAGGTCAGTGACGTCGGTGCTATAGGCCATCAGCCCGCCGCTCGCGGCGGCGGCGAGAGCTCCGCCAGCAGACCGACCCGGCAGCCGGCGCCGGCGCCGCGCTGCGGCTGCCGACCGAGGTCGCCGATTTCTTTTTTGCAATTCCGGTTCGGGGCGGACGGTGGAGCTCGGGCGTTCGGGGCGAACGATCATGAGGCCCCGCGCCGACCGAAGCGCACCGGCGCGCCGAATTCCCGCCGGCGCCGCCGCCGACCCGCGCCGCCCGAGCTCCAGACCGCGCCGCCTGAGCTACGCCGTCGCCGTGGCCAACAGCCCGATCCGCCGTCGCCGTGGCCAACAGCCCGATCGACAAATCCGCCGCACTGGCCCTGAGAAGGCCGCTGATGCGTTGGGGGGACCAGGGGCGCTCCTTCTGCAGAATCAGTCAACCAAGATGTCTGGAGGCTGCTGCGGGCCATTAGCGCGGTCGAGTTTCGGACTTATTTTCTCCTCTGAGAAGAAGGCCGCTGATTGGGTGGGTCGCTTCTTTGTCGAGCCGATGCTTTAGGCTGGCCGATGGCGATTAGCGCATCTTTTTGGCGACGTACTTTTTTCAGAATTCTTTTTGAAGAATTCTTTTTGGAGAGTTCTTTTTTGAAGAATTCTTTTTGAAGAATTCTTTTTTCAGAATTCGCGCGCCTCCCGCGTATTGACGATGAAGTAGGTGAACGCGAGGCCTTTTGCTCCGTCATCGGGGCGAGCGTTGGCCGCGCGTGGGGCGCTCCGTGCGACCCGCGAACAGACGTCTCATAGGGCACGCAACCGCACTGACACTGAGCTCCGCAGCAGACCGACCCGCACCCGGCGTCGGCGCCGCGCTGCGGCTGCCGACCGACGTCGCCAATTCTTTTTCGCCGAGTCCGGTTCGGGGCGGAACGATAGAGCGGGAGCTCAGCGAGGTACGGGGTCGGCGCAACCGCACTGACACTGCGCCGGCTGGAGCTCGGGCGGGTGCTGCTAACCTCTTTGCCGCACTCACGGCACGCCCGCAATGGCATGGCGCGCCCCATCGTCGCGCCGCTAAATCCAGCACTCGCCTCAGTCGTGGTCAATAGCGTTAGTGATCCTTCCGACGCGCCCGGTGACGCCTGCCCGTGACCGGATGGACGAACGCAAGCGGAGCGTGATCGGTCTTGAGCGGCAACGAATCGTAATAGGCTTTGAGCGACGCCACATCGACCAGCGTGCGCAGCCCCGCCTTGCGGGCGGCGACCGTCTTTGATCGAATGAGGCGCGAGAGAGTACGCTTGCTGATCGAGAGATAGGCGGCGGCTTCGCGCGGCGACAATGCCAACGGTTCAACGGGGGACATGGGACTACCTCAACTGAGGTTTGCCCACCGTGGCCCTCTAGGAGTTATTACGAGGGGCCGTCCTGCCAGTAACCCCGGCTTCGTGGCGGGGGATGCCACATCCGGGCGACCGCCCGGAAACAGGTCCGGGGTGCGCTTTCCTACCATGGCCGGCGAGCGCGTCAACAGCTACTAGGATCGGGCCACACCGGGCCACGACGGGAAGGGCAAAACGGCCGGAAAATGTAGGGGACGCGTGTGCATAACGAGGCAAATTCCTGAGCATTTTCAATGTCGTGGTACGCTGCGACGAAGCAATCCAGACGGGCGGAGTGGGAAAGCTGGATTGCTTCGCGGAGCCTGT